>JBMSKG010000398.1:0-2002 GCA_049419625.1 Paracoccaceae bacterium | reverse complement strand
GGCTGGCCCTGTCGTTCGGTCAGGGTGCGCACGAAGTTTCCGGCGTCGAGCAAGCTGCCATGGGTGCCAGTGTCAAGCCAGGCAAAGCCGCGGCCCATCTTTTCCACCTGCAAGTCGCCCTCGGCGCGGTAGAACTCCAGAAGATCGACGATTTCCAACTCGCCACGCGGTGAGGGTTTGACGCGGGCCGCCAGATCGGGCGCGCGGCCGTCCAGGAAGTAAAGCCCGGTCACGGCAAAGTTCGACGGCGGGCGTTCGGGCTTTTCGATGATTGCCTTCACGGTGCCGTCGCGGTCGAAATCCACCACCCCATAGCGTTCGGGATCGGCGACGCGATAGCCGAACACCGTGCCGCCGGTGTCGCGCGCCGCCGCACTGGCGAGGATTTCCGGCAGCCCGTGGCCGAAGAAGATATTGTCGCCCAAGACCATCGCCGAGGGCGCGCCGTTCAGGAAGTCGCGTGCCAGAAGATAGGCCTGCGCCAGCCCATCGGGTGAGGGCTGCACGATCCATGTGAGCGAAACGCCCCATTGCGCCCCATCGCCCAGAAGGCGCTGGAACTGGGTCTGATCCTCGGGCGTGGTGATGATGGCAATCTCGCGGATGCCGGCTAGCATCAGCACGGACAGCGGATAATAGACCATCGGCTTGTCATAGATCGGCAAAAGCTGTTTCGAGACGCCCATGGTGATCGGCCAAAGCCGGGTGCCGGAACCGCCGGCCAGAATGATGCCCTTACGCTGCATGGGAAAGCTCCTGCAAAATGTCATCAAGGCCCGCGCGCCAATCGGGGCGGGGCAGGCCGAAGGCGGCGGTAAAGCCGGTGCAATCCAGCCGCGAATTGAGCGGGCGGCGGGCCGGGGTCGGGTAGGCCGAGGAGGGGATGTCGGTGATCTGGCAGGCCAGCCCGGCGCGGGCCATGATCTGCCGCGCAAAGCCCGCCCATGAGGTGTCAGGGGCGCCCGCAAAGTGATGGATGCCACCCGGCGCGCCTTGGGTCATCGCCGTTGCGGCGGTGAAAAGCGCATCTGCAATCGCCGCCGCCGGGGTTGGCCCGCCGATCTGATCGGCGACAACGCTAAGGCTGTCACGCTCGCGGCCAAGCCGCAGCATGGTTTTCACGAAATTGGTGCCATGGGCCGAGACCACCCATGAGGTGCGCAGGATGAGCGCGCGGCCCCCGGCGGCCAGAACGCCCTGTTCCCCGGCCAGTTTCGACCGACCATAGGCCCCAAGGGGGGCGGTCGGGTGATCGGGGCGGAAGGGGGCGTCGCCGCTGCCGTCAAAGACATAATCGGTTGAGACATGCAGGAAGGGCAGGCCCAGGGCGGCGCATCTTTGCGCCATGGCGGTCGGGGCCGCGCCATTCACCACCGTGGCGGCCGCCTCTTCGGTTTCGGCCCTGTCCACAGCCGTCCAGGCGGCGGCGGTGATGCCCCCGTCGCAATCGGCCATCGCGGCGGCGCAGGCGGCGGGGTGCATCAGATCGGCCTGATCGCGGCCCAGAAACCGGGCCGAAACGCCCTCCGGGCAACGCCGGGCCAGTTCGCGGGCCACTTGGCCGGTCTGGCCAAAGACCAGAACCTTCATGTCGTAACCCCCAGCCGCACGCCCACTCCGGCGCGGTCCTGCAGGGGTTTCCACCAGGCTTCGTTGTTCAGATACCACTCGACCGTGCGTTCAAGCCCCTCTTCCACCGTCACGCTGGGCCGCCAGCCCAACTCCTCGCGGATGCGGGTGGGATCAATGGCATAGCGGGCATCATGGCCGGGGCGGTCGGTGACAAAGGTGATCTGGTCGGCGTAAGAGCCTGTCTTTGGCCGCTTCCTGTCCAGAATGGCGCAGATGGTGCGGACAAGGTCGATGTTGCGCCGCTCATTCTCGCCGCCGATGTTGTAGCTGCGGCCGAGCCTGCCCTGTTCCAAGACGAGCAAGAGCGCGTCGGCGTGATCTTCGACGTAAAGCCAGTCGCGCACATTTTCCCCCGCGCCGTAGACCGGGA
>JBMSKG010000397.1:0-2017 GCA_049419625.1 Paracoccaceae bacterium | reverse complement strand
GCAGCGTCTTGGCCGAGCTTTTGATCGCGCGCGGCTGTAGCGTCCATTTCGTCACGCCCGCCGTGAAGGTTGCGGAGTGGACCGACAATACGCTGGAACAATCCACCATCCAGCGCCGCCTTGCCGAGATCGGGGTCCACATCCACCTTTCACACGCGCCGGATATTGTTCACGCAAGCGCGGTCGATCTTACCTGCACGTGGAGCGGGCGCAGAACGACTTTGGACTGCGATGCCGTGCTGATGGTTACCAGCCGCACTCCGAACGACGGTCTTTTCCACCAGCTGAAAGCATATGATTGGCAGGCCGCAGGCATTGGCTCGCTCAAGCTGATCGGTGATGCCGCCGCCCCGGGGCCGATCGCATGGGCGACCTACGCTGGTCGGCGTTATGCTGAGGAGCTTGACGCGCCCGACCCGGGCGATGCCCTCTCGTTCCGCCGAGAAATCGCCGAACTGCAGCCCGGCCCGTCGCTTTTGCCCTAAAGGACCCTTGACCACTGACCGGGTGGAGGCATTCCCCCGGTGCCTTGGCAGAATACAACGTGCCCCCGCGCAGAAAAAAACTGGCTATCACGCCCCCGTTTTCCTTTTGCCAAACCGGCCCCGGTTCGCACTAATCTGGCGCGGAGTCCAAAAGGAGAGTTTCATGTCCCGCAAGATCGTGCTTGTCCGTCACGGCGATGATCCGCCAGATGACCGGGTGGTGACCTATGCCGTGCAAAACGGGTTCGAGCCGGTCTTCTATCGCCCCTTCAAGGGCGACAAGCTGCCGGTCGCAGGGCCGGATGTGGCGGGGTCGGTGGTTTACGGCGGGCCGTTCAACGTCTTTGAAGAAGACAAGCACCCATTCTTGCATGATGAGGCCGACTGGATCCGCGCCTGCATCGCGAATGACATCCCGCTGCTGGGTATTTGCCAAGGCGCACAGCAGATTGCCCGGACGCTGGGGGCATGGGCCGGACCCTATGACACCCCTGTGCACGAATTTGGTTACTACCCGATCTCGCCCACGCCCGAGGGCCGCGATTTCCTTCCTGAAACGATCAACATGACACAGGCGCATTTCCACACCTTTGCCATCCCGGAAGGCGCGGTGCATCTGGCTTCCAGCCCGCTTTATCCCAATCAGGCCTTCCGCTATGGCGACAAGACCTTCGCTTTCCAGTTCCACCCTGAAGTCACCATCGAAGGCTTCCGTCGCTGGCAATCCTACCCTTGGGCGGCCTTTGGTAAGCCAGGCGCGCAGACCAAGGCCGAGCAGGACACGTTTATGGCCGAACATGACGCGCGGCAGGCCGACTGGTTCTACGGCTTTCTGCGAAAGCTTTTTGGCAGCGACGCATGACCGCACTGGCTCAGCGTAACCCGCAGGCCTTTGGCGTGCTGGTCACGCTTTGCGGGGTCATGATCTTTGTGCCCGATGCCTTGGTGATGCGACTGATCGGCGGGGACATGCTGGCGCTAGCCTTTTGGCGGGGCGTGCTGGCGGGCAGTATCTTTCTTCTGGGCAACCTGATCCTGTCTCCTGGGACCATGCCCGCGCGCGGCGAGTGGTTCGACCGCAAAGGATTACTGATCATCGGGCTGAACGCGGGTGGTGTTCTGAGCTGGTGTTCGGCCATGCAATACACCTCAGCCGCCAATGCGCTTTTGGTACTGGCCATTGCGCCGTTTCTGGCCGCGATCCTGTCGTTCTTCCTGCTAAAGGAGCGGATTGACCGCGCCACGGCCCTTGCCATCGCCTTGGTTTTTGCCGGCGTGTTGATCCTTGCCTCGGGCAGTCTTGGGCAAGGGCGGCTTTTAGGAGATGGCTTTGCGCTGATGAACGCACTGACCATTGCGGCCTATTACGTGACGCTGCGTACGACGGGGAAGCGCAACATGCTGCCGCATCTGGCAGTGGGTTCAATTCTGGGCGGGCTGCTGGCCGTGCCTTTTGCCGACTTTGCGCCAGTCAGCACAACACAGGCCCTTTTGATTTTTCTGTCCGGCGCGATCATCCTGCCTGCGGCGGC
>JBMSKG010000396.1:0-2020 GCA_049419625.1 Paracoccaceae bacterium | reverse complement strand
TTCTGGTGCCCACCGTCATCGGCATGGGCCTGCGCAAGCTGAACGCCAATATCGGGGCCACGATCGAGTTGATCGGGTCGATGCTGGGGGTGGCGGTGATCCTCTTCCTGATCAGCTCTTGGGTGCCGCGCAATTACCAGATGCTGCTGGACACTGGCTTTCCAGTCTATGTGGCGACCATCGGGATTGGCCTGACAGGCATGTTCTTGGGCTATTGGCTGGCGCGGGGTCTTGGTCAGGACAGCAACCGCGCCCGCACCATTAGTCTGGAAACCGGCATCCAAAACGGGCCTTTGGCGGTTCTGATCATCACGCTGACCTTCACCGGTACGCTGCAGCAAGAGGTGCTGTTCATCCCGATCCTTTACAGCCTGTTCATCGTGATCACCTCCTCGCTGATCACCATCTGGTATCGTGGCCACGCCACAGCCGAGGCGCAGGCCCGCGACGCGGCCAAGGTTCGCCGCTAAGCGCCACACTGGTCATGCCAACCCAAGGCCCTGCCACGGCAGGGCCTTTTGCATGCGCATGCCTGACGAAAATGTGATCTTTAATGATAATCATTCGCAACTAGATTGACAGTGCGACCCGCTTCGCCCAACAGTCTGTTTCAGAGACAGGAGTGACCCTGAAATGCCCAAAGTGGCTTGCGTTCCGTCCAAGATGACCGGTGCGGCGTGCCTGCTGGCGCTGACCTTTGCCCCGGCAGCCTTTGCTGATGATCGCTTGAAAGTGGTGACCACCTTCACAGTGCTGGCCGACATGGCCGCCAATGTGGCCGGCGATGCGGCCGATGTGGTGTCGATCACCAAGGCGGGGGCCGAGATGCACGGCTATGTACCGACGCCCGGCGACATCGTGGCCGCGGCAGATGCCGATCTGGTGTTGTGGAACGGCTTGAACCTTGAACTTTGGTTCGAACAGTTTCTTGCCAATCTGGGCGATATCCCCTCGGTCACGGTGAGTGAGGGGATCACCCCCATCCCGATTTCGTCGGGTTCGTACGAGGGAAAACCGAACCCCCACGCCTGGATGGGTTTGGAAAATGCGCTGATTTATATCGACAACATCACCGCCGCATTTGTCGCGCAAGACCCGGCCAATGCCGAGACCTACCGCGCCAATGCCGAAGCCTATAAAGACCGCTTGCGTGCCACGCTCGAACCTTTGCGCGCCAAGATTGCCGAGCTTCCGCAAGATCAGCGCTGGCTGGTCACCTGCGAAGGGGCTTTCAGCTATCTCGCCCGAGATCTGGGGCTGCAGGAGTTGTACCTTTGGCCGATGAACGCCGACCATATGGGCACGCCCCAACAGGTGCGCGCCGTAATCGACGGGGTGCGCGAACATGACATCCCGGTGGTCTTTTGCGAAAGCACCGTCAACACCGCCCCCGCCGAGCAGGTGGCGCGCGAAACCGGGGCGGCCTACGGCGGCGTCCTCTATGTCGACAGCCTGTCGCTTTCCGACGGGCCGGTGCCGACCTATCTTGATCTCTTGCGGGTGACCTCGACCACAGTGGCCGAAGGGCTTGCCGCAGCGCGCGACTAACTGCGCGCCCCAAAAGGACTGCCGATGCCCGATACGCTTGCGTCAAAACCCTTGGCAAACCCGCCGCTGCCCCATGCGGCGGATGGCGACGGCATATCTGCCCGCGATGTGACGGTCACCTATCGCAACGGTCACACCGCGCTGTGGAACGCCAGTTTCGCCATCCCGCGCGGCACGGTCACGGCTCTTGTGGGGGTAAACGGGGCGGGGAAATCCACGCTTTTCAAGGCGATCATGGGCTTTGTGCATGCCGCAAAGGGTGAGATCCGCATCTTGGGCATGCCAGTGGCCGAGGCGCTGCGACAAAACCTCTTGGCCTATGTGCCCCAAGCCGAAGAGGTGGATTGGACCTTCCCGGTACTGGTCGAAGATGTGGTGATGATGGGACGCTATGGCCATATGGGCTTTTTGCGCCGCCCGTCTGCTGCGGACCGCGCTGCCGTCGATCAGGCGCTGGCGCGCGTCAACATGC
>JBMSKG010000395.1:0-2042 GCA_049419625.1 Paracoccaceae bacterium | reverse complement strand
CCAGGTGTGGACCGGCCACATCGGCATCTTCACCGCGAAAGAGGCGAAGAACGCGAGGAACAACAGCGTCTGCAACCCGCCCGTGATGGTCAGGCCCAGAACCGCCATCGGCTCGGATGAGAATTCAAACGCCATCAGCGTCGGAATGTCAGTGGTGCCCGCCGCGACATACATCGCGATCATGGCCACCAGCATCAGAACCGAGCCAAGGAAGGTGTAGAGGAAGAACTTGAACGCCGCATAGATGCGGTTTTGTCCGCCCCAGATGCCGATGATCAGGAACATCGGGATCAGACCTGCCTCGAAGAAGAGGTAGAACAACACCAGATCCAGCGCGCAAAACACGCCGATCATCAGCGTCTCAAGCAGCAGGAAGGCGATCATGTATTCCTTGACGCGGGTTTCAACGCCCCAGCACGACAGGATGGTGATTGGCATCAAGAAGGTGGTCAGCATCACGAACAAGATCGAAATGCCGTCCACGCCCATCTTGTAGTTCAGCCCGGCAATCCAGGTGTATTCTTCGACAAACTGCATGCCCGTATTGGCCGGATCGAACCCGATCAACAGGAACAGCGACACAAGGAAGGTCGCAATGGTTGCCAAAAGCGCCAGCCACTTGGCGTTTTGCTCTGCGGCCTTGTCATCGCCACGCAGGAACAGCGCCATGATCAGCGCGGCCACCGCCGGGATGAAGGTGATGATCGACAGGAGGTTATCCATAACTCAGTGACCCCCGAGAACCGTCCAGGTCAGCAGGGCAGCAATCCCGAGAACCATGGCAAAGGCGTAGGTGAAGACATAACCCGACTGGGCACGGCCCGCGAGTTTGGTGAAGAAGGGGATGATCCCCATGGCGATGCCATTCAGCGTGCCGTCGATGACCGCGCCATCGCCCTTGTGCCACAAGAAACGGCCAAGCCATTTCGCGGGGCGGACGAAGACCCAGTCATAAAGCTCGTCGAAGTACCACTTGTTGAGAAGGAAGAGGTACAGCGGGCGCTGTTGGGCGGCCAGTCGCACGGGTAGGCTGGGGTTCTTGATGTAGAAGAGCCACGCCGTGAAAAGGCCGATCAGCATCGCGATAAACGGCGACACCTTGACCCAAGCCGGCACCAGATGGGCGGCGTTGATGATGGTGGTGGGCGCATGTTCGGCGGTTTCCATCTTTTTCGGGTCAAGACGCGCATCGACCAGCGCCTGTTCATCCGCCGTGAAGGGCAGCATGACCAGCGCACCCTTCGGCACCGTGCCAGCCGCATGTGCGGCATCGCCATGGCCGGCATCCGCCTCGGCGGCGACCTCGGCGCTCGCCTCACCCTCGGCCGGAGCTTCAGTGGTGGTGGAGTGATCTTCAGCGGCAGCCTCGCCATGCGCCTCGCCATGGGCGGCGGCTTCCATCCCGAACCAATCGCGCACTTTGACCTCATCGCCAAAGTAGACCTTGTACCAAACCATGCCCGAGAACATCGCACCCAAGGCCAGAACGCCCAAGGGGATCAGCATGATCACCGGGCTTTCATGCGGCTCATGGTGTCCATGCCCATGGCTGTCATGCCCGTGATCGTCATGCGCCTTGGCGCGGCTGGTGCCGAAAAAGGTCATGAACATCAGGCGCCAGCTGTAGAAGCTGGTGAAGCAGGCCGCGACCACCAACAGCCAAAAGGCCGGGGAACTGCCGACATAGGCCACCTCGATCACCGCATCCTTGGACTGGAACCCAGCAAAGCCATAATAGGTCAGCGGGATACCCACACCGGTGATCGCCAAAGTGCCAATCAACATCGCCCAGAAGGTCAGCGGGATTTTCTTCCGCAAGCCACCATAGTTGCGCATGTCTTGCTCGTGGTGGGTCGCGTGGATGACAGAACCTGCACCAAGAAACAGCATGGCCTTGAAGAAGGCGTGGGTGAAGAGGTGGAACATCGCCACCGGATAGGCCCCAAGCCCTGCGGCCACGAACATGTAACCCAGCTGCGACATGGTAGAATAGGCGATCACGCGCTTGATGTCATTCTGCACCAGACCGATGGTCGCCGCGA
>JBMSKG010000394.1:0-2045 GCA_049419625.1 Paracoccaceae bacterium | reverse complement strand
AAAGCCGTTAAGTATGTAATGGGTGAGCCTAAAACAGAGAAAAAAGAAGAAAAACCGGCCGAAAAAGAGAAAGAAAGCAAGCTTTCAGCTGAGGAATTAGCTGCTAAGAAGGCCGAGCAGGCCAAATTGGCGCGGGAAAAGGCCGCCGCCGTGCAAGCGGGGCCCGAGGATATCGTGCTCTGCGCCGATACTACTGTGGCGCTTGGCCGCCGTATTCTGGGAAAGCCCCGCGATGCGGGTGAGGCGGCGGCGTTTCTGACCATGCTGGGCGGGCGGCGGCATGAGGTGATTACGGCGGTGGCCGTGCGGCGTGGCGACCGGGTCTGGACGCGGGAAAGCGTGTCGGCGGTCAAGATGAAGCGGCTGTCGGATGTGGAGTTGAACGCCTATCTTGCCAGCGGCGAATGGCAGGGCAAGGCGGGCGGCTATGCCATCCAAGGCGCGGCTGGGGCCTTTATCCCGTGGATTTCGGGGTCTTTCACCGGCATCGTCGGCCTGCCTTTGGCCGAAACCGCCGCCCTTCTTCAAGCCGCCGGGTATCCGGTCTGGAGCGTCACATGACCAAAGGCCGCGTGGTTCTGCTGGATGAGATCAAGGGCCGCCCCGCCGCCGCGCTGGTGGTGGATGGGGTGCTGGAGGATCTGGCGATTGACCCCGAGGGCGATCAG
Organism: Paracoccaceae bacterium; assembly: GCA_049419625.1. Classification (GTDB taxonomy): domain Bacteria; phylum Pseudomonadota; class Alphaproteobacteria; order Rhodobacterales; family Rhodobacteraceae; genus Tabrizicola_A. The sequence goes on along the minus strand of JBMSKG010000394.1, from coordinate 1,377 downwards.
ATCCTTCCTGGCGCCATCTACCGTGCCATTGCCGACCGCCCGATGAAGGGGCAAGGCGGGATTTTCGTGAAACTGCCCGGCGGGGCCTCAGGATTTTTGCGGCAAATCTCGGGTATCAGCCCCGGCCAGCGCATGCTTGTGCAGGGGACGGGGCCGACAGAACCGGGCAAGGCGACGCCGGTCACCGCGCGGCTCTTGTTCAAATCGCGCCATGCCATCATCACGCCCGATGCGCCGGGGTTGAACGTCAGCCGCGCGATCCGCGATGAGGAAGTGCGCGCCGATCTCACCGCCTTGGCCGAAGAGGTCATGGCCGGGGCCGATCCGCGTTTGGGGCTGATCCTGCGATCCACATCGGCGGAGGCTGATGAGGATGAGGTCGCCGACGACATCGCCGCGATGCGCGACCTTGCCACGGCGATGCTGGGTGATCTGGAAGGCGGGCCGGAACTTCTCTTGGACGGCCCTTCGGCGCATGAAACCGCTTGGCGCGATTGGGGCCACCCTGCTCCGGACATGGTCGAGGACCGCGCCGGCAGCTTTGCCGCCTTTGGCGTGCTGGAGGCTTTGGACGCGCTTCTTTCTGCCCGCGTGGAATTGACGGGTGGCGGGCACATGATGATCGAACCCACCCGCGCCTTGGTGGCGGTGGATGTGAACACCGGGCCGGATACCTCGCCCGCCGCATCGCTCAAGGCCAATATCGCCGCCGCCCGCGACCTGCCGCGCCAATTGCGCCTGCGCGGACTTGGCGGCCAAGTGGTGGTCGACTTCGCCCCCCAACCCAAGAAAGACCGCGCCATTTTGGAACAGGTGATCCGCGCCGCCTTCAAAGGCGATGGCCCCGATGTGACATTGGCCGGTTGGACGACGCTCGGCCTTTACGAATTCACCCGCCGCCGCGACCGGCTGGCATTGGCCGAGCTTTTGGCATGAGCTGCCCGATCTGCGCCCGCGAACCCGACGCGAAGTATCGCCCCTTCTGCTCGCGCCGCTGCGCCGATGTCGATCTGGCGCATTGGTTGCGCGGCGACTACGCCATTCCCGCCGAGGCGATCGACGACGAAAACCCCACCGCTCCGGCCGAGCCCCCAGCCCGCCCGCAATAAGCGGAAAAGCCGCGAAAATCTGCCTAAACCCTCTGGACAGCGCAAGCCCGCTGCACTATCACCCGCCCACCAACCAAGGCCATGCCTTGCACAGTGCCCAGATAGCTCAGTTGGTAGAGCAGCGGATTGAAAATCCGCGTGTCGCTGGTTCGATTCCGGCTCTGGGCACCACTTAAATCCTTGATTTTTCACGATATCTTATGCACAGCACGATGTAGATTTTCGCAATTTTTTCGATTGGGTAGGGTCAGGACCCATTGATTTGCTT
>JBMSKG010000393.1:0-2078 GCA_049419625.1 Paracoccaceae bacterium | reverse complement strand
GTCACCACATCCTATGCGACAGATTACAGCTTTGATGCGGGCCGCGCAGAGATGCAGCGGTTACTGGCGGACACCCCGGCCGAGGCCTATTTCTGCGGTGACGATCTTTTGGCTGTCGGCGCGCTGAGCGCGATTGAAGAGGCCGGGCTGTCGGTGCCCGGCGATATTGGTCTGATCGGGTTGAACGATATGGAAATGGCGCGCTGGCAGTTGATCGGGCTGACGACCATTCATCAGCCCGTCGCCCAGATCATCGAGGCGGCGATTGATCTGGTGGTATCCATCATCGAAAAGCCTGATCGGCCCCCGGAGGTCCGCCTGTTCCCCTGCCGGGTGATTGAACGGCGGACCTTGCGGGCGCTTTAGCGGAACATCGGCGGGCGGGCGTCCATCCACTGACCGCCTGCGCGTGCCGAGGCCACCGCCGTATGCACCGCCGCCATCGACCGCGTGCCATCTGCCGCCGTGGGCAATCCATCGCGGGCCGTGCCCCGGATTGCATCGGCCAGATCGCAGTAGATGTTGGCCACGGCCAAAGGGAAGCCTTCGGGATGGGCAATCGCCACGCGGGATAAGCGCTTGGCATCCTCGTAAAGCCCGCCCTCGCCCTTTTCCATGGTCTGGGTGCGCCCGCCGACGGGGGTGTAGATCAGCTGGTTCGGTTGTTCCGACGCCCAGCGGAAGCCGCCGGTTTCACCAAAGACCTGAATGTCAAACCCATGCTGCCGCCCAATGGCGACGGAGGACGTCCAAAGCCGCCCCACTGTGCCCTTGGACATGCGGAAGTTGACCATCGCGTCATCTTCCAGAACCCGGCTGGAGATGGTGGAGGCAAAGTCTGCCGAGAGCTTTTCCACCTGATCGTCACAGATAAAGCTGGCCATATGCAGCGCATGGATGCCGCAATCGGCAAACTGCCCCGACACGCCCGCCATCGCCGGGTCATAGCGCCAGCGCACGCGCGGATTGTCGGCATCGGTCGCATCGCCGTGGTGGCCGTGGCTGAAGTTGGTGACCACCAGCCGGACTTTTCCGATGTCCCCATTGCGCACCATCGCGCGGGCTTGGCGCACCATCGGATAGGCGGAATAGCAGTAGTTCACCGCGCAGATCTTGCCGGTCTTGGCGGCGATGCGGGTGATCTCTTCGCCCTCTTCCACCGTCACCGTCATTGGCTTTTCGCAAAGCACATTGAATCCGGCCTCAAGGAAGGCCTTGGTGATTTCAAAATGGGTCGCGTTCGGGGTGGCCACGGTGACGAGATCGCAGCGGTCCGGCCGGTTCCGTTCGCCCGCCAGCATGTCCTGCCAGTCGCCATAAGCGCGGTCAGCCGCCACGCCCAGACGCTGGGCATAGTCGCGCCCCACATCGGGCCGATGGTCCAGCGCCCCTGCGGCCAGTTTGAAATGCCCGTCGGCGAGCGCGCCCAAGCGGTGGGCCGGGCCGATTTGGCTGCCCTCACCGCCGCCGATCATGCCCCAGTTCAGTTGTGCCATGATGCCTGCCCCTTAAAATCCGATGGAGGAAAGATATTCGCGGTTCTTGCGCGCGTCGTCGATGGGGCTGACGTCCAGCGTGGGGTCGCAGTCTTGTTCCACCGTGCACCAGCCTTCGAACCCGGCGTCCAAAAGGATTTGCCGCACGGCGGGGAAATCCACATCACCCTTGCCAAGGTTGCAGAAAATCCCCTGCCCGCAGGCATCATAAAAGCCGGTGGATTTGGCGATGGCATCCGCTTTAACAACCGGGTCGATGTCCTTGAAATGCATGTAGGAAATCCGCCCGATATGGCGGCGCATGAAGGCCACGGGGTCAAATCCGGCATAGGAATGGTGGCCGGTGTCGAAGCAGATTTTCAGGATCTTTTCGTCCACCTCGTCCAAGAGGCGCTCCAGCTCCGGCTCAAAGTCGATGAAGCCTGCGGCATGGGCGTGGATGCCGACGGTCAGGCCGTATTCCTCGGCCCCGAGCTTGGCCACCTGCGCGATGCGGTCGCGGAAGGCCGCCCATTCGGCGGCGTCCAACTGTTCGGCATCCGCCGCCCGGCCTGCGGTGGGCGCGCGGCGCGGCGAGATGCT
>JBMSKG010000392.1:0-2084 GCA_049419625.1 Paracoccaceae bacterium | reverse complement strand
TGTCGCGCAGATAGTCAAAGCCCAACTCGTTGTTGGTGGCATAGGTGATGTCGGCACGGTAGGCGGCGCGCTTTTCGGCGTCGCCCTGATAGGGGTAAACCACCCCGGTCGTCAGGCCCAATTGGCCGTAAACCTTGCCCATCCAATCCGCGTCACGTTTGGCAAGATAATCGTTCACCGTCACCACATGCACACCCTTGCCGGTCAGCGCATTCAGATAGGCCGGAAACGTCGCCACCAGCGTCTTGCCTTCCCCTGTGCGCATTTCGGCGATGTTGCCCTGATGCAGGAAAATCCCGCCCTTCAGCTGCACATCAAAGGCGCGCAGGCCCAAGGCACGCTTGGCGGCCTCGCGGCAGTTGGCAAAGGCTTCGGGCAGGATCGCGTCCAGCGACTCGCCTCCCTCTTGCACGCGCCGCTGGAACTCGCGGGTCTTTTCGATGATCCCCTCATCCGAGAGGGCGGCAAATTCGGCCTCGAGTGCGTTGATCTTCGCCACCAAAGGGCGCACCGATTTTACCTTGCGATCATTCGGCGTCCCGAAAATCTTGCGCGTAAGAGCCCCAAAACCGAGCATGTTATCTCCGACTGGTCATTGTTTCCGCGGATCGTGTGAGGCTCTGGCCTTGCCCGCCCCTGCGGCCTTCCCTAGAAGGACAGTCAAGGCCGGGCGGCCCTGTCGCACGCGACCCGTGCGATGTAAGGGGAAGGACCGGGATAGTCAACGTCGCGCGGGTGCGCGGCACGATCAGGAGTAAGTGAGATGGCAAAAGCGATGCGGTTTCTGGCAGGAGCGGCCCTTGCCGCCACGCTTGCCCTGCCGGTCTGGGCCGAGGAGGCCCCGACCGCCGATACGGTTGTCGCCACGGTGAACGGCACGGCCATCACGCTGGGCCACATGATCGTGGCCCGCGATGCGCTGCCCGAACAGTACAAGGCGCTGCCGGCGGATGTGCTTTTCAAGGGCATCCTTGACCAGCTTGTCCAGCAGACCGCGCTGGAACAGTCGATGGAGGGCAAGCTGACCCGCAGCGACACGCTGCGACTGGAAAATGACAAGCGCGGCTATGTCTCGGCCCGCGCGCTTGAGGCGGTGGTGCTAAGCGCGGTGACAGATGAGGCGCTGCAGGCCGCCTATGAGGCGCGCTTCAAGGATGCCGCTCCGCAGACCGAGTATAATGCCGCCCATATCCTCGTAGCCGATGAGGCCAAGGCCAAAGAGCTTTTGGCCGAACTCGAAGCCGGGGCCGATTTTGCCGAACTGGCCAAGACCCATTCCACCGACACCGGATCGGGGGCTGCGGGCGGCGATCTGGGCTGGTTCGGTCTGGGCATGATGGTCAAGCCCTTTGAAGAGGCCGTGGTGGCCGCCGAGGTGGGCAAGGTCGCGGGTCCGGTGCAGTCCGATTTCGGCTTTCACCTGATCCTTGTGAAGGAAACCCGCATCGCCGCACAGCCCACGCTGGACGATATCCGCGACGAATTGGCGGCCGAGATTGAACAGCAGGCCATCGAGGCCCATGTCACCGAGGTGACCGATGCGGCCAAGGTGGAAAAGCCCGGCGAAGGGATTGACCCTGCGCTGCTGGGCGATCTTTCCTTGGTGGACAAGTAAGCACAGGATTGGGGGGGGTAGATCATGGGAAAGAAAGCCTGGAAGGCCAAGGCAAAGGCGCTGAAGAAGGAACTGAAAGCGCTGCGGGGGGCGGCCGATCCGGCTGCAACACCGGGCAAGGCAACCAAACCGGCCAAGCCCGTCTCGCCGCTTGCACCGGCCAGCTTTCCCACCCTTCCCGTAATCAAGGGGGCCGAGTTTGCCGCCATCGGCGCGGGCATCAAGTATCAAAACCGCAAGGATGTGATGCTGGTCCGGCTTGCCCCCGGCACCGCCATTGCCGGGGTCTTCACCCGCTCCACCACCCGTTCAGGCTGCGTGCGCGATTGCCAGACCAAACTGGCCACGAAGGTTCCCGAAGGCGCGGGCGCCGCGATCATCGTGAATTCGGGCAATTCCAACGCCTTTACCGGGGCCATTGGCGATCAGGCCGTGGCCGCAGTCACCGGCGGAGTGGCCCACAAGCTGG
>JBMSKG010000391.1:0-2084 GCA_049419625.1 Paracoccaceae bacterium | reverse complement strand
AGCCGGTTCTCCAGCCGCTCCATCGCGATGCCGCGCAGATCGACGACATTGCCGCCCATCAGACGCTCATTCGCGCCGATCAGCGCGTTCATCACATCGCGGTCTTCCAGAAGCGTCTCGGGCTCCGCCAAAATGCGGTCCCGCATGTCCTGATCCATCATCCGTCCCAGCCTCAAAGGCGCCGCTTCACGGGCGGCTTTACATTTTGCAACCTTCTTACACGAAGCGCGCCCGCCGCTCTAGTGTCTTTGCGCCACAGCGGCACGGCTTTGACAGCGCGCGGACGCTCCGCGGGGGGTATTTCAGACCAAGATGAAAGGGTTTCAGCTTGGCCCAAATACCCCCGCCGGAGGCATCCGACCTTGGATGTTGCGGTGCCGTTACAGGATTTTCTGACCGGTCTTGGCCCAGTCTTTCATGAACTGCTCCAGCCCCTTGTCGGTCAGCACATGGCTGGCCAGCCCTTTGATGACCGACGGCGGTGCGGTCATCACATCGGCGCCGATCAGCGCGCATTGGGTGACGTGGTTGGCGGTGCGGATCGAGGCGGCGAGGATCTGGGTGTCGAAGCCGTAATTGTCATAGATCTGGCGGATGTCGGAGATCAGCTCGAGCCCGTCGAGGTTGATGTCATCGAGACGCCCGATGAAGGGCGAGATGAAGGTCGCGCCGGCCTTGGCCGCCACCAGCGCCTGATTGGCCGAGAAGCAGAGCGTCACGTTGACCATGAAGCCTTCGCTGGACAGCACCTTGCAGGTTTTCAGGCCGTCCCAGGTCAGCGGCACCTTGACGGCGATATTGGGGGCGATGGCGGCGAGTTTGCGGCCTTCGGCGATCATCTCGTCGGCGGTGAGCGCCACCACTTCGGCCGAGACCGGGCCTTCGACGAAGGAGCAGATTTCCTTTGTGACTTCGATGATGTCGCGGCCCGATTTCAGGATCAACGAAGGGTTCGTGGTGACCCCGTCGACCATGCCAAGGGCATGCAATTCGCGGATGGCATCGACATCGGCGGTATCGACAAAGAATTTCATGAGAGCGGTCCTTTGAATGGGTTGTGATGGCGTTGCGGGGGGTTTACCCCAAGTAGGTGGCCAAGGCAAAGGGCGGCAGCGTGGCGGATCGGGTTTATCAGGCGGGCGAGTTGGTGGGGGTTCTGACGACAGAGCCCTTGGGCCGCGTCTTGGACTATAAATCCCCCGAGGGCGGCTGTGGCGACGGCGATTTTGTCGAGGTGCCTTTGGGGCCACGCCGGGTATTGGGTGTGGTTTGGGGGCCGGGCGAGGGCAAGTTTGACCCTGCGCGTATTCGTCCTGTGGGCCGCGTCTTGGATGCCGCCCCGATGCGGGCCGAGTTGCGCAGCTTTCTGACCCGCGCCGCAGATTACACGCTGACGCCTTTGGCCGCGATGTTGCGCCTGGCCACCCGCGCGCCGGGGTTGGGCGATGCGGTGTCGATGCGCAAGGTTTACCGGCTTGCAGGCCCGGTGCCCAACCAGATGACCGAGGCGCGGTTTCGGGTGGTGGAGGCGCTCAGGCGGTTTGGCAATTCTCCGGTGACCTTGGGGGAATTGGCGGAGGAGGCAGGGTGCGGGCCTTCCGTCGTCAAGGGGCTGGTGAAGCTTGGCGTGATTGCCGAGGAGGACACGCCGCGCGATCTGCCCTATCCGCCCTTGGTGGCCAAGCCTGCGAGCCATCTGATGGGCGATCAGGTGCCTGCGGCGGATGCGCTGGTGGCGCAGATCGGTGGGGGGTTTGCGGCGACGCTTTTGAAGGGGGTGACCGGGTCGGGTAAGACCGAGGTTTACCTTGAGGCGGTCGCGGAATGTTTGCGGCACGGGCAGCAGGCGCTGGTTCTGTTGCCCGAAATCGCGCTGACGGCGGATTTTCTGGCCCGGGTGGAGGCGCGGTTCGGGGCGCGGCCTGCGGAATGGCATTCGGGCGTGACGATGACCGAGCGGCGCCGGTTGTGGAAGATGGTGGGCCAAGGGGCTGCGCAGTTTGTGGTGGGGGCGCGATCGGCCCTGTTTCTGCCCTTCCGCGATCTGGGGCTGATCGTGGTCGATGAGGAGCATGACACCAGCT
>JBMSKG010000390.1:0-2085 GCA_049419625.1 Paracoccaceae bacterium | reverse complement strand
AAGACCCGTTATGCACTAAGACTGAAATCGGACCACTCGATCGGGGCAGGCCAGCAAGCCTACGGGCAGTCCCGTTTCTGCTGCAACTGCGGCTGTCACATGGCCAGCCAAGGCGGCAGAGGCCAGCATCGGCGGGAAAAGGGCGCGATGCGATGACAGGCCAAAGAGGTCAATCATTGCAGGGCTGCGCGCCTGCGCGCGCGCATCACCCGGCGCGACGGCTGCTTCGCTCACATCGGTGGCCGCTACGCCCGTCAGGCGCAGGCGAAGCCAGTCCTTATAGCCCAGAACCGCATGCGCCCGCGCCATAAGGTCAGGCTCTTCACGCAAAAGCGCCGCCATCACCGGCAGGGTACACCCCTGCTGAAGCGCCGAGCCAGAACACGCGAAGATGTTGTCCAAAACCGCAGGATTTTGCCGCTTCATTTCGTCAATCAGGCCATTGGCGCGGCTGTCCTCCCAATTGATCCCAGCGCGCAGCGTCTGGCCCTTGGCATCAACCACCCAAGCCCCGACCATCGCTCCGGCCAGACCCATGGCCACGATCTGCCCCTCGCCCGCCGCCGCCGCAACCATCTGCCGCAGCACGCTGACCGCCGCAGACCATGCCATGTCGGGATCAGCCTCGACCCGCGCATTGGAGCGCATCAGCGGCGTCGGTTCAGCCGCGACGCTGACAAGACGCCCCTCACGGTCAAACAGCGCGGCCTTGCAGACCGAAGATCCGGCGTCGACCCCAAGAAACAGCTCTCTGGATGGCATGGCTCACCTCCTTGGCATTGGAGTATGGTTTGCCCAGCGCAGGCCGCAGCGCAAGCCTGAGATGCTAGACACCCGCCCGATCACGCCGAGTTTGCGTCGCAAAAAGTGGACAAAGGGTGTGTCGCAACATGACTGATGTCGATGTTTCGCGCGCGGCAAAGACCATCTGGGCAGGCTTGGCCAGCATGTCCTTTGCTTTATGCGCGTTACATGAAGTCCAAGGCTAGAGGGCACAGCCCTCACCCTATGTCTCAGCGCCTGCAGCGGCAGTGATGGTCAGACCCCGCCTGTCCAACCGCCACTCGGGCATCAGGCATCAAGCGTGGCGTGCCCCCAGCCCGCACCACCGGCAGAGCGCAGGAAAAGCCGGTCCCCCCGGTTCATGGAGACACCGATGAACTTGCTGACCAATGGTTCCGACCCTCCGCCCGCGCGTTCGATCCAAACTGCCGCCGGCGCGCCCGCGCCGCCGCCGTCAACACCCCAAGGCACGGTCTCTGGCCGGGTTTGCTGCAGATAGCCAGATACGGTCAGCCCATCGGTCAAGACCTCGTACACCCGCTCAATGGCCAATCCGCCCGGCGCCGCACCGGCCCCACCTGACCCCGGCACAAGCCGGGTGCCGACCACACGCACCGGGCCCGTCATCTCCATGATCTCGCCCGAGATCAGCGCGCAGTTCGAGCCGTGGCAATCGACACCGCTGGCACCTGCCCGCCCGCGCCCTGCCCCCATACCGCCACCCAAGATGTCGCCAGTCACGAAATAGCGCGGCTCGCCCGGGCGGCGCTGGTCAAAACCACCAATGCCGAAGGTGGGAAAGGAAATCTGGCTTCCCGCTGTGGAAAGGTCCGGCGCAATCTGGGCCAGCGCCTTAAGCACCACATCGGCGACCGCCTGCTCGGTCAAATGGCGGCAAGACACCGCCGCCGGTGCGCGCGGGTTGATGAGGCTGTCCTTGGGCAAGACAAGCGCGATCGCCCGGTTGAACCCGTCATTCAGCAACTGATCGGGGGCAAAAACCGCCTGCACCGCGTAATGCGCCATCGAGATCGTCGAGGCGACGGGGCAGTTGAGCCCATTTGCCCGCTGCGCCTCGGTTCCGGTGAAATCAGCTTTCAGCGTGCCGTCGCCAATTGTCACCTCGACCGCCAAGCGCATGGGTTCGGCGCTGGCGGCATCATCCTCGATCAGGATTTCAGCCCGCGCCGACCTGCCCTGATAAGGCGCGAGCGCTTGGCGAATGTAGACATGGCTGTGATTCAGCACGGCTGCTTTGCGGGCTAGGAACCCTTCGGTGCCATATTTCCTGACCAGCTCTGC
>JBMSKG010000389.1:0-2122 GCA_049419625.1 Paracoccaceae bacterium | reverse complement strand
CCCCCCCCCCCCCCCCCCCCCCCGGCTGGCCAAGTGCACGGAGGTCGGCCATGAAGAGCCTCGACCGCCTCCTTCGCCCCAAATCGATCGCCGTTCTTGGCGCAGGTTGGGCGCTGAATGTCATCGAACAATGCCAAAAGATGGGCTTCAAAGGCCCGGTTTGGCCCGTGCATCCGACAAAATCTGAGATTGGTGGGCTGAAGGCCTATCCCTCGCTTTCCGATCTGCCAGAGCCGCCCGATGCCACCTTTATCGGCGTCAACCGCTTTGCCACCATCGACGTGGTGGGTGAACTGTCTGCCATGGGTGCCGGTGGGGCGATCTGCTTTGCCTCTGGCTGGACCGAGGCGGGCGAGCCGGAGTTGCAGCAAAAGCTGATCGGCGCGGCGGGTGACATGCCCATTCTGGGGCCGAACTGCTATGGGGTCATCAACTACCTTGATGGCGCGCTCCTTTGGCCCGACCAGCACGGCGGGATCCCGGTGGAAAAGGGCGTGGCGCTGGTCAGCCAGTCGTCGAACATCGTCATCAATCTTGGCATGCAGCAGCGTGGTCTGCCGGTCGCTTATGTCGCCTGTCTCGGCAATGCCGCCGTGGTGGGCCTGGCCGATCTGGCCGGCGCGCTGTTGGACGACCCACGCGTTACCGCCTTGGGCCTATACATCGAAGGTATCGACGACGCGCCTGCTTTTGCCGATCTCGCTGAAAAGGCGCGGAAAGCCGGCAAGGGCGTGGTGGCGATCAAATCGGGCAAAACCGAACTGTCGCGCAGCGCCGCCGCCAGCCACACCGCCAGCCTTGCGGGCGGCGGGGCTGCCTCCTCCGCCTTCCTGCGTCAGATCGGGGTGGCCGAGGTCAACACGCCCTCCGAACTGGTCGAAACCTTGAAGCTCTTCCATGTCCACGGTCCCCAAATTGGCACGCGTATTTGCTCGCTGTCCTGTTCGGGCGGCGAGGCCGGGTTAGTGGCTGATCTGGCAGCACCTTACGGCATCGACTTCCCTCCGGTTCCGCAGGAAACGCATGATCGGCTGTTCGCCGTCTTGGGCGAGATTCCCACGATCTCCAACCCCTTGGATTACCACACGTTCATCTGGGGCGACGGGCCGAAAACCACCGAGGTTTTTAGTGCCATGCTCGAGGCTTACGACGCGGGCATTTACATCATCGACAGCCCGCGCGCCGACCGCTGTGACCCCTCGGGCTACCAGCCGGCCTTTGATGCGATCGTGGCCGCGCAAAAGGCCACCGGCAAAATCGCCCTGCCCGTCGCTTTGATCGCCGAGAATTTCGGCGAGGCCCGGGTTGATGCGATGATGAAGGAAGGGGTCTGCGCTCTGCTTGGACTCGAAACCGCGCTGGCCGCGATTAAGGCCGCGCAAACCCCCGCAGGTGTTCCGGGCTGGCGCCCGGCCAAGGCCCTTTTGCCGCGCGAAACCCGCATGTTGAGCGAGGCTGAGGGCAAGGCGCTCTTGGCCGAAGCCGGGGTTATGGTGCCGCAATCCAGAACAGCGGCGCGCTTGGCCGACCTGACCACGGCTGGCCTGACCCCTCCCTTCGCGCTCAAGGGTCTGGGCTTTGCCCATAAGACCGAGTCGGGTGCGGTGCGGCTTGGGGTGACCAGCTTGCAAGGTCAGGCCGAGATGCCCGGCGCGACCGGCTATCTGGTGGAAGAAATGGTCACTGGGGCCGTGGCCGAGATCCTTCTCGGCCTCCAACGCGACCCGGTTTACGGCGTCACACTGACCCTTGGCATGGGCGGTGTCACGGCCGAGGTGCTGGCCGATACCATAACGCTGGTTCTGCCAGCGACCGAAAGCCAAGTGCTCGATGCGATGCGTGGCCTCAGGCTCTGGCCACTTTTGGACGGCTATCGCGGGCGGCCCAAGGCTGACATGGCCGCTGTGGCCCAGATTGCTGTGGCCTTGGGGCAGCGGATGCTGGCCGATCAAACCTTTGAAGAAATCGAAATCAACCCGATCCTCGTGCGCGCCAAGGGTGCTGTTGCGGTGGATGCCCTGATCCGGAAGGAATGACCATGGCTATGGAAATGAGAACCGAAGGCCCGATCAAGACCCGCCGCGAGGGCGCGATCCTTGAGGTCACGCTCGACGCCCCCAAG
>JBMSKG010000388.1:0-2156 GCA_049419625.1 Paracoccaceae bacterium | reverse complement strand
CACCGCGATATGGGTGGGCGCCTCTTTGCGGGCATGGGTCAACTCGCCCCAGAGCAGGTTGCAAAACCCCGCCACCGCGCCCACCGGCATGCCGTCGGATTTGCGCGTCAGCGGCGGCAGCGCGTGATAGGCGCGAAAGATAAAGGCCGACCCATCGATCAGATGCAGATGATTGCCCTTGCCGAATGCCATGATCCGCCCCTGTTCCTGATGTCTTTGGCGGGGCCATGCCCCCTTGGTCATTCGGAAATCGGCAGACCAGATGGGCCCCTCTCAGCCCCGGATGCCCAAGCGTGCCGGGCTAGTGGTCGTCATGGGCGTGGTCACGGTCGATGACGAACCGCTTGTCACAATAGCCACATTCGACAAAGCCGCTGTCAGCCGGAATGGTCAGCCAAACGCGCGGATGCCCCAAGGCTCCCTCACCCCCATCACAGGCCACTTTCCAAGTGGTGACGGTCTGGGTCTCGGGTGCGCGGATTGACATGTCTTTAACCTCTGATCTGGATTGTCCCCATTCTAACCCCGCCAGACCGACCCAGACAAGAGCACAACCGGTCTTTCATCTTGGTCCAAATACCCCCGCCGGAGGCTCCTTTGGCTAGCGCAGGATGCCTCCGGCGGGGGTATTTAGGCCAAGATGAATGCCAAGATCACGTCAGCGCGCAGGGCAAAGCGGGGCGATCAGGCGCCGATGGGCTGCGCGCGGGCTTTCAGCGCCTGCAGCCAGGCCAGCCCATGCACCGTGGCGCGGGCGGGGCGGTATTCGGCGGCGATCCAGCCGTCATAGCCCATGGCATCCACTTCGGTGCAAAGGCCGGTCAAATCGAACCCACCACCGCCCGGCTCGTTACGGCTGGGAAAGCCGGCGATCTGGATATGGGAGACCTGCGCCTTGTGGTGGTTCCAGACCGTTTGGGCGTGGCCTTCGATCCGGGCGGCGTGCCACAGGTCGAACTGCAGACCGACCTGTGCCAAGCCCAGATCATCCAGAATGCGCGCGGCCTGATCGAAATCGTTCAGGAAATACCCCGGCATGTCATCGGGGTTCAGAGGTTCGATCACCAGCCTCTGATCCGGCACCTGTGCTGCTGCCCAGGCGAGGTTTTCAACGAACACCTGTTCGGCCTGCGGCCCTTTGGCCACGCCGGCCATGACATGCAGCCGTGCCGCGCCCAGCCGGTTGGCCAGATCGGCACCGCGCAGAAAGCTGTCGCGAAACTGTGCTTCTTGCCCCGGCACGGCCGCAAAGCCGCGGTCTCCCGACACCCAATCCCCCGGCGGGGTATTGACCAGCGCCAAGGGCAGCCCGGCCAGAGCCGTCTGCCAATCGGTCACCGCATGATCATAGGGAAACAGCACCTCGACCCCGTCAAACCCGGCCTGTGCCGCCAGCCCTGGCCGGTCCAACATCGGCACTTCGCTAAAGAGCATGGTCAGGTTGGCGGCAAAACGGGGCATTCAATACAAATCCACAGAGGGGATGACAGGGAAGAATCGGCCACTGGACCAGAGGCCAAACCAGCCCTGCCCGTCAACCATTTCATGGGTGCCCAGATCAATCAGACGGTAAAAGGATTTGCGGTCGATGCGCGCCCAGAGCCCGCGGCGCACGTGGACATAGGGCGACGGTTCGCCCGTTGTCGCGTCGCGCTCGACCCGAATCGGGTTGTCCGGGCCGGCCAGAACCTCATCTTCGGTCTTGGTGAAGAACGTCAGTTTCTGGTCTTTGCCAGCGCCCTCTACCTCAAAATCCACCGCATGCAGTGGCGCATCTTCAACCACGATGCCGACCTTTTCCACCGGGGTGACGAGGTAATACTTGCCCTCTTCCAGTTTAAGGATCGTTGAGAAGAGTTTCACCATCGGTGCGCGCCCAATCGGGGTGCCTTGGTAGAACCAGGTCCCATCCCGCGCGATGCGCATGTCGATGTCGCCGCAAAAGGCGGGGTTCCACAGATGCACCGGCGTTGGCCCCTTCTTGGCCACGCCCGACACCGCCGACATCAGCCCATCGGCGGAGGGTTTCACGATGAATTGTGCATCTTCGGCTTTTGCCATTTGTGCCCGGCCCTATGTTGCGGTCATATGCACATATAAACGCTTGCGGAGGAATGTCATGGCCGAACCCCAAACTCAGGTTGTCGGGCTGGTTG
>JBMSKG010000387.1:0-2170 GCA_049419625.1 Paracoccaceae bacterium | reverse complement strand
CCTCTTTCTGCCCGCCAGATAGGCAGATCGCGCCGCCAAGGCTTGTTGAAAGGCGACCTTGCCCCGGCGCGAATGACCCATCCCGCGGTTTCCGCCGCCGCGCCCCCCCTTGCACCGCCTGGCAAAGCCACCTATATCCGGCCTTGAGAGGTTGGCGCGGGCAGGTGCCTCGCCAACCCGGTCAGGTCCGGAAGGAAGCAGCCGTAACGAGCCCCACTTGGGTCGTTGTCCAGCCTCTCACCCTTTCCCTCTTGCGCAGATTCCCCCTCGGGGCTCCCTCAGGCACCCCAAGTCCGCTCGAGCACCCGAAACCAGTTCTCATGCGCAATCTTGCGCAAAAGCGCCTCGCCATAGCCATGCGCGCGGAACGCCTCCAACAGCGCCTGCTGACCGACGACATCACCAATCCCCTTCGGCACAGTCGCGCCGTCAAAATCAGACCCAAGCCCGACGTGATCCTCTCCCAAGATCGACAGAAGATGGTCCATATGGGCCAGCACATCTTCCCAGCCCATATCAGGCGATTGCCGCCCATCACGGCGCAGGAACGAGGTGGCATAGTTCAACCCCACCATCCCGCCACTGTCGCGGATCGCCGCCAATTGCCGGTCGGTCAGGTTGCGGGTGGATGGGGTGACGGCATGGGCGTTCGAATGGGTGGCGACCAAAGGCGCATCCGACAGCCCCGCCACATCCCAAAACCCCGCCTCATTCAGATGGCTCATGTCCAGCATGATCCGCAGCCGGTTGCATTCGGTGACCAACCGCTTGCCCGCCTCCGTCAGCCCCGGCCCGGTGTCCGGGCTGCCCGGAAAGGCAAAGGGCACGCCATGGCCAAAAACCGTGGGCCGCGACCAGACCGGCCCAATCGACCGCAACCCCATGCCATGAAACACATGCAGCGCGTCCAGATCCGGATCAATCGCCTCGGCCCCCTCCATATGCAGGATGCCCGAGATCACGCCCTTGGCCAGACAGTCACGCAGCTCTGCCACCGTGGTGCAGACCTTGAACCGCCCGTTCGAGGCGCGCTCCATCCACATCAGATGGCCCGCCTTGGCCAGCGCCATGGGCTGGGCGACCTCATGCGCAATCAGCCCCGGCAAAGGCAACGCAAAGGGCGGGTTTTCCATTGCCGCCATATAGTCGGGCGCATCATGGTCGGGGGGCGACGGGATATAGATCGCAAAAAACCCACCCGCAAAACCACCCCGCACCATACGCGGCAAATCCAAATGCCCCTCGCGCCCCTCGCTCAGCCAAAGCGCCTCGCGCTGTTCGGGATGGTCCAAAAGACGCAACAGGAAATCATTGTGGCCGTCAAAAACCGGGATCATGTCTTGTCCTTTTCCTTTGCGCAGAGGCAATACTCGCAGCAGGCGCCAGCGCCCAAGGATTGTCAACATGGCGCAGGAAGGACCGCGCCACCTCAAAACCCACGCAGCACCGCCTCAAGGTTCTGGCCCAACTCGGGGCAGAGATACCCGCCTTCTTGCACGATCAGCGTCGGCACCCCCATTGCCGCCACCGCCCGCCCAATCCGGCCAAACCCCGGCGTGGTGACCGCAAGGCCGGCAAAAGGATCGCCCTCAAACGCATCCAGCCCCAAGGCCAGCACCAGCGTATCCGCCCCAAAATCCGCCACCGCCTGCATGCCCTTGTCCAAGGCCGCCATGAACCCCTCATCGCCGGTGCCGCGCTCAAGACACAGGTTCATATTGGCGCCCAGTCCCGCGCCTGCGCCCCGCTCTTCGGGATAGCCCCAGAAGAACGGGTAATAGCGTTCGGGATGGGCATGGATTGATACAGTCAGCACATCGGCGCGATCATAGAAAATGCCCTGCGTGCCGTTGCCGTGGTGCAGGTCCACATCCAGAATGGCCACCCGACGGCCCGCATCGGTCAATCGCTGCGCCGCAATGGCGGAATTGTTCAGATAGCAGAACCCGCCCGCCAACTCGCCAAAGGCATGGTGCCCCGGCGGCCGACACAGCGCATAGACCGCGCGTTCCCCCCGATGCACAAGGTCCGCCCCATGAATGGCCGTCTGCGCACTGGCATAGGCCGCGCCCCATGTCTGGGTCGAAATCGGGCACGAGGTGTCGGTCTGGTGAAACCCGGCTTGGCCCACGGCAGACAAGGGATAGCCATCGGTCCGATTGGCCGGGTG
>JBMSKG010000386.1:0-2193 GCA_049419625.1 Paracoccaceae bacterium | reverse complement strand
GGATCCGATCTATTCCACCGGTGCCGCCCGCGATTTCCCGCGCTTGATGCTGCATGCGGAGACGCTGCGACTACACCACCCCCGCAGCGGGGACTGGGTCGAATTCACGGCACCTTGCCCGTTTTAGGGCTTGTTTCTGTTAATCTTGCTGCAACTTTGCTGCTGTCTGATACCCGGCGAAAGGATGCCCGATGCGTCTGCTGTTGCAACTCCGCTTTCTGCCGCTGACGATGTCAGCCCTTCTGGCGCTGGCTGCCTTGGCGGCGGCACTCGTCTGGCCTGACTGGGGTGTTTTCTACACCTGCGCCTTTGTCGCCTTTGCCATGTTCTTGGCGCTTGGCCTGCATGACGTCACCCAAACCCGCCATGCGGTCTTGCGCAACTATCCCATCGCGGCGCATCTGCGCTTCCTTTTGGAAGCAGTCCGGCCCGAGATGCGACAGTATTTCTTTGAGGGCGAAAAAGACGGCGCACCCTTCCCGCGCGACAAACGCGCCATCGTCTACCAGCGCGCCAAAAAGGAATTGGACAAGCGCCCCTTCGGCACGATGTTCGATGTCTACCAAGAACAATACGAATGGCTCCACCATTCCCTTGCCCCCACCACGCCCCTCCCCGTTGACCAGATGCGCGTGCAAGTCGGCAGCTATTCCGCCAGCCTTCTGAACATCTCCGCCATGAGCTATGGGGCGCTGTCAGCCAATGCCATTCGCGCACTGAACAAAGGCGCGAAAGCGGGCGGGTTCTTCCATGACACCGGCGAAGGGGGCGTGTCGCCCTATCACCGCGAACATGGCGGGGATCTCGTGTGGGAAATCGGCTCGGGCTATTTCGGCTGCCGGGCCGCAGATGGCGGGTTTGACCCGGCAAAGTTTGCTGAAAACGCCGCCGATCCGCAGATCAAGATGATTGAGATCAAACTCAGCCAAGGCGCCAAACCCGGCCATGGCGGGGTTTTGCCCGCGGCCAAGGTCACGGCGGAAATCGCTGCCATTCGCGGCGTGCCGATGGGCCAAGATTGCGTCTCGCCCGCCAGCCATTTGGCGTTTTCCACTCCGCTGGGGCTGTTGCACTTTATCGCGCAACTGCGCGAACTGTCCGGCGGCAAACCCACCGGGTTCAAGCTCTGCATCGGGCATGAGTGGGAGTTTTTGGCAATCTGCAAAGCAATGGTCGACACCGGGATCACCCCCGATTTCATCGTGATTGACGGCAAAGAAGGCGGCACCGGCGCGGCCCCGCTTGAATTTATGGATCATGTCGGCATGCCGTTGCGCGATGGGCTGTCCTTTGCCCATAACGCCCTCATCGGGGTGGGTCTGCGCGATCGGGTCAAGCTTGGCGCATCTGGCAAGATCACCTCGGCCTTTGACATGGCCCGCGTCTTGGCGCTGGGGGCCGATTGGTGCAATGCCGCGCGGGGGTTCATGTTTGCGGTCGGCTGTATTCAGGCCCAGTCCTGCCATACCGGCGCCTGCCCGACCGGCGTTGCCACCCAAGACCCGCTGCGCAGCCGCGCGCTGGTCGTGACCGACAAGGCCGACCGGGTGCGCAACTTTCACCACAACACGCTGTACGCGCTGTCAGAACTGGTGGCGGCGGCGGGGCTTTCGCATCCGGGCGATCTGCGCCCGCATCACTTTCAGCGCCGGGCCTCCTCAGACAAGGTGATTTCCTTTGCCGAGCAGTACGAACAGCTGGCCCCCGGTCTCCTGCTGCAAAACCCCGGCGCAAGCCCGCGCTATGGCGCGGCTTGGGCCTTGGCGCAAAGCGACAGCTTCGCGCGGGCCGGCTAAGTCTGGCGCAGAGTGCCCGGAACGCGCTCGATGAGCAGGGCTCCTCCGTCCCTCCTCGCGGGGCTTACAACCCCAGCGCCACCTTGCGCCCCTCGTGAAAGGCATAGGCGGCCAGCCGGGGTGCTGCACAATCGCCGATCCGGTGCGTGGCCTTGCCCTGAAACCCCTCGGGCCAAGGGTCAAAGCTGCGGTTGGTCGTGGCCATTACCAGCCCACTGGCGGCGAGTGTTTCCTCCTCCCCCGTCAGCATGTTCTTCACCGTCACCCCATTGCCATGCCAGCGCGTCAGGCAATGCTCGGTCAGGAACTTGACCCCCAACTTGGCCAACCGCCGCCGCGCCGCCCCATCGGCGGCGGTGCGGGCAATCTCCTTGCCGACAAAGGGCTCGGGCGTGAC
>JBMSKG010000385.1:0-2199 GCA_049419625.1 Paracoccaceae bacterium | reverse complement strand
CCTTTCGGCCTAGAGATTTTAAGTCTCCTGTGTCTACCATTCCACCACTCGGGCCGCGGGGGCACCATAATGAAGGACGCGCCAAGGTAAAGCCCCTGCAGATCGGGCCTAGCCCGCAGCACCCACCGGCGCCGCCAGCAGGCGGCTGACCATCTCGGCACTGTTGCGCACGCCCACCTTGCGGATCATGTTGGCCCGGTGCACCTCAACCGTGCGGGGCGAGCAGGACAAGGCCAGCGCGATTTCCTTGCTGGTAAATCCGTTCACCAGATAGCGGGCGATCTTCTTTTCGGTGGGCGTCAGCGGTTCCAGCGCGCCGGGCACCGCGCCCGCTCCCGCCTCGATCGGCCGATAGGTCCAGACCGCCAGCCGCAAGGGATCCTCTGGGTCCAACGAGGTGCCCTGCCCCTCCATCCAGACCACCTGCCCATCTTTGCGGCGCATAAAGCGTTCGTCGCGATAGACCTCGCCCGCCCGCATTGCCCGGCGCGCCCGCGCCCCGATCACCTCAAAATCGGTCTGGCCGGGATACAACCTGCGGATCGATTGGCCCTCCAACTCGGCCAGTTTCCACCCAAACACACTTTCCACCCGCAAGCTTGCCCGCAAGATGACCCGATCCGCCAAGACCAGCGTGGCATCGGGGGCATGGCGAAAGGCCAGCTTTTCATAATCGGGGAAACTCTCGGCCATACCTGTGCGTCCTACGTAGGTCTCTACGTATTCTTACGGATAGCCGCGCCGGGCGCAATCTTTCAGGATCGCGCCATCACCCAAGCGGCCGCAAAACGCGCGGCCAACCGGGCTTTTGGAGGAATTTGCCAATGAAAAAGGTCTATCCAAGTGCGGATGCCGCGCTTGAGGGTCTGCTGTTTGACGGCATGACCATCGCGTCGGGGGGCTTTGGCCTCTGCGGCATCCCCGAGCTTCTGATCGCCGCCATTGAAAAGGCCGGCACCAAGAACCTCACCATCGCCTCGAACAACGCGGGCGTTGATGGCTTTGGTCTGGGTGTGCTCTTGGCGACCAAACAGGTCAAGAAAATGATCTCGTCCTATGTCGGCGAGAACGCCGAATTCATGCGCCAATATCTCTCGGGCGAGCTGGAATTGGAGTTCAACCCCCAAGGCACGCTGGCCGAACGCCTGCGCGCAGGCGGCGCCGGGATCGGCGGCTTTTACACCCGCACCGGCGTAGGCACCGTCATTGCCGATGGCAAGGACGTCAAGGTGTTCGACGGCAAGGAATACATCCTTGAAACCGGCATTGTCGCCGACATCTCCATCGTCAAGGCATGGAAGGCCGATCCCTCGGGCAACCTTGTCTTCCGCAAGACCGCGCGCAACTTCAACCCACCTGCAGCCACCTCCGGCAAGATCTGCATCTGCGAAGTGGAAGAGATTGTGCCCTTGGGGTCCTTGGACCCCGACAGCATCCACCTGCCGGGCATCTATGTGCACCGCCTGATCCAAGGTCAGCACGAAAAGCGCATCGAAAACCGCACCACCCGCAAGAAGGAGGCCGTGTAATGGCTTGGGACAGAAACCAAATCGCCGCGCGGGCTGCGTTGGAATTGCAGGACGGCTGGTATGTGAACCTTGGCATCGGCATCCCGACCTTGGTGGCCAATTACATCCCCGCAGGCGTCTCGGTCACGCTGCAATCGGAAAACGGCATGCTGGGCATGGGCCCCTTCCCCTTCGAGGGCGAGGAAGACCCTGACCTTATCAATGCGGGCAAGCAGACCATCACCGAACTGCCGCAAACCGCCTATTTCGACAGCGCACAGTCTTTCGCCATGATCCGCGGCGGCAAGATCGCCATGGCCATCCTCGGCGCCATGGAAGTCGCCGAAAACGGTGACCTCGCGAACTGGATGATCCCCGGCAAGCTCGTCAAGGGCATGGGCGGCGCGATGGACCTAGTGGCCGGCGTTGGCCGCGTTGTCGTCGTCATGGACCACACCTCCAAGCACGGCGAATCCAAGGTGCTCAAAGCCTGCACCCTGCCGCTCACCGGCAAGGGCGTGGTCAACCGCATCATCACCAATCTGGGCGTTCTCGATGTGGTGCCCGGCGGATTGAAGCTGATTGAACTGGCCGAAGGCGTGACCGAGGCTGAATTCCGCGCCGCGACCGAGGCGACACTCGTCAACTGACCCTTCAGCGCCTTCAATGCGGCCCAAATATCCTCGGGGGG
>JBMSKG010000384.1:0-2205 GCA_049419625.1 Paracoccaceae bacterium | reverse complement strand
ATTCGCCGCCACGCCCAAGTTCGCGTAGTTGAATCCCAACTGGTCGTTGAACTGCTGGTTGCCGAGCAACGCATTCAGCAGACCGAGGTTCAACTCCCCGATCCCCAATTCCTTCTTCAGCGCCAGCAACGGTTCTTTGCGCCGCGCGACGATGACAAGGTCACCACCTTTTCGGGCATGGTAACGCGCGAATTCCGCACCGATGCCAGAAGAAGCGCCAGTGATGAGGGCCGTGTTTGACATGAGGTTCTCCATACGAAAGTCAACAAGCGTTGACACTTCTTAGAGCCACCGATCCAGATTGTCAACGATTGTTGACGTCGATTTTTTCAACCATTAGAAATGGGACAATGACAAAACCCATCTCAACCAAAGAAAAACTGCTGCAGGCAGGGCGCGAACTTTTTTGGACGCGCGGATATTCCAATGTCTCGGTCCGTGACATCACCGGGGCGGCGGGCGTGGATGCGGCGCTGGTTTCGCGTTATTTCGGAGGCAAACAGGGGTTGTTCGAAGCGACCTTGGCGGATCTTCCGCCCTGGGAGGTGCTGGCATCCGATCGTGAAGACCTTTTGGCCAAAGCCGTCGAGAGCTTTTCACGACCCTATGATCCGGAAACGGATTTGGTAAACCCGTTCATGTTGCTCTTGGCGAATGTCATTGACCCGGTCATGGGCGACAAGATCCGCGCCTTTGTGCAAGAAGGGCTGGC
Source organism: Paracoccaceae bacterium (assembly GCA_049419625.1). GTDB lineage: Bacteria > Pseudomonadota > Alphaproteobacteria > Rhodobacterales > Rhodobacteraceae > Tabrizicola_A. The sequence continues at coordinate 1,493 of JBMSKG010000384.1, read as the reverse complement.
AGCGCCGCTTGCCGAAAAGCTTGGCGGCGCCCAAGCACAAGAAAGGGCCGCGATGCTGTTGGCGGTTCTGTTCGGGGTCGCCCTGATCCGGAAAAACTTCCAAGTCCAAGGGCTCGCAGAAAAATCATCTGAAGAACTTTACGCCCAGATCACGGTTCTAGGGAAGGCTGCGCTGCAATTTGAACCTTAGCACAAGCACAGATTGTACTGTTCCTTAAGGCCCAGTTTCGGCAGCCCGAAGCGGTCAATCGCACCCATCACCGCGACATGGCGCTTAGGCCCATGCGCCCAACCCGCCTTCCTAAATCTCGCCCATCTTCAAAGCAGAGCGCACCTCGTCCACACCTTGGGTGATATCGTCGTGGATGGCGCGAGCCAGCCGCGCGCCGTCACCTGCGCGCATGGCCGCCAGCGCCTCGGCATGCTGGTCCGGCAGGCCGGAAGCCCCGGCCAGCGTGGCCACCACCCGCAGCGAAGGGCCAAAACGCAGCCACATCGACCGCGCCATATCCAACAGAACCCCGGCGCCGGACGCCTCATAGAGGGCAAAGTGGAAGGCGTGGTTTGCGGTCAGATAGGCGGTCACATCTCCGCCCCGGATCGCCTCGTTCACGGTGGCGTCCAACCCTTGCAGCCGGGCAATCAGCGCAGGCGTCAGGTTTGCGGCGGCAAGCTCGGCGAGCCGCGGCTCGATCGTAAGGCGGGCAAAGGCCAACTGGTCCAAGACCCCCGGCTCTAACCTTGGCACGGTAACGCGGCGGTTGCCCTGCGGTTCCAGCGCGCCCTCGGCGGTCAACCGCCGGATCGCCTCGCGCACCGGGGTCATGCCCGCGCCCAGATCGCTGATCAGACCCTGAATGGTCACCGGCTGCCCCGGCGCCAAGGTTCCAAACAGCACCATGTCGCGCAGACGAACATAGGTCAGCTCGTGGCTTGGAACTTTGCGGGCGTCGTCTGTCATCGGCATGCTCATCCATAGGCTGGGCCCAGTTATGCCGTTGAGGTGCGACGTTGCAAGGGTTCAGATCGAAGCGGCGCGCAAGCCCGGCCTCTCACGCGCCAGCCACAGAGCCGACAAAAGCGTGGGCGCATTGCCCACCTCGCCGCTGGCACACAGCTGCATCAACCGATCAAAGCTGACCAGATGCACCCGGATATCCTCGGACTCGCTGGCCAGCCCAAAGGTGCCAACGGCACTGTCTGGCAGATCGACCAGCGCAAGATAGGAATAGAGAAACTCTGTCACCGCGCCCGGCGTGGGGTAATATCCCGCAATCGGCAAAAGGCGGTTGATCTCAATCCCCGCCTCCTCTTTCGCCTCGCGGATCGCGGTGGCCTCGACCGTCTCACCGGGATCGATCCGCCCGGCAATCGCCTCAAGCTGCCAAGGATTGGCATCACCGCGCAGATGCGGGCCGACGCGGAACTGTTCAATCAACAAGGCCCGATCGCGCACCGGGTCATAGGGCAGCACGGTCACCGCATCGCCCGCC
>JBMSKG010000383.1:0-2205 GCA_049419625.1 Paracoccaceae bacterium | reverse complement strand
CCAGAGAGGCGCAAGAAGAAGCCGGCCCTGCCATGGGCCACCTTCATCGGGGCGCACATGGAAACCATGGTTGCCTGCGACTTCTTCTCAAAGACCGTGTTTACGCTACGCGGGCCACTGACGGCCTATGTGCTGATGTTCATTCATCTCGGCAGCCGCCGCGTGTTCTGCAGCACTCCAACCTATGTACCCGACTCGGCGTGGGTGACCCAGCAGGCCCGCAACACTTTAATGTGGCGCGAAGAACAAGGTATCACGCCGGGTTTCCTGGTCCGCGATGCAGACACGAAATTCAGCGCCAGCTTTGACACCGTCTGGGCGTCAGAGGCTGCTCGGGTCATTCAGATCCCACACCGGGCACCCGATGCAAACGCTTTCGCGGAGTCCTTCATTGGCACCATCAAGCGCGAATGCCTGGATTTCTTCGTCTGTTTCAGTCGATCCCAGCTTGATTACATCCTGCGGACTTGGGTGCGCCACTACAATGTCGAGCGCCCGCATCGCGGCAGGGACATCGGCAACAACGTGCTTCAGATCGATTTCAGGCCAACTCGTGACGGACCAATCCACCGCAGACGCCAGCTTGGCGGCATCGTCACATCCTACGCACGCGACGCCGCGTGAATATCCGAGCGAACACAGACATTGATAACGTCGGATTCATCTTTTCGAGTTTCGTCACGGCCTTTAAAATCATTCCAAGTCAACGTGATGGCGAAACGCATACATATTAGCACCCGTCTCAGGAAAGGCCGAAGACGCTGAGAGAGACATAAGGCAGCGATTGCGCAACTCCAGAGCCGAAGCAGTCCATTTGGACATCATGATGCGCCAACCTGACCTGCCAGGCAGCCGCACAATGCACCACCGGGATCATAACGTGCGAACACCGTTGTACCCGTGTTTAAAACAGCGTTACGGCGCGGTTTCGAGTATAAAATGCTGATCGGCAGTTGGCACCCTTCGGCCTTGGTGGCCGAAGCCCGATCGAATACCGTGAAAGCCTGGGCTTTATGACGTAAAATACTCCAAGTTTTTGTCCGCACCCACGCCGGGTCAATTCTCAGTGCCAATTAATAGTCTTCGATGGGCACACGGAGAACCCTGATCCAAAAGTTTGGATTGCCTCGGCGCAACCCAAACTGTGATCACAAGGCCGATCAGCCGAACTCACGGTCTACCAAGGTCGATAGTAGACCTTGGCTCTCTTTGACGCACTAGTCGAATGGTTCTCTCCTCTACACTGCCCGTCAATCATATCAGAGCCGAAAACCTTTTGTAGCCACAACCTTGATCGCCGTGTCCATAGGATTTTTTCCGCAGATGGTTGAACATCCGTTTCGCCAGCGGTCGTAGGTTCTCCACTTTTTGGGTTGCTCACTTTTTCCCCCTTTATTTTAGGCCTGCTGGATTTTCTATGTCGCGGCCCATTTCCTCCAGATCTGAGTAGCGGTCACCGATACGATGGTGCGGTCGGCCTCGCGTGGCGGCGCCGAGTGCCACCAACAGTTCATCATGGCTGGGCGCATCCGGTACAGCGAACTGAACCGTCAGGTAATGCGAGCGGCGCCCGCTATCGTGCTTGTCCATCAGGGGGATCTGGATCTGGGAATTAGCTGGGCCGCGAGCGTTGGTGAAACCAAGATAGGTTTTCGCGCTGACCGCCTCTCGATAGAAATTGCCGAAGCGTAACGTGTGAATGAGCGCCGACCCGTGTTCCAGTTCACAAGCCGTGCCGCACAGCGCTGCCTTGCCATACGCCTCGATCGCGTCGCCGGATCCGGCCAGCGCGATCAGCCGGTCGGTCAAGAGCTTGCCCAGAACGGGCGCCATGCGGCGAATTTCCGGCTGAAGGTCCTCGACGAAACCGCGGCCGTACCAAGGATTGCTGACCACAGCTGCGACCCCGATCATCCTGAGGGGAGGCGTACTGGCGCGGCCACCGTCAGTCAGAATGTCCTCGTCATAGGTGACGACCTTGCGAAGTTCTGGAAGCGACATCAGATTTCCCTTCAGTTTTGAGCATTGGGGCGCGCGACCTGCCGGACCGACCCTGTGGTTTCATTGCCGTGATAGATGCTGAAGACCCCATTCCTGAAATCATCGGAGAACCGGGCGAGCATTTGGGCCTCGGCGGCATTTGCAAGATCTGACTTGGCCAGATCACCCAAAGGAACGATCCGGAAACCGGCCGGGGCCGGTCCC
>JBMSKG010000382.1:0-2207 GCA_049419625.1 Paracoccaceae bacterium | reverse complement strand
CCCGGGGCGGTGCAGCACCAGCGCAATCGACAGGCCCAGCGCAATCTGGATGGGCACGGCAATGCCGAACAACAAGGCGGTGCGGCCCATCGCCTGCCAAAACACCGGATCAGTCAGGACGGCCGCATAATTGTCCAGCCCGACAAAGCGCTGCTGCGCAATCTTGGTCAGGTTGAAGTAGTGCAGGCTTTTCCAAACCGCATACAAGAGCGGCGCAATGCCCACGATGGCCAGCGCGGCAACGGCGGGGCCAAGGAAGGCGGCAATCGTGCGCCGGGGCACGCGGGTGGACATGGAAACCTCGCTTTGGTCTTAGGGTGGTCAAGCCCCCGCCGCAAAGGACGGGGGCTCGGTCATGCCCGGTTGGGCATGTCTCCTGGGAGGAGATTACGCAGCGGTCGATTACTGCGCGAGCGGCTTTTTGCCGTCGTAGTAACCGGCCTCGGCCAAGACAGCTTCCATCTTCTCGCCGATGTTCTTGGCACCCTCTTCAATGCTGACTTCACCCAGCATCATCTTGGTGCCCCATTCCTGCACGATCTCGGTGATCGCGGGCCATTCGGCAAAGCGCGGACGGAACTCCGGCACGCCTTCCTGCCAGCTTTCCACCAGCGCCGGGATGAACTTGTAGGTCGCCGCCAGGGCCGGATCGGCATAGGCCGAGGCCCGCGCCGGAACGCCACCCATCTCAAGGTACTTGCCCGCATTGGCCTTCGAGGTCACCCACTGAATAAAGAGCCAACCCGCAGCCTGCTCGGCCTCATCCGCTTGGCTGGCCACGGCCAGCGAGAAGCCGCCCAGCGCCGGTTTGCGCCCTGCAGGGCCCGTCGGTTCCGGAGCAATTTCAACGCAATCCGCGACTTTTGACGTCTCGGGGCTGACCACGGTCGAATAGAAGGCCGACCATTCGGTGATCATCGCCACGTCGCCTTGGGCAAAGGCGTTGACAGTTTCAGCATGGTCATAGGCGACAATGCCTTCGGGCATGAACTTCATCAGGTCCTGACGGAACTGCAGACCGGCCTGGCTTTCCGCCGACATGAGATTCGACTTGAACTCGGCGTTGAGGAAGCTGCCGCCAAAGGGCCACAGGAAGCGGGCAAAGCTGTCGGCCGACTGGGTTTCGTTGCGCTTGGACTGCAGCGCATAGGCATACTTGCCGTCCTTGGTCAGCGCCGGACCATAGGTGTCCATCACCTCTTGCCAGGTGGCTGGAGGTTTGTCGAAACCGGCGGCTTCCAACATGCAGCGGTTATAGAACAAAAGGCCCGAATAGTTGTCGAACGGCAGACCATAGTTCACCCCGTTCCACGACCCGAAAGCGTCCAGCACCAGCGGGAAGAAGTCCGCCATGTCCAGCGCCGGATCAGCAAGTTCGGCATTGTTGATGAATGTTTCCGACGGCACGACCCAGCCGTTTTCGGCAAAGTTGCCCATCCAGACAAGGTCGATCAGCGCGATATCCAGATCACCGCCCGCCACAAAATCCCGCACCTGTTCGCCCAGCGCGTTTTCATACGGCACGGTGGTGTAATTCACCTTGATCCCGGTTGCCGCCTCAAACTCGGGCAGCATCTTGATCGCGGCATTATAGCCGGGACGGTCCAGGAACAACACTTCCAGCTCGGTCCCGGCATAGGGCTTCGCGGCTTCTTCCAATGACCAGGCCTGTGCGGCACCGGTCAGTCCCGCCAACGTGGCAGACGCCAGCGCAAGGGCGCTGACATGCGACTTGAGTTTCATTTCGTCCTCCCTCAGGGTTTAGCGTTGTAGAGTTGACTTCCATTTGTAACGCTGAACATATAAATGTATCGAAACCCGGACGAGTCAACCGGAAAATCAACAGATGTCGCGGCCAGTCTGGCCCGATTGCAAGGAAAGGGTCGCCCATGGCCGAGGTCAGGCTGACAGGCGTGAACAAGTTCTACGGTTCAGCGCAGGCGCTGCACGCCGTGTCGCTGACCATCGCAGATGGTGAGTTTGCGGTGTTCGTGGGGCCGTCAGGCTGCGGCAAGTCGACCCTTTTGCGCTCGATCGCCGGGCTTGAGGATATCTCCAGCGGCACCATCCACATCGCTGACCGCGACGTAACCGGTGCGGCGCCCTCCGAACGGGATGTGGCCATGGTGTTCCAGTCCTACGCGCTCTACCCGCACATGACGGTGCGCGAAAACATGGACTTCGGCATGAAGGTCAACAAGTTCCCC
>JBMSKG010000381.1:0-2242 GCA_049419625.1 Paracoccaceae bacterium | reverse complement strand
AGGTCCAGGATTCTGTTGCCAGGCTCCTGGGGGCCCCGCCTTACGCGGCTAAGCGGAAGGGCTTAGGTTTCGATGTTCGGACCGCTTACGCAGCCAGAGCCATCGGAGCGTGGTTGTCATTGGCAACTACACTTGTGGTCCGATAACGGTGGTGCCTACCGGGTAAAAGCTGGCCTCTTTAGACGTCCGTCGATCCTATTTCGGCCCCAAACCCCCGCAATGTCGGGTGAGATGGTGGAGCCGCCGGGTACCGCCCCCGGGTCCGAGCCGTTTATTACAGGTGCGTTTATCACCATAGTCCGGAGCAAGCCCCGGACAGGGCAAGATATAGGCGGGCAGGGGGCTGCACGCAAGGGGCAGGCCCAAGCAAAACGCCCGCAAGCTGGGCTTGCGGGCGTTCGCAGGATCGCGCGTTGCGCGGGATCAGAAGCCGGTTTTGATCATCTCGAATTCTTCGAGCATCTTCTCACGCATTGCGTGATCGATCGGCGTTTGTGACAGCAAGGTGCCCTCAACCGGGCTGACGTCTGCTGCCGCCAATTCTTCTGCCGTGATCGAGGCCATAGCTGCGTCATTGGAGTGGGCATAGCCGAAGTTTTCAAGCAAGCCCTTGGCCGAGCCGTGTTCCAGCCAAGCGTTGATAAAGTCATAGGCCTTGTCTTCGCTGCCCGGCGCGTCTTTGAAGTTCACATAGCCGCAGAACCAAGTCGATGCACCTTCCGCAGCGCTGCGCTGGAAGCCAACGGGAAAGTTTTCAGCCCGCATCAGCGCAATCGAGTCGTTCCACGACCACGAGATCAGAACCTCGCCCGATGCCATCAACTGCGACAGTTCCGACGGATCGGACCAATAGGCGCGCACATTGGGGTGCACTTCGCGCAGCCATGCGGCGGCGGCGGCATACTGTTCCTCTGTGATGGCGGTCCAGTCGTTTACACCGGTTGCCAAAAGCGCAAGCGCCCAGACGTCATCGGTGTTGTCGGGCAGCGAGATACGGCCCGCGTATTTCGGATCCTTGAACACGTTCAGCGACGCAACATCAGCCTCGGGAACCTCTGCGGTGTTCCACGCTACTGCGGTGTAGGCGTAATCGGTCGGAATGTACCAAACCCCGCCATCATCTGCGAAAATCTTGGAATTCTTGAAACGCTCGGCAATGTTGGCATATTCCGGGATCCGGCTGACATCCCACGGCTCAATCAGGCCGGCGTCGCGATACTTGGACACCATCTGCGAGCAAGGATGCGCCACATCGGCCTTGAAGCCCGACGACATCTTCTGGAAGGCCTCGTCATCATCAGCGAAAAAGGCATAGGTCGGCATTTGGCCATGTTTGGCGACATAACCTTCGATCAGGGCCTGGTTTTCAAAGCCCGCCCAGTCAAACACGGTCAGTTCGGGATCGGCGGCGGATGCCATCGAAGTCAAGCTAAGCGCGGCGGCGGTGGAGGCGAGAAGAAGAGACAGTTTTTTCATGCGGGTCCTCTGCTGTTGGTGTCTGCCGGGTCGTTACCCTGTGTGAAGTATCAAAGAATGTCAGGACGCTAACGATTGGTCCTGTCAGGCTCAAGCCCTTAAGAAATGCGTGTCATTTTCCCAGTTACAAGGGCCAAGCGCTGCGTGAGGTGCAAAAAGCCCGCCGTTTCAGGGGATTTCCGGCGCTGGCGGGCTTTACCTTCGATCTTGTGCCGCATAGCATTTTCGTGATCACGGCCGCGGTTAGCCCGTGTCGTGATCTGCCCTGCGGCACGGTTGGTGTCGTGGCGGCTTGGCGGGAAGACCTGCCACGGGGGTTTTTGCCCCCGTTCCCGTTCAAACCAGACCGACAGGACACTCTGATGACCAGCCCGATGAACCTTGACTTTGTCCGCAGCCAGTTCCCGGCCTTTGCCTCGCCCGTGTTGTCGAGCCACGCGTTTTTTGAAAACGCGGGCGGGTCATACCCTTGCGCGCAAGTGGTGGACCGGCTGCACCGGTTCTACACCGACCGCAAGGTGCAGCCCTATGGCCCTTATCCGGGCGCGCAGGCAGGCGGGGCCGAGATGGATGAGGCCCGCACGCGGCTGGGTGCGATGATGGGCGTCAAGCGCGAAGAGGTCAGCTTTGGCCCCTCCACCAGTTCCAATACCTATGTGTTGGCCCAAGCAGTGCGGCAATGGCTGCGCGGCACAGACGGGGCGATTGTGGTGACCAATCAGGACCATGAGGCCAATTCGGGCGTCTGGCGGCGGCTGGCCGATGA
>JBMSKG010000380.1:0-2262 GCA_049419625.1 Paracoccaceae bacterium | reverse complement strand
TCGAGCAGGGCCTTGACCACGCGCTCCATGCGCATGAAGCGCGAACCTTTGACCAGCACGCTGCCGCCTTGGGCCACCTGCGCCAGCACCGGGCCACCTGCGCCAGCCCCGGCCCGCCCCCTTATTCCCCTCTCCAAAGGGGGGCAAGTCACCGGGGGAGGTCATGGTGAAACGATTGATGACGCGCGAGAACGCGATCCGCTGGGCGCCATTGCTTGTGCTAATTGGTTTGATGATCCTTTTCACAGCTATCAATCCGGCTTTCATGTCTCAGCGGAACTTTGCCCGGATCGCGATCGCCGCGGCTCCGGCGCTGATGGTCGCCATCGGTGTGACCTTCATCATCGTGATGGGCTCCATCGACCTGTCGATGGAGGGTACTGTGGGTCTGACCGCCGTGCTGTTCTGCTTTATCTTTCTGGCCACCGGAGGTACCTTGGCTGCTGGGGCCTGGCTCGCGATACCAATCATTCTGATCGTCGGGGCACTGATGGGTCTGGTGAACGGGCTTGTGCATGTAAGGCTGCGCATTCCGTCATTCATGGCGAGCCTTGCAATTGGTTTTGTCGGCACTGGTGCAGCTGTGTTGAACACCGGCGGTAATATTGTAAAAATCGACGACGATACCTTCCGCGCGCTTCTGACCTGGCGCATCGCGGGCTTTCCGCTGATGGTTTATGTAGTCGTCGTCATGGCGCTTCTGGCCTGGTTCATTCAGGCCCATACCACCCTTGGCCGTAACTTCTATGCCGTAGGTGGTGGTGAAGAGTTAGCCCATGCCACGGGCTTGAATGTGCGCCGCGTGCGGATCATGGGCTTTGTACTGGCCGGCGTGTTCTATGCCGTCGCGGGTATCTTGCAGGTTGCGAAACTCGGTCAGGCGGAATCGGTTTCGGGCGCGAATTTCATGTTCATATCGATCACCTCGGTCGTGGTCGGTGGTGTGGCGCTGTGGGGCGGGATCGGCGGAATCTGGAACACAGTCGTGGGGGTGCTGATCGTCAATGTAATCAACAACGGCATGGTGGTAATCGGCCTTCCCGACTTCCTGCAAGATGGGGTTTTGGGGCTTCTGGTCATCGTGGCCGTTGTGCTGTCAACCGACCGCCGATCCATCAGCTTTGTGAAATAGGGGGCGGGCCGATGTATCAACTTAAGGCAGTCGACAAGAAATTCCCTGGCGTACACGCGCTGAAAGCGGTGGATTTTGAAATCAAGCGCGGCGAGATCGTGGGTCTCGTCGGCGAAAACGGCGCAGGAAAATCCACGCTGATGAAGGTGATCTACGGGGCATATCAGCCTGACGGCGGCACAATAACCATCGATGGCAAAGCGGTGCGGTTCCAGAACCCGCGGCAGGCGATGGAAAATGGCATCGGCATGGTGTTCCAGGAACAGTCGCTCATCCAGAACCTGACGGTGATGGAAAACATCTTCCTTGGCTATGAACGGCAGTTTGTCCGTCTGGGGGTCATCAATTGGAAGGCGATGGCAGCAGCAGCGCGCAAGCAGCTTGCCAAGGTCAAGCTTGACATTGATCCGGCCACCGTCACCTCGGCCTTGTCCTTCGCGCAGCGCCAGCTTGTCGAACTGGCCAAGGTGCTGACGCTGGAGGAACGCGTTGACGGCGATCTGGTGATCCTGCTGGACGAGCCGACCAGTGTTCTGGCCGAGGATGAGGTGAAAATGCTGTTCACCATCGTCCGCGATCTGACCAAGCGGGCTTCGTTCATCTTTGTCAGTCACCGGATGGATGAGGTCATGGAGCTGTCCGATCGCATCTATGTGATGAAGGATGGCGCGGTGGTGGATGTGGTGGCGCATGGTGCGGCTACGGTTGAAGAGATCCAGCACAAGATGGTCGGCCGCAATGTCGACCGCGAGTATTACCGCGAGCAGCGCCAGAAACCCTATGAAGCCTCCAAGGTCCTTCTTGAGATGGAGGGGGTTTCGCTGCCCGGCCGCATCAAGGATATTGGCCTGAAGCTGCACGCGGGCGAGGTTCTGTGTCTTGTTGGCACCGAAGGGGCTGGGCGTGAGGCAATCTTGCGCACGATCTATGGCATGCGCACCCCGGTTTCTGGCAGCGTCAAGATCAAGGGCCGCACTGTCACCACCTTTAACCCACAAGAAGCTGTCGCTTCGGGCGTGGGATATGTCCCGCGTGAGCGCAAGATCGAAGGCATTGTGGCGGGCATGAATGTTTATGAAAACATGACGCTGAGCCAAATGGGCCGCTATTCGCGGATGGGTGTATTGAAC
>JBMSKG010000379.1:0-2266 GCA_049419625.1 Paracoccaceae bacterium | reverse complement strand
GGGCAGAGGCTGAGAAAACCGCGCCAGCCCAGCCGTGGACAGAGTTTAAATCCGGCAAATGGATCTTCGAAGATCATGATCTTTCAATGACTCACGATTTTGTCGACCCTTGGACAAACTCCCCCCTTGCCAGCCGCGCGGCCTTGACGCCAAATCCGCCCCATGACCGAACCCCTCTTCACCCCCCTCGCCGCCTCGCTCCCGTCAACCGTGCCATTTGTCGGGCCCGAAACCCAAGAGCGTGGCCTTGGCCAGCCCTTCCGCGCCCGCCTTGGCGCCAATGAATCGCTGTTCGGCCCCTCGCCCCGTGCCATCACCGCCATGGCGGCGGCGGCGGCTGAGGTTTGGATGTATGGCGACCCCGAACTCCATGACCTCAAGACAGCCCTTGCCGCCCATCACGGCTGTGGCCCCGATCATATCGTTGTAGGCGAAGGGATTGACGGGCTTTTGGGCTATTTGGTGCGCCTGATGATCGGTCCCGGCGACAAAGTGGTCACCTCGCTTGGCGCCTATCCGACCTTCACCTTCCACGTCGCGGGCTTTGGCGGTGAGATCATTCGCGTGCCCTACAAGGCAGACCATGAGGACCCAGACGCCCTGATCGCCGCCGTGTGGGCACATCGCCCCAAACTGGTTTACCTCTCCAACCCTGACAACCCGATGGGCAGCCACCATCCGGCAGCGGCCATCACGGCGATGATCGACGCCCTGCCCCCCGAAACCCTGATGATCTTGGACGAGGCCTATATCGACCTTGCGCCCCCTGGCACCGCGCCACAAATCGCCGCCGATGATCCACGCGTGATCCGCTTTCGCACCTTTTCCAAAGGCTATGGCATGGCGGGGCTGCGCGTCGGTTATGCCATCTGCGCCGCGCCCTTGGCGCGCGCCTTTGACAAGATTCGCAACCATTTTGGGGTGGGCCGCATTGCCCAAGCTGGCGCCTTGGCCGCGCTGGCCGATCAGGCGTGGCTGGCGCAAGTGCAAGCCCGCGTGGCAGTGGGCCGCGAGCGGCTTGCCGCCATCGCGCGCGCCAACGGGGCCAGTCCCCTGCCCTCGGCCACCAATTTCGTGACCATGGACCTGGGTCGCGACGGTGATTTCGCCCGTGCCACGTTGCGCGCCCTAACCGGCTTGGGCGTCTTTGTCCGCATGCCCGGGGTTGCCCCACTTGACCGCTGCCTGCGCGTCAGCGTCGGCGATGACGCCGCCTTGGCCGTGTTTGAAGAGGTCTTTCCGCAGGCGCTGAAGGCCGCAGGCTAGACCCAGCTATTGCGCCGCGGCATCCGGCTTTGCCGGACCGAGCGGCGGGGCCGTGCCAGCCACGCCCCCGGCATCTGCGGGACCAATCCGACGCGTGGCGACAAAGCCGGGCTCTTCGGCGCTCAGGCCCTCAGTCGCCCCTGCCACCTCAAGGCTGCGGCGAAACACCAGCATGTTTTGGAAGCTGGTCTTGGTTCCCGTCAGGCCCGAGCGTTCGTCCACCGGCAAGGTCTCGGCGCGCTGGTAGTCCCAACCCTCTGCCGCCATGCTGTTCAAAAGGTCAGTGAGCGCCACGGCAAAGCGATCCTCGGTGGTCTTTGCCCCCCGCGCTTTCTCTCCCCGACGCGGCGCCGGGATGACCTTGTATTCAAAATGCGCTGCCGCTTGGGCCATCTCAAAGCTCCCTCAATCCATAGCGCCGGGTCTAGACACAAACCCACGACGTTCAATCACACAGGTCTGAACGCCGTGATCTGCAGGCTTACAACCCCAGCTTTTGCGCCACCATCGCGTTGACCACCGCCGGGTTGGCCTTGCCACCCGTGGCCTTCAAGACCTGTCCGGTGAACCAGCCGGCCAGCTTGGCATTGACCTTGGCCTTTTCCACCTGATCGGGGTTGGCCGCGATCAAATCGTCCAGCGCCTTTTCAATGGCGCCGGTGTCGGTCACCGCCTTCATGCCATGCTTTGCCGCTTGCTCGGCCGGATCACCGCCTTCGGTCCAAAGGATCTCGAACAGATCCTTGGCCATCTTGCCGGTGATTTCGCCCTTGGCCAGAAGATCCAGCATGCCGCCCAGTTGCGCGGCAGACACCGGGCTTTCGGTAATTGCGCGACCTTCCTTGTTCAACCGACCAAAAAGCTCATTGATGACCCAGTTGGCCGCCGTCTTGCCATCGCGGCCCTGCGCGACAGCCTCAAAGAACCCGGCCGATTCAAGATCGGCCGTTAGCACGTTGGCGTCGTAATCGGTCAGCCCGAAATCGCCCATGAAACGCGC
>JBMSKG010000378.1:0-2270 GCA_049419625.1 Paracoccaceae bacterium | reverse complement strand
GACAATGCCGGAACCCGGCAATGGCCAAGCACTGGCTGTCAATCACCCCAGAACTGCCGGGAATTGTGCCAAGTTTGGGCACAATTAACCGTTAATCCTTGGCCAAGGGCAACAGAAGGACCACCGAGATGACGCTCTTCAATGCAGTTGATCCCCTTTCGGCCACGGTCGTCGGCTTTGGCGTGCACACGCTCTTGGTCTCGGCGGAACCTGTTCATGGACCGGTGTCGCGCAGACTTTCGGGCATGGGGTGCCAGATTGAGGTGTGTGACGAACTCTATTTCGCGCTGGATCGTGTGCTCGATGGTCCGCAGGATTTCGAATTGATCGTGATCGATTGTGACAGCATCGGCGGTCTGGCGCAGGGTCGGCGGGCGCATATGCTGCTCAAGGCGACGGGGCGTTGTATTCCGGTGATTCTTGTCAGCAGCGAGTGTGCTGAGCAGAGCTTCCCCTTCAACCGCTATGACGCGACCGAATTGCGCGCGCCGCTGAGCGCGGTCTCCCTGCGGGTCGGTTTTGAGCATGCGCTGCAAGAGCGCCTCTTGATGGCCCGCGCCAGCTGAAAAAGGGGCGCGCCGTGGCCCGCCCCTGATCTGCCCCGGCCTTTAGGCCAGCGCCAGATTGATCGCCGATTCGCGGCCGTCGCGTCCGGCTTCGATGTCAAAGGTCACAGCCTGACCATCCTTCAAGCTGCGCAGCCCTGCACGTTCCAACGCGGTGATATGGACGAACACGTCCTTTTTGCCGCCCTCGGGGGCAATAAAGCCGTAGCCTTTGGTTTCATTGAACCATTTCACGGTGCCGGTGGCCATCGTGACTCTCCTGTCTTACTGCCGCTCGCGTCAGTGCAGCGGCCCGGCCTTGTCAGCTTTTGGTCGAATGCTGTGGCCGAAGACGGAAACAGGGATCGAGTCGAGATAACTTAGCCCCGAGGATATGGGGGCACGGGTTAAGACGATCAAGGGTATGGTGGGCTTAGGCGTGTTCGGTGTTCAGCTGCATCTGCGGCTGGCGCGTTGACATTGCAAGCGCGATCAAGCTCAGGGCAATTGCAACCCCGGTAAAGCCCCACAAGCCAAGGGCGAAAAGCCAGCCAGCATCGAAAGCGACCAACGCAAACAACGCCGAGATAAAGCCCGACACGCCCCCAAAGATCATCGCAACACTTGCCATCATGGCCTCCCTTGTCCCGATGATCCTATGTCAGACTCAATTGGGGCAGGAAGGTGGCGAAAGCGGGGTCAGTTTGTGCCCCGTTCAGAATCTGCGCCGCGCCCGCAGGGCGGCCCCGATGGTGCCATCGTCCAGATAATCCAACTCACCCCCAACTGGCACGCCTTGCGCAAGGCTGGTGATCTGCGCGCTGGTGCCCGCCAGCGCATCGGCGATGTAATGCGCGGTCGTCTGGCCATCCACCGTAGCGTTCAGCGCCAGAATCACCTCACGCACCCCCTCATCTGCCACGCGCGCGGCGAGCCTTGGGATACCCAGTTCATCCGGCCCCACCGCATCCAGCGCCGAAAGCGTGCCGCCCAGAACGTGATAGCGCCCTTTGAAAGCCTGTCCGCGCTCCATGGCCCAAAGATCGGCGACATCCTCGACCACGCAAATCTCGCCCGTGGCGCGGGCGGGGTCGGCGCAGATCGGGCAGATATCAGCCGTGCCAATATTGCCGCACACCGTGCAATCGCGGGCATTGAGCGCCACCGTGGCCATGGCTTGGGCCAAGGGCGCCATCAACTGCCCGCGTTTTTTCAACAACGCCAGAACCGCGCGGCGGGCAGATCTCGGCCCAAGCCCCGGCAGCCGCGCCATCAACTCGATCAGCGCCTCGATGTCGCGGGTGCCTTCCATGACTTAGAACGGCAGCTTGAAATCGGGCGGCAGGCCCAAGCCCTGCGTCAGCCTGCCCATTTCCGACTGGGTGCGGGCCTGCGCCTTGGCTTGGGCATCGTTCAGCGCGGCAAGGATCAGATCTTCGATCACTTCCTTTTCCGATGGCACAAGAATGGACGGATCAATATCCAGCCCGGTGATCTGGCCCTTCGCCGTGGCGCGTGCCTTGACCAGCCCGGCCCCGGCCTCGCCGACCACAACGATGCGTCCCAGCTCTTCTTGCAGCTCGCCCACCTTGGCCTGCGCCTCTTGGGCCATCTTCATCATCTTGGCCATATCGCCAAGCCCGCCCAAACCCTTCAGCATCTGGTCACCTCTTTTGTCTGGCCCACAAGATATGCGCGGGGGGCGGCAGGATCAAATTTCTTCGA
>JBMSKG010000377.1:0-2277 GCA_049419625.1 Paracoccaceae bacterium | reverse complement strand
GTCCAACGGCCTTTAGGACGGCTTGAAGGACCCAAAGTCCAGATCGCCGGTCAAAACTCGTCCCCAAATAAGCACGTCGCCTCCTGCCCCGCGTGCAGCGACCTTCAGACGTGCACTTCGTTTGGTCGGCGGATGGCTCTATACCAAAAGCCCGCTTCGGAACTGGCTCTGGCCCGACCTTCGGCAACGCCCCAAGAAGTCCGCATGGCGCTAAAACAGAGCGCTTCACCAAACCAAGGCCAACCCACCAAGCCCGAAAGGGTTGCCCTCTTGCTTCCTACGGCGCGCTGATCAGCGAGCACAAAGGCGCGCTCAGGCAAACCGAACCACCCAAATCTTGCATCGTGCATTCGGCGAAGTTTACAGTTAGCATCTCTCACAACCGTGATCCAAGGTGGCCCCATGGCAACAAGCACGCCCAGCGTCGACACCGAGATCTACCAACGTTCGGTGGAGGTTTTTCGCAACAAGCGCAATTCGCTTGCTCCGAATCATTTGAAAGACCTCGCGGCAGAAGTCGTCCATCGGCTCGTGACCATGCGCGACAATTGCGAGATCTATGTCGAGCGGGACACCGATGCGCGCCAGCTGTCTGACTTCTGTGATGCTCTGCTGCATCCCGCCCCCGAAAGCGCCCTTGAGTTTGTGGCCGACCTGCAAGCGCGGGACGTCACCCGTCAAACTCTGCGCTTTGGGCTGATTGCAGGCGCGGCCCGCCTTTTGGGTGAGCGGTGGGATCGCGACGAAGTTAGCTTTATGGATGTCACCGTGGCGACCGGCCACCTTTACGCCGTGATGCGCGCGGTGAGCGCCGATCTTGGCGCGCGTCGCACGCCGATCCGGCCCGAGCGTCGGGCGCTCTTCGCCTCCGTGCCGGGCGAGACCCATACCCTTGGCGTGACCCTCGCGGCAGATGCCTTCCGTGACGCCGGTTGGGAGATCGAGCTGAAGCTTGCCGAAAGCCATGACAGCCTGATCCAGCATGCAGATCAGGGAAAGCCATTGGTCATTGGTCTGTCGTTAAGCACCAAGGCGCGTCTGCCGGACCTGATCCGTCTGGTGCTGGCCCTGCGCATCGTGACACCGTCGGCCATTGTCGGCGTGGCACCCGCACTGGACATGTCAGACGATGAAATCTTCCGGCTGGTGGATGCCGATATCGTGTTCCGTCACGCCGGTCGGGCTTTGGCAGACCTTGAGCGGCGGCTTCAGGCCTGACAGCGCCAGAGTCAAACTGACCGGCCAAAGATTGGCCATCGATGCAACCCGTCAGGCCCACGCCACCACCCGCGCCGACAGATCAGCCGCAGCTCTGCTGGCCCGTCACCCCCGCTCGGCCACGATCTGGCGCAGGTTTTCAGCAAAGGGCTTGGCCGTGCGGATCATCACATAGTCGAAACCATTCTTGGCGTTGCGCTTCTGCACCAAAAGGACGTTGCCTGCCTGATAGATTTCCCACGCAAGCTCGCGCAGGTCGCGCTGCAGGCCCTGATCGGTGCTGCCGTATCGGATCTGCGTGCCGGCCTCGGCCACCATCAAGTCTTGCACAAGCGCCGCCGCCTGTTTCGAGATCCGCGCCCTTTCCGGTGGTCTGTCGTTCATGGTCGTTCAACAGTCAACGTGTTTGGCTCGGTCACGACCGAGCGGGCCAGTGTCCCGGCGATGTTTGCCAATCGGTCCGTAACGGAACCCAGAGCGCGCCTGATCGAAGATGCAAAAGAAACAAAGCCCTGCGAGCCACAGATCGCCGCCGCGTCCCGCCACAGAACCTGTGCTTGCTCATCCCTGCTCGTCGCCACCCTCGCCCCTTTTTCTCATAAGACGTTTGTGGACGCCCGCCAGTCACGGCTCGCCAATAAAACCGCCCAAAGGAGGAAAATTGAAACCTATCCTTCGATGAATAGGCGTTCCCTTAGGGAGCCGGGATTCACTTTTGGCGCATCCACGTGCGTAGGCCGGTCGGTCCACCGCCGAACCAGCGTGCCAAGGGGCAATCCGCGTGCCCAAGCACATGCCCTGTCCCGCCAGCGCCATGAACCGCGGGCCAAAACGCCCCAAACTGGGTGAACTGTGTCAGCTGCGCCCCCCGCGCGTGGCCGATCACCCCTGACGGCTGGCCACGCTGCGCAACTGCCAAGCGGCGTGGGCAAAGATCGCCAGCAAAATCACCGTACCGCCGATCACGGTCGCCTGACCGGGGTTTTCGCCCAAAACCCACCAGACCAACAAGGGGCCGACCACGATCTCCAGCATGGTGATCATCGACACCTCAGGGGC
>JBMSKG010000376.1:0-2287 GCA_049419625.1 Paracoccaceae bacterium | reverse complement strand
CCCCCCCCCCCCCCCCATCCCAAACGCCCAGCCAAAGCGAGATTTGCCATGACTGACACCACCTGGGATCCCTCCAAACCCATCCTTGAAATCGAGAATCTCTCGATCAGCTTCTTCACGCGCCTGCGCGAAATTCCGGCGGTGATGGATTTCTCCTGCACCGTGATGCCGGGCGAGGCGATGGGGCTGGTTGGGGAATCGGGCTGCGGCAAGTCGACGGTCGCCTTGGCGGTGATGCGCGATCTGGGCAAGAATGGCCACATCGTGGGTGGCTCGATCAAGTTCAAGGGCCGCGACCTGACGACCATGGGCGAAGAAGAGCTGCGCCATATCCGTGGCTCGGAAATCGCCATGATCTATCAAGAGCCGATGGCGTCCTTGAACCCCGCCATGAAGATCGGCGCGCAATTGGCCGAAGTGCCGATGATCCATCAAGGCATGTCGAAAGACGACGCTTGGGCGTTGGCCCGCCAGATCGTCGCAGATGTGCGCCTGCCCGACCCCGACCGCATCATCAACGCTTATCCTCACCAATTGTCCGGTGGCCAGCAACAGCGCATCGTCATCGCCATGGCGCTGATGTCGAAACCTGCCCTTCTGATCCTCGATGAACCCACCACCGCGCTGGATGTAACGGTCGAGGCAGGCATCGTCGATCTGGTCAAGGAACTGGGCGAAAAGTACGGCACCTCGATGCTGTTCATCAGCCACAACCTTGGTCTGGTCATGGATGTCTGCGACCGGCTGTGCGTGATGTACTCTGGTGAAGCGGTAGAAACCGGCAATGTGGTCGAAGTCTTCGACAAGATGCGCCACCCCTATACCCAAGCGCTCTTCCGCTCCATCCCGCTGCCGGGGGCCGACAAGGCCTCGCGCCCGCTGGTCGCTATTCCGGGCAACTTCCCCCTGCCCCATGAACGCCCCAACGGCTGCAACTTCGGGCCGCGCTGTGACTATTTCGAAAAGGGTCGCTGCGATGCGCGCGACATCGACATGTCGACCGTCCCCGAAGGCGACCGCCACGGCTCGCGCTGCCTGAAATGGGCCGAGATCGACTGGGACGCGCCGCTGAAGGCCCGCGTCCTGAAGGAACGCGCCGAGATCGGTCGCGTGGTCCTGAAGATGGAGGATCTGAAGAAGTATTATTCGGTGTCCGGCAGCGCCTTTGGCGGCGGCATGAAGAAGGTGGTCAAGGCCAACGAGACCCTGTCCTTTGAGGCACGCGAAGGCGAAACTCTGGCCATCGTGGGCGAGAGCGGCTGCGGCAAATCCACCTTCGCCAAGGTCTTGATGGGGCTCGAGACCGCGACCTCCGGTCAGATCATGCTGTTTGATGAAAACGTGCAATCCACCCCGATCACGAAACGCAGCACCGACACGGTCTCCTCGCTGCAAATGGTGTTCCAAAACCCGTTTGACACGCTGAACCCCTCGATGACTGTGGGCCGCCAGATCATCCGCGCACTTGAGGTGTTCAAGCAGGGCAACTCGGATACCGAGCGCCACGCGCGCATGCTGGAACTCCTCGACCTCGTGAAACTGCCGCGTGCCTTTGCCGAACGCATGCCGCGCCAATTGTCCGGCGGACAAAAACAGCGCGTCGGCATCGCCCGCGCCTTTGCCGGTGGTGCCAAGGTTGTGGTCGCTGACGAGCCGGTCTCGGCACTCGACGTTTCGGTGCAAGCGGCGGTGACGGACCTTTTGATGGACATCCAGCGCGAGAACAAGACGACGCTCTTGTTCATCAGCCATGACCTCAGCATCGTGCGCTATCTCTCGGACCGGGTGATGGTGATGTATCTCGGTCATGTGGTCGAAATGGGCAGCACCGACCAAGTGTTCCAGCCGCCCTATCACCCCTATACCGAGGCGCTTCTCTCTGCCGTGCCGATCGCCGACACCAAAGTGGTGCGCAAACGCATCGTGCTCGAGGGCGACATCCCCTCGGCGGTCAACCCGCCACCCGGCTGCCCCTTCCAAACCCGCTGCCGCTGGAAGTCCCAAGTTCCCGGCGGGCTGTGCGACCGCGAAATGCCACCTGTTCAAGTGCTTGAAGGGGGGCATCAGATCAAATGCCACCTCTCAGCCGAGGTTCTGGCCACCATGGAGCCGGTCATCAAGATCGCCGCCGAGTACGACGCGGCCGGCCGCATCATGGCGCGCGGCAGGTCCCGCCAGCACGCCCTCAATGAGCTGCGCATCGTTCGCGCCCGCGAGATGCACAAGCACATGGGCATCGGCTGGGATGACGCGCGACATCACTGCGCACGCTACGAGTTCAAGGAAT
>JBMSKG010000375.1:0-2287 GCA_049419625.1 Paracoccaceae bacterium | reverse complement strand
ATCAGGATCGCTGGACGCCCAATCACCGAGATGTCGGCAACCGACGAGGCCCCCGATCGGCTGATGACCAGCTGCGCCTCAGACAGACGGCGCGGGATATCGGTAAAGAAGGGCGCGACCTCGGCGATGATCCCGGCGGCCTCATAGGCCGCCACGACGCGATCCAGATCCTCGGGCCGGGCCTGTTGGGCCACCCGCACATGGCGGCGAAGGCCGTCGGGGAGCCGGGCAATCGCCTCGGGCACCACATCCGACAGAATACGCGCGCCTTGAGAGCCGCCGATGATCACCACCGACATCGGATAATCGCCCGGCGCGATATAGCCTGCACCCGCGCGTTCCAACACGGCCGCCCGAACCGGGTTACCAGTATGCGTGCCCTCAATCCCGCTGGGCAGCACCGTCGGCCAAGTGCCACAGGCGACCCTATTCACGCGGGATGCAAAGAGCTTGTTCACCCGTCCAAGAACGCCATTCTGTTCATGGATCATCCGCGGGCGGCGTGTGAGGTAGGCCGCGGAAAGTGCTGGAATTGTGGGATAACCACCAAATCCCACCACAACGGCGGGCCGTTCCGCCAGCATCCGGGCCGTCGCTCCAAGAACGCCGCCCAGAATTTGAAACGGCACCGCCAGTTTGGCCAGCACCCCGCCGCGCGCAAAGGTGGCCGAACCAGACACCACCACCTGAACCGCCGCCGGAAAACCGCCCGCATAGCGCGCACCGCGCGCATCGGTTGAAAGCTTGACCCGCCAGCCCCGCGCAATCATGGCCTCGGCCAGCGCTTGCGCCGGAAACATGTGCCCCCCCGTGCCGCCTGCCGCAATCAGCAGCAAGCGCCCGGTCATCTGCGGCTCCGGAACAGATCGCTCATCTGGCCCTGTGGCCGGCTGCGCGTCAGCGCCAGAAGCATCCCCACCGTGATGCCCGCCGCAATCACCGAAGACCCGCCATAGCTGACAAAGGGCAGCGTCATGCCCTTGGCGGGCAAGAGCCGCACCGCGACCCCCATGTTGATCATCGCCTGCACCCCGAAAATGCAGGCCAGACCCGTGCCTGCAAGCCGGGTAAAGACATCCCGCTCACGCGTCAGCCGATACAGCGAGCGCACCGTGATCGTCATGTAAAGCGCGATGATGACCAAGACGAGCACCAGCCCGTATTCCTCGGCCGCCACCGCGATGATAAAGTCCGTATGGGCATCGGGCAGCGTCCATTTGACCTGCCCCTCACCGACGCCAACGCCAAAGAAACCGCCCTCTTGAATGGCATTGGTGGCATAGCCAAGCTGACTGCGCGGATCGACATCCGAGGCTAGAAAGCCATTGATCCGGCGCGCGAAATGTTCGGACATGTTGTAAGAGGCGAACCCGCCGATGCCAATCAATCCCAAAATGACGGCAATCAACGCCATCGGCGCGCCGGCCACGAAATAGATCACGCCCCAGCCGAAAAGCACCAGCATGGCCTGACCAAAGTCAGGCTGCATAGCCAAAAAGCCCACGACGGTCAGGGCAACACCAAACGAAATCATCCGCCCCGGAGGTCCGTTCAGATCATGCGCCGCCGCAATCAGCCATGCGGTCAGGATCATCAGCCCGGGCTTGAGGAATTCAGACGGTTGAACCGAAGCAAAGCCCAAGGAAAACCACCGGACGGCCCCCTTGCCAAAGTCAGTGCCAAAAAATGGCAATAAGGCCAGCGCCGCAAAGGACACAAGGAACCCCAAGACCCCTATCCGTCGCACCATTTCGGGCGACATCATGGAAAACAGCACCATTACCACCATGGCCACGCCGCCAAAGAAGGCTTGGCGCTGGACATAATGGAACGGGTCCAGCCCGTTACGCTCGGCCAAGGGGACCGAGGCGGCAAGCCCCAGCAACAGCCCAATGGCAAACAAGACAAGGATCGCGGTCATCGACCATTTGTCGATCGTCCGCCACCAACGGGGAATGACAGGCTCTGACACCCTGCCGGGCATAGAGCCATAGACCATCTCAGTCATGGAATATCCGCCTGTTCAACGCCTGCTCGAATACCGCTCGGGTTGTTCCCGTGTCAGTGGGGGTGATTCTAGACAATGCGCGGCCGTTTGGCCAGCACAAAGGCGTGGGAGAACATCACGCGGGCTGGCTTGGGTCAGCATGGGCGTCGGGGCGCGTTTTCATCGCGCGAAATCGGTCTTGCGCAGCGGTGGGGCACAGGGTCTTGGCCTGATAATAGCCCTCAAAACTTGGCAGCGCCGGGTAAACCCGCACCCAAGGCCACTTTGTTGACGTGTAGT
>JBMSKG010000374.1:0-2298 GCA_049419625.1 Paracoccaceae bacterium | reverse complement strand
TGATCCAGGTGATCGGGTAATTCTCGATCGCGCGTTGCAGGTTCTGCACCGGGCGCGGCGAGGGGATCAGGATATTGCGCGCGCCGATTTCGAAAAAGGTCAGCAAATTCGCGGTGAAGGCAAAGATGTGATAGAGCGGCAGCGCGGTCAGCACGCAGTCGTCCGTGGCCATCAGCCCGCCCGAGACGGACTGCACCTGCGCGAGATTGGCCAGCATGTTGCCATGGCTCAGCATGGCCCCTTTGGCCACCCCGGTCGTGCCGCCGGTATACTGCAAGAGCGCTAAATCGTCAGGATTCGTGCCGGACCAATAGGACCGCACATCCGCGCCATGGGCGCGCCCTTTGGCAAGCGCGGCGCGCAGGCGCACAACAGGAACAGCCAGCTTTGGCACCGGCGGCAAGGTGCGGCTCCAGACCTTTTGCACGCCGCGCACAATGGTTTCGGGCAGTTTTGGGAAGAACTCGGGCACACCGGCCAGCACGACGGCCTGCAACCCGGTTTGTGGCACCACCTCGGCCAGTTTGTCAGCGAACATGTCGACGATGACCAGGACCTTGGCGCCGGAGTCGTTGAACTGATGAATCATCTCCGTCGGGGTATACATCGGGTTGGTGTTGACCAAGACGCAGCCCGCCTTGAGCACACCAAAGGCCACCACCGGATTGGGCAGCCCGTTGGGCAATTGGACCGCCACCCGGTCGCCGGGCTGCAGCCCGCAATCATGGCGCAGATAGGCGGCAAAAGCATCCGACATCGCGCCGACTTGGGCGTAGGACAGGCTGCCATTCATGCCATTGGGCACCACGCAGGTGAAGGCCCGCCGTTTGGCATGGGTCGCGCAGGCGCGGTCGACAAGATCGGCAAGACTTGCGTAGCTTGGCTGTGGCAAATCCTGCGGGATGGTTGTGCCATAAGACGCCAGCCACGGACGTGGCGGGGTATACCCGTCGGTCATGTATCCTCCCCTGCGCCTGTGCCGGCGCTTGTTCCCTTTCCCAGAGGCTAGCGAAACACTCAGGCTTTGCAAACAGGTTTGAAAGGGACGTTGGGGCCCTATGTCGCAACGTCACAGGACGGGGAGTATGAGGAAGTTTCGGGCCTACCAAGCGGGATCGCGCCAGACCTCGGCACCCTTGAAGAGCGTGCACAGAACGCGGGTGTCCGAGATGTCTTGCGGGGGGATCGCAAAGATGTCGCGATCCAGCACAATAAGGTCAGCCGAGTAACCGACCCGCAGCATACCCGTGAAATGGTCGCGCCAGCAGGCGCGGGCGGCATTGACGGTATAGCCTTGCACAGATTCTTCGATGGTCAGCGCTTGATCTGCGAAGAACGGTTCGAGCGGATCATCATCGCGGCGTTTTTTCCGGGTGATCGCGGTCTCGATGATCTCGAACGGGTTAAGCGTGGACACCGCCCAATCCGAGGACAGGCACCAATCCGCCCCGGCGTCCAGCATCTTGCGGAAAGCATAGGTATCGGCCCAGCGGTCGGCGCCGATCATCCCCAACGACGGGTCGGAATAGGGCGGCTCCAGCCGCGCCCAGAGGGGTTGGATATTGGCCGTGGCAAGGCCTTGCAGGCGGGCATAATCGGCCGGGTCCATCAGTTGCAGATGGGCAAGTTGGTGCTGGGCGGGCCAAGGGCCGTTGGCAGCGCGGGCGGCCTCCAGCCCCTCGATGGCGCGGCGCACGGCGGCGTCGCCGATGACATGGACATGGATCGCAAAGCGCGCCGCATCAAGTGCGGTCATCATCGCGCGGGTCTGCTCGGCGCTGAACATGCAAGGCGCGTTGCCGCCGGGGCCGTCGGCATAGGGGGCGAGATTGGCCGCGGTGCGGTTTTCATAGACCCCGTCCATGAAGAACTTGGCGGAATGGATATGGAAATCGGGGCCCGCATGGGCCGCGCGCCAAGCCGACAGCCGCGCCACGGCGGTTTCAGGCGTATCGGCTTCGGTCACAAGGGCGGTTCCGGCCACGCGCAGGGTCAAGAGGCCCTCGGCCTCGCCTTGGGCATAGATGCGGCGTTCCTGTTCGGTGATGCGGGCGTCCAGCACCCCGGTCAGCCCGTGACGGTTGGCGTGGGCTTGGCCTTCGCGCAGACCTTGTAGCCAGTCCGCCTCGGTCAGACCCGGAAGGCGGGCGGCGACCAGCGGGATCACCTCTTCGTGCAGCATCCCCGTTGCGCGGCCTTGGCTGTCGCGGACGATATGGCCATTCGGCGGGTCGGCCATAGCCTGAACCTCGGCCATCTGTAGGGCGCGGCTGTTCAGGCAGGCGTTGTGGAACGAAC
>JBMSKG010000373.1:0-2308 GCA_049419625.1 Paracoccaceae bacterium | reverse complement strand
GGAGGACGGAATTTATACCGATCTTCAATGGCTTGGTCTCAACTGGGAAAAGCCCGTGTTGCGGCAATCCACGCGGATGACGGCTTATGACGCGTCACTTGCACGTTTGTGCAGCATGGGCCTGACCTATCACTGCACCTGCTCGCGCGGCGACATCAAGGCCGCGCTGTCAGCGCCGCAAGAGGGCGTGCCGATCATCGGGCCAGATGGGCCAATCTATCCCGGCACCTGCCGGGCCAAGGGCCACAGGCAGGGCGCGGTCCGGCTGGACATGGCCAAGGCCATGGCGCGGCTGGGGGAGGTTCGGTTTACCGAAACCGGAACGCGCGCAGGTGAGCTTTTCTATTCCGCCAGCCAAATGATTGAAACGGTTGGCGATATCGTCCTGGCCCGCAAGAACATCGGCACCTCCTATCACATCGCGGTTGTGGTGGATGACGCGGCCCAAGGCATCACCGAGGTCACGCGCGGCGAAGATCTCTTCGCGGCAACCGCCATCCATGTCGTCTTGCAGCGCCTCTTGGGCCTGCCAACGCCCGCCTATCACCATCACCGCCTGATCCGCGACGATCAGGGCAAGCGGCTGGCCAAGCGCGACGATGCGCGGGCCTAGGCGAAGTATCGGGACGAAGGGGCGACGCCTGCCGATATTCGCGCGATGGTGGGGCTGTAGCCGATTTCTGGCGCAGAAATCGGTCCGGAAAATTCAATTTTCCCGTACGGAGTTTATGCCAAACTCAGCTCACGCCATGGGCGTGAGAATCTCCACCTCATCACCGTCGCGGAGAGCCGTGTAAAAGCACGACCGCCGGGTGGTGTGGCAGGCCGGTCCTGCTTGCGTCACCAAGGCCAAAAGGCAATCGCGGTCGCAGTCCACCCGCAACTCTACCAGCCTTTGCACATGCCCCGAGGTTTCGCCCTTGGCCCAGAAAGCTGCCCGCGAGCGGCTCCAATAGGTGAGGTTGCCGCTTTCCAGCGTGCGGGCAAGGCTCGCCGCATTCATCCAAGCCATCATCAGCACTTCGCCCGTCGCATGGTCCTGCGCGATGCAGGGGATCAGGCCATTGGCATCATACTTTAGGCTTGCAGGATCAAAGGGCATGGCAATCGTCCTTGGCGGCGGGTCATTTGCGGCTTATCTCATGGGAAGACGAAGGGGAAGGCCATGGCCGACAGCGATCTTATCAAGCTTTATTCGGGCCGGATCCTGGAATTGGCGGCCTCGATCCCGCATCAGGGGCGGCTATCCGCCCCAATGGGCACGGCCAAACGGCGCTCGCCGCTGTGCGGGTCGACCATCACGGTGGATGTCACTGTGCAAGACGGCCGCGTGACAGAATTTGCGCAGGATGTGAAGGCTTGCGCCTTGGGTCAGGCCTCGGCCTCGATCCTTGGGCGCGTGGTGCTGGGGCGCAGCCGCGGCGAAGTCGAAGCCGCGCGCGACGCGCTGCGCGCCATGCTGAAAGAGGGCGGGCCGGTGCCCCTTGCGCCGTTTGAGGGCTATGAAGTCTTGTTGCCCGCGCGAGACTACAAGAATCGCCACGCCTCGATCCTTCTGGCGCTGGAAGCGGTTTGCGAGGCCATGGCCCTGGCCGAGGCCTAAGAAAAAGCCGCCGCCCCGGGAGGGGAACGGCGGCAAGTGGCGCATCTTGCATCGGCGGTGGGCGGGGCATGGCCCGGGCGCATCCCTTGGGGACAGACGCGCAGCCGATCGTCAAAGATCGCAGGCAGAGCAGATCAGAACGTGCCGGAAATCGTCAGACCGGCATAAAGCATCACGAAAAGCGACAAGACACCAACGGCATCCTCGAAGAGGGTGGCACGTGAGCGATTCACGATTTCAGAAATCTCGGTCAGCATGGCGGTCTCCTACGCGTTGTTGCCATATTGTTCTCATGCCGGCAAAGAATCGTCAAGAACTTTATGAGAACATTCGCGAACAAACCGATTACCCGACGGAGAGCAACCGTATTGCGCGGTCCTGATCCAGAAGCCAAAGCAGATTGCGCACCGCCCTCCCCCTCGGGGTTTCAAGGCCCGGATCATCGGCCAGAAGGCGGCGGGCATCGGTCTGGGCAATGGCCATAAGCCCTGCCTGACGCTCCATGTCGGCAATGCGAAAGCGCGGCAGGCCGGATTGGGCCGTGCCGATCAGATCGCCCGCCCCCCGCATGGCCAGATCTTCTTCCGAGATGCGAAAGCCGTCCTCGGTGTCGCGGATAACCGTCAGCCGGCGTTCTCCGAGCTCGGACAGCGGTGCCTGATACATCAGAAGGCAGGTCGAGTCGGTCGTTCCACGGCCCACCCT
>JBMSKG010000372.1:0-2316 GCA_049419625.1 Paracoccaceae bacterium | reverse complement strand
TGGTCGCCAAGGCTGAAACCATGGGCGGCGGTCCCTATGGGATGGAGGCGCTAAACGTCCTGCGCGTTGAGAAGGGCTTTATCACCCACGCCGAAATTCACGGCCGCACCACGGCCTTCGATATTGGCATGGACAAGATGATCAGCGCCAAGAAGGACTGCATCGGCAAGGCCATGGCGGCCCGCCCCGGCCTTGTTGGGCCCGAGCGTCAGCAGCTTGTCGGTCTGAAGATCGTGGTTGGCACCCCGCCTTGCTCGGGCGCGCATCTGTTTACCCAAGGCGACGCGGTCGGGCGCGAACAAAGTCAGGGCTATATCACCTCGTTCGCCCATTCTGATCTGATGGGCGCCTGCCTTGCGTTGGCGTTCTTGAAAAACGGCCGCGCGCGGCATGGCGAAAAAATCCGCATCGTCGATCACCTGCGGGGCTTGGACCTTTTGGCTGAGGTCTGCGATCCGGTGTTCCACGACAAAGAGGGGGAGAAGCTTCGTGCCTGAACTCATCGCAAAGCCCGCAATTGACCATGCGGCCCTGACCCATGGCAGCTGCACCCTGACGCCGGTGGACCTTGGGCCGATCACCTCGATTGCCCTATTTCCCGGACAGGACAAGGCGGTCGCCAAGACGCTGAAACCCCTCGGGCTGACCTTTCCCGCCCCGAATACACTGTCGCACAAGGATGGTGCGGTGCTGGTCTGGACCGGCCGCGAACAGGCCTTTCTGATCGGTGTTGAGGCCCCCGATTTCGGCGCGGCCGCAGCGGTGACCGATCAATCGGGCGGCTGGTCGGCGCTGCGGTTGACGGGTGCCAAGGCCCATGACGTGCTGATGCGTCATGTCCCTTTGGACCTGCGGCTGCACGCCTTCCCGGTGGGTCGCGCCGTTCGCGCGCCTTTGGGGCATATGTCTGCCATCTTGCTGCGCGAGAGTGAGGAGAGCTTCCTCGTGCTCACCTTCCGATCGATGGCCCGCACCGCTTGGCATGAGGTGGAAACCGCCCTGCGCACTGTGGCCGCCCGCGGCTGATGCTCACCCCCCGCGACATCGCCGAGTTGACCGACTGGCGACGCGAATTGCACCGCCACCCCGAGGTCAGCCGCCTCGAGGCCGCAACGGCCGCCCGGGTGGTCGCCGCACTTCAGCCCCTTGCGCCCGATCGGGTGCATACGGGCCTTGGCGGCCACGGCGTGGCGGCTGTCTTTGACAGCGGTCATCCCGGGCCCAGCGTGATGTTCCGCGCCGAGCTTGACGCCCTGCCGATCACCGAGATTTCTGATATCCCCCACCGCTCCATCCGCCCCGGCACCGGGCATCTGTGCGGCCATGATGGGCATATGGCGCTGCTTGTCGGCTTGGCCCGGCTTTTGTCGCGGCAGCGCCCGGCGCGGGGCAGGGTGATCTTGATGTTCCAACCCGCCGAGGAAGACGGCTCGGGCGCGGCTGCGGTGCTGGCCGATCCGGCCTTTGCCGCGCTCAAACCCGATTGGGCCTTTGCCATCCACAACCTGCCCGGCGTTTCTTTGGGCCATGCGCTGGTGAAACCCGGAGTGGTGAACTGCGCCAGTCAGGGGCTGAAGATCACCCTTGCTGGCAAGACTGCGCATGCCAGCCAACCCGAAGCGGGCACCTCGCCCGGTGTGGCCCTTGCCGCCCTCATCACGGCCTTCTCCACCGTGGCCCCGCCTGCGCGCCTTGAGCCTGGCTACCGGCTGGTCACTGTTACCCATGCGCGTCTGGGCGCGCCTGCCTTCGGCATCGCTCCCGGTGCGGCTGAACTCTGGATCACGCTGCGCACGCTGGAAGATGCAGATATGGCCGCCTTGCGCACCGAGACTATCTCGCTGGCCAAGGCTGAGGCCAACGCGCACGGCCTGACCGTCGCCTTCGAAACCCATGACGATTTTGCCGCCTCGGTAAACCATCCCGAGGCAACCGCGCGCATCATTGCGGCACTCGAGGCGCTGGGCATTGCTCATGGCCCCGGCGATCTGCCGATGCGCGCGTCAGAAGATTTCGGTCGCTTCGGCGCGCCCGGCACACGCTCAGCCATGCTGTTTCTGGGCGCTGGCCAAGATCACCCGGCTTTGCACAACCCGGATTACGACTTTCCCGATGCGTTGATCGGCCCCGGCGTTGCGATTTTCCACCAGATTGCCCGCGAAGTTCTGGGGTGACTCTCGCCTTCAATGTGGCCTAAATATCCCACGGGGGTGCGGGGGTGTGAAACCCGCGCGCGCCGCCAGCCGAATGGACCACGCCCGACCTGCTACGAAAGCCTCAATGTCCCTGCCGCCCGGTTTCCTTGACGAACTGCGC
>JBMSKG010000371.1:0-2323 GCA_049419625.1 Paracoccaceae bacterium | reverse complement strand
CCTCGGCCGTGCTGGCCGAGGACATGACAGCCGATGCGGGAGACACCTCTGAAGCTTCCATCGGTCTCGATGGCGGCGATCAGGGGGGTGGCGATCTGGGTGGCGGCGATCTGGGTGATGGGGATCTGACCGGAACCCCGCCGGATATGTCCATCGACCCTGTCGACCCGGGCGATGACGGCGGCGATGCCGGCGGCCCTGTTGCAGACGGCGATACAGGCGGTGACGGTGGCCCGGTCGCAGACGGCGAACAGGAAACGGGTGACGGCACCTCTCCCGATGTCTCGATCGATTTTGGCACCGAGATTGATGCGCCTGTCGAAGTGACCTTCGACCTTACCGACCCGCCAGAGGCGGTTTTCGACATGGATCCCGGCGCGCCGGCACAGTCGGGGTCAGGGGATATTGGCCAGAGGTCAGAAGGCAACGGCGGCGAACCTGACGGCCAGTTGCGGCGGCAGGTCAAGTACCCCCAGGGCGCCGGCCCGCCACCCCCACGCGGGCCGGAGCCTTCTGTCGTTGATTTGCCCATGGTGCCATACCGACGGCACATCATGGGCCGGAGACATCACATGCTACGCATCACTGCCATGATGACCTTGCTTATTGCCACCCTTGCTGGCCCGAGCATTGCCGAAACCTCAAGCAAGGGCGCGACGGCGAAGTCGCCCTCGGCGCAGATCCTGACCACCTTGATCGACCGCGGCTACCGCATCCTTGAAGACGAACGCACTTGGCTGGGGCGTCAGCGCATCATTGCGGAAAAAGACGGGACCCGCCGGGAACTGGTGTTCCACCCCGGCACGGGCGAGATCCTGCGCGACTATTCCGTTCGCATCGACATGGCCGGAACGCAGCAGCGGTCTGGAGACGGCGGAGGTGCTGGCGCGACACAGCCCAGCGTCGGCGTCGCAGCAAGCCCGGGCCAGACCGGTACGCTTGGCAGCGCCCCCGGGCTGAGCGTGAGCGAATCCTTCGGGGACATGCCCGGTTTCTCTGCCGGTCAGGCGCAAGAATGATCCGAACGCCCACCCAAGCCACAGGCCCGGCCACATGACCCGCCTTGCCGCATTCGGGCTTTTGCTCCTCATGCAAGCACTTTGTGCCTTGGTTTTCGTGCTGGATATTCTGCTGTCGGCCCTTGGCATTTACCCTGCCCCCCTATCGTGGAGCACGCGCGAGCTTCTTGAAATCGGCGCGGGCCTTGGTCTTTTTCTGGGCCTTATCCTTGGCACCATTCTGGTCTTGCGGGCGGTGCGCGACCTGAACCGCGCCGAGGCCCGGCTTGACCGCGCCTCGGCCGCCTTTGTGGATCTGTTGAATGCCCGGTTCGACCAATGGGGGTTAACGGCCGCAGAACGCGATGTTGCCCTTTTTGCGATCAAGGGTCTGTCGGTGCATGAAATGGCCCGGCTGCGGGAAACCTCGGAAGGCACGATCAAGGCGCAGACCGCCGCGATCTACCGCAAGGCCAATGTCACCGGCCGCCCGCAGCTTTTGTCCCTGTTCATCGAAGACCTGATGGGCGCGGATCGCAGCAATCCAGCCGACATCGAATCAGCGGCATAAAGCGCGGCCCCTCGCAGGCATGGCGCGTGTCGGACCCTAGCCGATTGCAGGTCCGACCTAGGGCCGGCGTCGTCAGACCAAGGTCATAAACTGAGGTTTAGCGGCATGATCCCATCGGCTTACAACCCCCCTCCTAAACCCTGCGCCGATTTCATTGCCTGCCGGTCCTGTGCCTTCTGGTCTTGCCGAGGCTGACAGGCTCGGTGGGGGCATATACCGCCGCACCCCCTGTCAGCCTCACGCACCGAACCCAGCGCCTTTGCGCATATTTCGCCAGCAATGGCCCAAACAGGAGATTTAAGATGAAACGCATTTTTGCACTTGCCGCGATGTTCGCCCTTCCCGCCACCATCAGCTTTGCCGCGATCGACACCGACGGATTGATCAGCCGCTTTCAAGGCGATGGATATACCACCATCGAAGTGACCCGGGGCATCAACGAAACCAAGGTTGAGGCCATTCGCAACAACGAAAAGGTGGAAGTGGTCTACGACAACACCACCGGTTCCGTGCTGGAAACCGAATTTGGCGCCCCTGATGCGGATGACGACATCCGCCCCGGTGTGACCGTGCGCGATCGCAATCGCGACTTCGTGCGGGATGACGATGATCGTGACGCTGATAGCGATGACGATGGCAGCGATGATGACAACGGCAGAGATGACGATGGCTCTGACGACAACGGCAGTGATGACCATGGCGGTGATGACCATGGCGGTGATGACCGTGGCGGTGACGACCGTGGCGGTGACGA
>JBMSKG010000370.1:0-2325 GCA_049419625.1 Paracoccaceae bacterium | reverse complement strand
GTCGCGGGTGGCTGAAAAGGGCGCCACCTGACGACGAGACGCCGAAGGCGCCCGAGGCGTTACCCCCAGCGCCCCTCAAAGTCTTCTGGCACGAGGAGGTGTTCGCGCGAGAGGTCCGTGGCCTTTTGCACGCCGCAGAGGGCCATGGTGATATCCAGTTCCTTCTGGATAATCTCAAGCGCCTTGGTCACGCCCGCCTGCCCCATCGCGCCAAGCCCGTAAAGATAGCTGCGGCCGATGAAGGTGCCTTTGGCCCCCATCGCCAGCGCCTTCAGCACGTCTTGGCCCGAGCGGATGCCGGAATCGAGATGCACCTCGGTTTGGTCGCCCACCGCCCGCACGATCGAGGGCAGCATGCGGATTGACGAGAGCGCGCCATCCAACTGCCGCCCGCCGTGGTTCGATACGATGATCGCATCGGCCCCGGTGTCGGCGGCCATGCGGGCGTCGTCGGCGTCGAGGATGCCTTTCAAGATCAGCTTGCCGCCCCATTGGTCGCGGATGCGTTGGACCTTTTTCCAGTCCAGTAGCGGGTCAAACTGCTCATTGGTCCAAGAGGCGAGGCTGCTGAGATCGCCCACGCCTTTGGCGTGCCCCACGATGTTGCGGAAGGTGCGGCGCGGGGTGGCGATCATGCCCAAGGACCAACGCGGTTTCAGCATCATGTCGAGGATGTTCGGCAGCGTCAGCTTGGGCGGGGTGGTCAGGCCGTTCTTGAGGTCTTTGTGGCGCTGGCCAAGGATTTGAAGATCGAGCGTCAGCACAAGGGCCGAGCAGTTTGCCTTGCGCGCCCGTTCGATCAGGGCGTCGACGAAATCCTCGTCACGCATAACGTAAAGCTGGAACCAGAAGGGGGTGGGCGAGTGTTCGGCCACGTCCTCGATGGAGCAGACCGACATGGTCGACATGGTGAAGGGCACGCCAAAGGCGGCCGCGGCCCGGGCGGCCTTGATCTCGCCATCGGGGGATTGCATGCCGCATGAGCCGATGGGCGAGAGGGCGACGGGCATGGCCACTTTCTCGCCGATCATGGTGCTTTCGGTGGTGCGCCCGGTCAGATCGCGCGCGACGCGCTGGCGCAGGCGGATCTTGGCGAAATCGGTGACGTTTTCGCGGAAGGTCTGCTCGGTATAGCTGCCCGATTCCGCATAATCGTAGAACATCTTGGGGGTTTTCTTGACGTAGATCGCCTTGAGATCGTCGATGCAGGTGATGACAGTCATTGGAAACCCCCGATTTTGGTAAGGTGATATTACCAATGCGACGGCGTCACGCAAGCGATTGCCGCAGAAAGGATCACGCCCGCCCTGCGACAGCGGGGCGGGCGGTGGGAAAGGTCGTAGACAACGGCGGTCAGGCCGAATGGGCACCTGCGGCGAGGGCGGCGACGAAGGCCAGAACCTCTGCCGGGGATTTGCCCGCGCCGATTTCCTTGACGATGGCCGAGCCGACCACGCAGCCGTCGGCCACCGACGCGATGGTGCGGGCCGCTTCGGGGGTGTTGATGCCAAAGCCGACGATGACCGGCAGATCGGTGGATTGCTTGATCCGCGCCACTTCCGGGGCGACATCGGCGGCCTGGGCCGCCGCCGCGCCGGTGATGCCGGTGACCGAGACGTAATAGACAAAGCCAGAGGTGTTTTGCAGCACTTTGGGCAGGCGTTTCGCATCGGTGGTGGGCGTGGCCAGACGGATGAAGTTCAGCCCGGCGGCCTGCGCGGGGATGCACAACTCATCATCTTCTTCGGGCGGCAGGTCGACGACGATCAAACCGTCAATCCCGGCCTCTTTCGCCTGCTTGAGAAAAAGATCAACGCCGCGCGCATAGATCGGGTTGTAATAGCCCATCATGACGATGGGGGTGGTCGCATCGGTGGCGCGGAAATCGCGCACCATCTGCAAGGTCGCGTCCACCGTCATGCCGCCTTCCAGCGCGCGCTGGCCGGCCAGTTGGATGGTGGGGCCATCGGCCATTGGGTCGGTGAAGGGCAGGCCAAGTTCGATGATATCGACGCCCGCCGCCGGAAGCCCGTTCATCACCGCCTGCGCGGTCGCCACATCGGGATCACCGGCCATGATGTAAGACACGAAGGCCTTTTTGCCCTGCTTACGCAGCCGCGCGAAAGTGTCGTCAAGTCTGGTCATGGCGGGTCCCCGAGATTCCTTGCCCTGCGGTTTCGCAGGCCGGGGCGGGAAAATCAATGGGGGGTGGGCGTCGGAGCCGCACGGGGCGCGCGGGTTTGGTGTTGACAAGCGCGAAAGGGCTGAGGCTGATGGATTGGTGACGCCCCTTTCAACATTGTTTATCATGTCTGCCTCGAATTC
>JBMSKG010000369.1:0-2357 GCA_049419625.1 Paracoccaceae bacterium | reverse complement strand
ATGCGCCCCGCATTTGTCGCCGATCAATAGGCTGTCGCACTGGGTGTAGTTGCGGCTGTCGGTGGCCTTCGGGTGCATGCTGACAAGCCCGCGATAGGTGTTCTGCGCGCGCCCTGCCGAGATGCCTTTGGAGACAATGCGCGACTTCGTGCGCTTGCCCAGATGCACCATCTTGGTGCCAGTGTCGGCTTGTTGGGCGTTGTTGGCGATGGCGATCGAGTAGAATTCGCCTTGGGAATCGTCGCCGCGCAAGATGCAAGACGGGTATTTCCAAGTGATGGCCGACCCGGTTTCAACTTGCGTCCACATCACCTTGGCCCGGTCGCCCCGGCAATCGGCGCGCTTGGTCACAAAGTTGTAAATGCCGCCACGGCCTTCCTCATCACCCGGATACCAGTTCTGAACAGTCGAGTATTTCACCTCGGCATCCTTCAGGATCACCAGTTCCACCACGGCCGCATGAAGCTGATGGGTGTCGCGCTTGGGCGCGGTGCAGCCCTCCAGATAGCTCACATAGCTGCCTTCATCGGCGATGATCAGCGTGCGCTCAAACTGCCCAGTGTTTTCGGCATTGATGCGGAAATAGGTCGACAGTTCCATCGGGCAGCGGGTGCCCTTGGGGATGTAGACAAAGGATCCGTCGGAAAACACCGCCGAATTCAGCGTGGCAAAGAAGTTGTCCGATTGCGGCACGACCGAGCCAAGGTATTGCTTCACCAACTCCGGATGTTCGCGCACCGCCTCAGAGATCGAGCAGAAGATCACCCCGGCCTTTTGCAATTCGGCCTTGAACGTGGTGCCCAGCGACACGGAATCAAACACCGCATCTACGGCCACCCGCCGTTCGCCCTCAGGGACCTCGACGCCAGCCAAAATCATCTGTTCTTTCAGAGGAATTCCCAGCTTTTCATAGGTGGCCAAAAGCTTTGGGTCGACCTCATCCAGCGACTTTGGCTTATCCACCATGCTCTTGGGTTTGGCATAGTAATACTGGTCCTGATAGTCGATCGCCGGATAGTTCAGCATGGCCCAATGCGGCTCTTCCATCTGAACCCAGCGGCGATAGGCGGCCAAACGCCACTCCAGCATCCATTCCGGCTCATTGTTCTTGTGGCTGATCAGGCGGACAATCTCTTCCGACACGCCCTTGGGCGCAAAATCCATCTCGATATCGGTGGACCAGCCGTATTTATAGCTGCCGGACATGGCCTGCACGGTTTCGATCGTCTCCCGATCGACGCCATCGCGCACTTCCATCTCTACTGCCGCCATAGGTGTCGCCTCCGATTCAAGGGCTTTCGCCCGCCTTCACTCATGCACTGCGCGCCAAAAGTCGCGCATAGTCGCGTCCCCAGACCTCGGCAAAGCGCAAGACCTCCTCGCGCGTCACTCCCGGCCCCAAAGACAGGCGTATCGCCTGCCCTGCCCGCACCGCGTCATGGCCCATGGCCTGCAAGACCCGGCTGGCCTTGACCTTGCCGCTGGAGCACGCCGAGCCCGCCGAAATGGCAAACCCCGCCAGATCCATCGCCATGACCTGCGTCTCACCTTTCCAGCCCGGCGCGATGAGGCACAGGGTGTTGGGAAGGCGCGTCAGATCATTCCCGACTGAAATAGTATTAAAACCCAAAGCCGACAATGCTGAATCTAGAATATTTCTAACTTCGGCCACCTCGTCCCAAACCCCATTGGCCAGATCGCGCATCGCCGCCTCGGCGGCTGCGCCAAACCCGGCAATGCCAATCAGGTTCTCTGTGCCCGCCCGACGACCCATTTCCTGCCCGCCACCAAGGATCTGCGGCGCCACATCCAAGCCCCGCCGCAGCACCAAGGCGCCAATCCCTTTTGGCCCCCCAAGTTTATGGCCGCTGACCAGCCCCATCTGGCAGCCCAACCAGTTGAACGCGATGGGCAGCTTGCCAAAGGCTTGCGTCAGGTCCGACACCGCAATCCCTTCGGGCAAGTCCTGCACGATTCCGGTTTCGGAATTCGCCAGTTGCAGCGCTGACCGACCCGGATCCACCACCGCCACCCGGCCCGCGGCATCCACCGCCAGATCGGGCGCACACCAGGCGCGCACCGCGTCATGCTCCACCTCGGCGCAGGCCAGCCCGCGCCCGGCACAGGCCAAACCCGCCGCCTCGGTCGCGCCCGAGGTAAAGACGATGTCCGCCCCTTCCGCCCCCAAGGCCGCCGCAATCTGACCGCGCGCCTTCTCGCGCAAGGCTTTTGCCGCCCGCCCCTCGGCATGCACCGAAGACGGGTTTCCCACCACCTCCATCGCCGCAATCATCGCGGCGCGCGCCTCGGTGCCGGTCGTGAGCCGGGTCGCGCTGGGGAATCACCGCGCTTCGCGG
>JBMSKG010000368.1:0-2357 GCA_049419625.1 Paracoccaceae bacterium | reverse complement strand
TTTCATCCGGCGCAATCAAGCCAGCGCGCGCGCCGCCCTCGATCGCCATGTTGCAAACGGTCATCCGGCCTTCCATCGACAATTCGCGAATCGCCTGACCGCAATACTCGATGACATAGCCCGTGCCGCCAGCGGTGCCGGTGTGGCCGATGACCGACAGGGTAATGTCCTTGGCGGTCACGCCGGGGCGCAACGACCCGGTGATTTCCACCTTCATGTTCTTGGCCTTGCGCTGAATCAGCGTCTGGGTGGCCAGCACATGCTCCACCTCGGATGTGCCGATCCCATGCGCCAAGGCACCAAAGGCGCCATGCGTGGCGGTGTGGCTGTCACCACAGACCACGGTCATGCCCGGCAGCGTCCAACCCTGTTCGGGCCCAACGATATGCACGATGCCCTGACGCACGTCCGACACCGGATAATAGTTGATGCCGAATTCCTTGGCGTTGGTGTCCAGCGCGGCCACCTGCACGCGGCTGTCCTCGGTCATCGTCGCGGCATTGGCGCGGTCCAGCGTGGTGGGCACGTTATGATCCGGCACCGCGATGGTCTTTTCAGGCGCGCGCACCTTGCGGCCCGTCATCCGCAGCCCTTCAAAGGCTTGCGGGCTGGTCACTTCGTGGACCAAATGGCGGTCGATATACAGCAGGCAAGTGCCGTCCTCGGCCTGATGGACAACGTGATCGTCCCAGATCTTGTCGTAAAGTGTGCGCGGAGCCATGGCTCATCCCTTTTGGAGTTGGCTGTGATGGAAGAAAACGACCGTAGGGTGCGCTTTATGCGCACCACACATCAAAGTCGTGCAAGGACAGACCGATCCAAAGCGGTGAACCGCCAAGGCAGGCGATCGTGATCGGCAATGTCGAAAAAGCGGGTCATGCCCCGCGATATACGCGCGAATCCCCTGCCGATCAATCGCAATGCGTTGGCCTTAAAGGGCGGCGAATTTCCCGCCCGCAATCTCACGCTCACGCCGCTCAAGGTCATAGCGGCTGACCGCTTCGCTCAGATAGGCCAGCTCAGCCTCGCGGCGGCTGGGGCGCTGGCGCAAGAAGTCGATGATAAAACGCATGTCACACTCCATTCAGCCTCCCACCGTGAATATGCTGCATCGCAGCGTTTCCCGTTAGGCCACCCCCCGCAAAGGCGCCATGCAGCCCCAGCATGGCTTGCATCTTTGCCCGCTTCGCGGTATCCGCGCGCGTTCGCTGCCGTTGAGAAACCCGCACCCCGGTGTTACTCTGGCACCATGCCCGGTGCCGGGGACCGACAGGCACGCCCAATGGAGGACCTGGTCCTGTCTCATTCTGATCCCGCGACCGGGCTTCCGGTTGGCCCGCGCGACGCCCGGCCCGCTGGCGACTACACATCCGAAGAATTGCTCGCCGCCGTGTTGGCCTCGGTTGAGGACGACAAGGCCGAGGATGTCGTGCAGATCGACCTGCGCGGTCGGTCGGATGTGGCCGATTACATGGTCATCTGCTCGGGCCGCTCCTCGCGCCAGGTGGCCGCAATTTCCGAAAAGCTGGCAGATCGGATCAAAGAACAGTTCCGCATTTTGGCCAAGATGGAAGGCAAGGAAACCGGCGATTGGGTGTTGATCGACACGGGCGATGTCATCGTTCACGTGTTCCGCCCCGAAGTCCGCGACTTCTATCAGCTTGAAAAGATGTGGATGCCGGGCTCTGCCCATCGCGGGGCCTAAGCCTTGCGGGTGCATCTGTGCGCGGTGGGCCGCCTGCGAAGCGGCCCCGAGCGTGAGCTGATCGCCGATTACACCCAGCGCTTTGATCGCACCGGCCGGGCCTTGTCGCTTGGCCCGCTGACCGAACATGAGGTGGAAGACAAGAAAAACGCCGGCATGGCCGCCGAGGCCGAGCTTTTGGCCCGCGCCGTGCCCTCAGGTGCGGTTCTTGTCACGCTGGACGAACGCGGCAAACTGCTGACCAGCCCCGAGTTCGCCACCCAACTCGCCCGCTGGCGCGATGCCGGGCGGCAAGATGTGGCCTTCGTTATCGGCGGGGCCGACGGCATCGACCCCAGCCTTCGCGCCCGCGCCGATTTCTCCATCTCCTTCGGCCAGATGGTCTGGCCGCACATGCTGGTGCGGGTGATGCTGGCCGAACAGTTGTATCGGGCGGCAAACATCCTGTCGGGCGGGCCGTATCACCGGGCGTGATCACCCACCCCCCGCATCAACCGCGCCAGTTCCGTCCGGGGTGACGGCTCTTCCCAAGCCTCCAGCCCCGCCACCGCACCCGCCCTTTGCTCGGGCGTCTTGTTCTGCCCCAGCTTCCACGTCCCCTCGACGCCCTCGATCACCAGCCGGCACGGCAGGATCATCCGCATCCTCCGCG
>JBMSKG010000367.1:0-2359 GCA_049419625.1 Paracoccaceae bacterium | reverse complement strand
TTCAGCGGCCCTTCGCGTCTAGATGCTGGCGAGCGTAGAGGGGCAGGCCGATGGTGTTGGCGGTCTCGAGCAGGTTCGCCGGGTCGCTATAGGTGGTGAAGGTGTCCATCGTGCCCAAGGGGGAAGGCGATGCCCTCGTTTGTCATGGTGCAAACTCGAGAAGAATGGCGAAAACTGCGGTATACTTTGGGATGCAAAAAAATTTAATTTTTACAAAGCATTAATATCAATCAACAAAATCGTTGCGCACATAAGTTGCCAATTTTTACGCCTTGACGAAACTTTGCTGCGCGCAAGATTATTGCGCAGGCGGGTCGGCTACGTGTGCTGAGCAAGCCACTAGATGGTGAAATTTCGCGTGCCAGCCAAGAGCCGACAGCGGTACGAGTCGCAGGGAAGAACGAGATGTTGAAGTCAATTCTGGTGCCGGTTCGCGGCGATGGCATGGTCGCGACTGTGCTTGCGCATGCTGCTTCGCTTGCCTTGCAGCATGATGCGCAGGTTAACGTTGTGCATTGCCGGGTCCAGCCTCAGGACATGATCCCGCAAGGCGTGGCCCTAAATGTTTTTGCCCGCAAGGTGATGTTGGAGCAGGCGGTCGAGCTTGCGAACCGGCAAGAAGACCATCTGCGCGGGATTTTGCATCGGCTGGCGCGTGAGTTCGGTCTAAAACAAGGCGACCGCGAACAAGGCACCGCCGTCTGCACCTTTACGGAAGAGCCGGGGCGCATGGCTGATATCGTCAAGCATGCGGGGCGGCTGTCCGATCTGATCGTCCTTCCCAAACCCGTGCGCGAAAGCAATCTTGGTCTCAGCTCGCTTAAAGCGGCGCTGTATGTGGCCGGACGCCCGGTGCTGATTTGCCCGCAAGAACTGAGGCCCGATGCCAGCTTTGCCCAGCATGTAGCGGTGGGGTGGAATGGATCGCTTCCGGCGGCACGCGCTGTGGCCTCATCACTGGACATCGTGCACGCGGCCAAACGAGTCAGCATCCTTACCGGTGGAAAACCGCAGGCCCACGGACCGAGCGCCGAAGATCTGGCGGCCTACTACGCACTGCGCGGTATCACGGCCGAGATCATTCCGTTTGATGGCAAGGACGCCGCGTCCGAGCTGCTGGCGACGACAAAGCGTGTCGGGGCCAGTCTGCTTGTCGCAGGGGCGTACAGTCACAGCCATGAAACTGAAATGCTGCTTGGCGGCAACACGCAGCGCATCGTCGACAACACCGAGATGCCAATCTTGATGGCACATTGACTCGGCCTTGTTTCGCCTGCGCACAGGCGCTTGCAGTCAATAACCACCTCATAAAGCCAAGTACGGAATGGCAAGTTTAATCCGTGACAAAACCAGTCCGTGACATACGGACATAAAGGGAGGAACAGACCATGACGCTATCCAGACGCATCTTCCTAACCTTGGCCGGTGGCAGCGCCTTGGCCAGTTTGCCATTCGCCGCGTTGGCCGAGGGCTGGCAGCCCAAGCGCCCCATTGATTTTACCATCATGGCGGGTTCTGGCGGCGGTGCCGATCAAATCGCCCGCTTTATTCAGTCTGCAGTTGAAGCCGATGGGTTGACCAACCGCCCCCTGATTCCGACCAACCGCGGTGGCGGGTCTGGGGCCGAGGCGCTGCTGCATCTGAAGGACACCGGTGATGCAGACCATACACTGATGGTCACGCTGAATTCGTTCTACACCACCCCGATCCGACAGCCCGATCTGGGGGTGGATATCGAAACCTTTACCCCGATCACCATGATGGGCGTCGATCCCTTTGTTCTGTGGGTCCACAAGGCGTCGGGCATCACCACCTTTGAAGAGTACCTCGCAAAGGTCAAAGAGATGGACGGTGAGTATGTCATGGGCGGGACGGGCACCGGTCAGGAAGATTCCATCGTGATCGCCTATTTGCAGGGCGCCTTTGATCTGAAGCTGAAATACATCCCCTTTGATGGCGGCGGTGCGGTGGCCAAGGAACTGGCCGGCCAGCAGATCATGGCAACGGTGAACAACCCGTCAGAAGCCAAGGGCTTTTACGAGGCGGGTGATTTCGTGCCGCTGTTGGCCTTTTCGGACGAGCGGATGGCGGCCTTCCCGGATGTGCCGACGCTGAAGGAAAAGGGTCACGATTTTTCCTATTTCAACCAGCGCGCCATCGTGGGGGCGCCGGGCATGTCGCCCGAGGCGGCCGCCTATTACCGCGATCTCTTTGGCAAGGTTTACGACGGCGAGAAGTGGCAGGCCTATCTGGCATCGGAAAGCATGTCGCCCATGCCGATGGATGAGGCCCAGACCCGCGCCTATTGGACGGCACAGCTCCAAAGCCATCGCGATCTGTTGGCAAAAATCCAGTAACG
>JBMSKG010000366.1:0-2359 GCA_049419625.1 Paracoccaceae bacterium | reverse complement strand
GGGGGCTTGGGGGGGCCGGGCGGCGGCGGGCTAGGCTCTGCTCGGGCGACGTCGTCTTCTCGTCGGGGAGGGGATCACCCGCGCCGCCGGGCCTGATACGCGGTGCGGACGCTTAGCCTTGGCGCATCTGGGCGACGAGGGCCGCTTGGTTTGCGGAAACAAGCGCTTGATAGGCGGCCAGTCGGTCGGCGGTGAAGTGGTGCTCTTCGGCCAGGAGGTTCACCGTGCCCAGCACGGTTCCTTCGTGCACGACAGGGATGTTGATGCAAGAGCCCAGACCCAGCGAGGTGATGAGCGCATGGTCAAAGAAATAGCAGGCGAATTCGGGTGTTGTGTTGGCGACGAACACCTGTTGGCCGGTGATGCAGAAGTCATACCAGCCATCCCGGGTGAGGGGTTTGGTGCCTGACACCGGATAGTCGACCGGATTGGAGCTATAGGCCCGGCGGGTGACACCTGCGGCCTCGTCCTGGGTGGTGATGGTAAAGAGCCGCGTGCCGAGGGCGGCGCAGGCGGTGTGCAGATGATCATAGGCGCTGGCCATGGCGGGGCTTTCGCTGCGGCGGGGTGGTTCGGGGGCATCGGACCACGGCGCAGAGGCCGGTGCAAGTGTCACGACGGCAACGCACGGGCCAAAAGCGCAATCAGGTCTGAACGGGTGACAAGCCCTACCAGCCGCCCGGCCTCGACGATCGGTACCGCCTGTTCGCGCCCGTCGGCCAGCCGTTGCACAAGGTCGGCCGCAGGTGTCTCGTACGTGGCATAGGGGGTAGGATGGGCCAGATCGGCGGCGGTCAGAAGCGGGTTTGCAAGTCCCACGAGCGCCTGTTGCGTGACCAGCCCCAAATATTGTCCCGCTGTGTCCACCATCGGCAGTGTCTTGAAACTGTGGGCGTGGAACTGTTGGGCAAGCACATCCAGCGACGTTGAGGGCAAAGCGGTGACCAGATCATGCGACATCAGGTGCTGCGCTGTCAGCCCGGCCAAGGGCCGCGTCGCCGCCTCGGCCTCGGCGGCGGTGATGAGGCGGGTTAGGTCCTCGACCCCGATGTTGGCCTCAAGCCGCAGGCGGGACAGCAATTCGGTCAGCGCGCCGGGGGGCGGCAGGTGCCGCCGTTCGGGGGCAGGGTCGGTGGTGCCATGGGGTGAGGGAGCGGGTTGGCGGAAGGGATAAACCCGCCCCACCGCGCGGTTCCAGACCATGCCAGCCAGCACAAGGCCAAGGCTTCCAAGGATCACCGGTGACCACAGATAGGCCAAGGAGGCCTCGGGGGCCACCAGCGCTGTGAACAGGGCCACGGCGCCGCTGGGCGGGTGCAGTGCCCGGGCCAGCGCCATGGCGAGGATGGCAAGAAGCACCGCGAGACCGTCGGTCGCAAGCGGTGGCAGGCCGAGTTGCAGCACAAGGAGGGCGACTGCGGCCGCAAGCCCGTTGCCCACGATCACCGACCAGGGCTGCGCCAAGGGGCTGTTCGGCACGACAAAGATCAAGAGCGCCGAGGCCCCAAAGGGCGCGATCAGCAAGGGATGGGCCAGCGCCTCGCCCCCCGCGCCGGCAAGCACCGTCAGACCGGCCCCGGTCAGCGCCAGCCCAAGCCCCGCCCCGACCGCGCTGCGCAGTGCATCGCCAAGCTGTGCCCGCGGCATCGCGGGGCCAAGGGCACGCCACAGGCTCATTGCGCGGCGGTCCTGTCCTGAGCCAGCACCACCCAATCCGGGCCGGGCTCTGGCAAGGCGGGGGTCTCGGCGGATTGCCACAGAAAGAGCAGGACCAGAACCGGTTCCTTCGGAGCATCCGCCTCGGCCAGAACCTGCCAATGCAGGCCGAAGCCCTCGGCCAAGAGACCCTCGGCGTAAAAAGCGATTTCCTCGCCGTCGATCATCGCCTCGTCATCGTCTTGCGCCTGCCAGTCCCCGGCTTCCCACCAGATCGCCTGCCCCTCAAGATCTGGGTGACGCAAGGCAAGTTTGGTCAGCGGCGCAAGGAAGGACTGGTGCGGGGTCAGGGTGGGGGCCATAGTGGGGTTCCTTTTGCACTGAGGCATGGCAGAGGCCGTGGCCGGGATCAAGCGGTGGAGGCTGACATGGACTATCGGGTGGTGGCGCATCGCGTGGATGCGAACGGCAGTCTGGCACAGGCCAAAGCGGCCGAAGTGGTCTTGGGCACCGATTTGGCCGGGCGGCAGGACGCGTTCAACCCGGTGGAACTGTTGCTGGCGGCGCTGGCGGCCTGCATGATCAAGGGGGTGGAGCGGGTGGCGCCGATGCTGGCGTTTCAGTTCACCACCGTCGAGGTGCGGCTTGAGGCGGACCGGCAGGACAGCCCGCCCAAACTTGTGGCGATCCGCTATGAGATTGT
>JBMSKG010000365.1:0-2370 GCA_049419625.1 Paracoccaceae bacterium | reverse complement strand
CGATGCGCCACGTGGCCACAAAGCCTGTGCCGTTCCAGATAGAGAACACCGTGTTGGTGTTGCCGCAATCAATGGCCAAAAGCATGGCACGCGTCCTTTCAGAAGAACACCTCGGCCGCCGGGATTTCCAACCGTCCCGTGGCCGTCATGAGGATAAGGTTGCCTTGTGAATCAATCGTGTCAAACACCCCGTGATGGGTGTCTTTCCCAGTGCGCGCCCGGATTGCTTCGCCCAGCTTGGCCGCATTGGACAACCACGCCGCGCGCAAGGGGCCAAAGCCTTGGGCGGTGAACACGGCCTCCCAGCGGGCGTAAGCCGGGGCCAAGGCGGCCAAGAAGGCCTCAGGCGCGATCCGCAAACCGGTTTCTGAAAGCAAGGACACCGCAGGTAGGGCGCCCTCTTCCATCACGCTTTGATCTGGATGTGCGATCAGATTGACGCCGATGCCAATCGCCAGCGCTTGCACGCTTGTGCCGGAACTGGTGGCTTCCAAGAGAATTCCGGCAAGCTTCGCCCCGTTCAACAGCACATCATTTGGCCATTTCAGACTGAACGCCTCGGGCAAGCCCGTCACCGCCACCAAAGCATCGCGCAAGGCCAGTGCAGCGGCGAAACTGCGCAGTGCCACTAGGTCAGGACGTTCCTTGGGAAACAGCAAAAGCGTGCCATGAAAATTGCCACGCGGGCTGGACCAGGCACGCGCCCGCCGGCCCCGCCCCGCCGTCTGCTCAAGCCCCAAAAACCAAGCAGGCCCCGCCATCGCCGGGGCCTCACTCAGCGCATGGGCATTGGTGCTGCCCACGCTGTCCAGAACAAACCGTTGAACGCCGTCTGGCCAGGCCTTATCCAAGAAGAGCCTCAGCCGCATGCAGCGCAATCGGTTCCAGCCCAAAGAGGTTGACCACCCCGATCAGCATCACCACCGCAACCCCCACAAGCATGAGCCATTGCACGGGCGACATGCGGCTTTCCACCGGTTCCTGCTCGGCACCGAAATACATGAAATAGACGATGCGCAGATAGTAGAACGCCCCGATGACCGAGGCTACGGCCCCCGCAATCGCCAGCCACACCAGCCCCGCATCGACCGCCGCCTTCAACACGTAGAACTTGCCGAAAAAGCCCAGCATCGGCGGCACGCCGGCAAGGCTAAACAACAGGATCAGCATGGCCATGGCCTTCAAAGGCTCGGTGCGGGCGAACTGGTTGAGGCTGTTGATATCAGTGACCGGGCGGCCGTCACGCTCCATCGACAGGATGAAGGCGAAGGTGCCAAGGTTCATGGTGACATAGATCGCCATATAAAGCAGCGTCGCCTGCACGCCCTGGGGCGTGGCCGCGGCCAGTCCGACCAGCGCATAGCCCATATGCGCGATCGAAGAATAGGCCATAAGCCGCTTGATGTCTTTTTGACCAATCGCGGCAATTGCACCAAGGAACATCGACACCACCGCCAGCGCCGCCAGAACTTGGCTCCAATCGCTCGGCACGCTGCCGAAGGCGTCATGCACGACACGGGCAATCAGCGCCATCGCGGCCACCTTGGGGGCGGTCGCAAAGAAGGCGGTCACAGGGGTTGGCGCGCCTTCATAGACATCGGGCGTCCACATATGGAAGGGGGCGGCCGAGACCTTGAAGGCCATACCCGCAATCAGGAACACGATCCCAAACAATAGGCCCAAGGGTGCCTCGCCTTCGGTCAGGGTCGAAGCAATACCCGCAAAAAGCGTGGTGCCGGCGTAGCCGTAAACCAGCGATGCGCCATACAGAAGCAAGCCCGACGACAGCGCGCCCAGGACAAAGTATTTCAACCCGGCCTCGGTCGACTTCACACTGTCACGCCGCATCGCGGCCATGACGTAAAGCGACAGCGATTGCAGCTCGAGCCCCATGTAAAGCGCCATGAGATCCCCGGCCGAGACCATGATCATCATGCCGATCACCGACAGCGTCACCAGCACGGGGTATTCGAACCGCGCCAGATCCCGCCGCGCCATGTAATCTTGCGACATGACCAGCACCCCGGCGGCCGACACAAGGATCGTCACCTTGGCAAAGCGGGCAAAGGCATCGTCCACCACCATGCCACCAAAGGCTGAGGCCCCCTCGCCGCCACGCAAGGCGATGAGAAGCGCAAGCGCCACGAAAAGCCCGGCCGTGGCCCAAGTCAAAAGCGGGGTCAGCTTGTCCTTG
The DNA here is from genome assembly GCA_049419625.1 of Paracoccaceae bacterium. Lineage (GTDB taxonomy): Bacteria > Pseudomonadota > Alphaproteobacteria > Rhodobacterales > Rhodobacteraceae > Tabrizicola_A. Next base: position 176 of record JBMSKG010000365.1, on the reverse strand, counting down.
CTGCCGTAAACCCCCACCATCAGCGCCGCCAGCGCATAAAGCGCAAGAAGGATCTCAGGCAACAGGATCTGCAGATCAACACCAGTCATCGGATCGGTCCTTCAATGCGTCGCGGCCTCTGCCACAACGGGCAGGGCTGCATGGTAGTCGGTCACAAGCTGGGCCACCGAAGGCCC
>JBMSKG010000364.1:0-2380 GCA_049419625.1 Paracoccaceae bacterium | reverse complement strand
CCAAATGGCTAAAAAGCCATACCTCAGGGAGGACCACTTTTCAGGGGGCAGACCAGATTGGGAGATCGACAATTCCCGCGCGGCCCCGGTGACAGAACCGGCCTGCGCTGCGGCGACGAAGAACTGAAGCTGACGCAGTGTAAAGGCCATAGGCTTACCCAGTTTGCCCGCAAGGCTTGCGGAGAGTTTGGGCGCGTTGCACCCAAAGGCCACCCCGAGGCAAAATGCACCACTGCGCCCCAAGGTGCAACCAAGGCGTCTTTCGTGAAAGTCACAACCTATGCAACCCGCGCTGAGGCTTTGGTTCCCGTTCAGAGTGGGGCCTTGGGTGTGATTGAGGGCTGTCAGGCTTTTGCGAACCAGTCCGGGCTAACCGCTCTTGTCGACTTTCTCTGCATTCTTGCAGTCGGACACCTGCGTGGGGTTTGGAAACCAAGATCAGGTCGTCGTCGCTTGACAGCCGCAATTGCGAGGCAGGGCCGGGGCATGTGCGTGCGCTTTACGCCGCACTGCGCCGCGCTCAGCAACCCTGCGATGGCTTTAGAGCATCCCCCTCACGTCGGCCGCTGCACCCCGTGGCCGCTAGAGGCCCAGCCGATCCACAACCCAGACGCCAAGGGCCTGCACCATGTCATCACGCCAAGACAGCGGGCCCGGGCGGTACAAGGCTGAGCCGAGCGCACGCTGTTGTTTTTCGAGGATGCCGACATCCTCTTTGGCGACCCGTTCCCAACGGTCATAGTAGGGCTCGGCCCGGAGTGCGAAATCGGGTTGGTCCAGTCGCGCAGCGGGGAAACAGCCCCCCACCTCCAACCGCGTGCGGTTTTCGGCGATCGGGACACAGTTCAGCCACCAGAGGCAATCTTGCGCGACGGCAAACTGCATGGTGGGCAGGGCAACGGTGAAATAGGTGCCCATCCGCGCGTCCTCATCCAAGCCGTCGATCTTGTCAAAGGGCGGGACAGTGTCGCTGAGCGTGGCGATGCTGCGGCCTGACACCACCTGAATACAAATCCAATTGCCCTGCGTCGGCAGCGTTCGGGAAGTCTGCGCCCCCACCGTATCGCGGTGGACGATGCCGGTGTGATAGGTCTCCATCGCGTTTTCGAGGATCAGTTTCCAGTTACACGCCACATCCAGCGTGCAGGTCCAGGTGTGGCGCATCTCTGCGGGCCGGTGGCTGGCCATCCGGTCGGGCAGGTCGCCCAAATGCTCGGCCAGTGACGGACCTTCTTTTGTAAAGCGCGCAAAGACGAACCCGGCCCATTGATCGATGTCGAGCGTGACGAGGCCGTTCTCGACCTTGTCAAAGCCTTCGGCGTCTTTCATGTCCGGGCAGCCGTACAGGCGGCCATCGTTCAGATAGCTCCAGGCGTGATAGGGGCAGATGATGCGCCCGCCGACGTTGCCCGTGCCTTCCAAGAGGATCGACCCGCGATGTCGGCAATAGTTGGCAAAACAGCGCAGCACCCCATCCGTGCCGCGCACCAGCACGATGGGTCCGCCGGGATTGTCAAAGGCGCGATAATCGCCCGGATTGGGCAGGGTTTCCGCGCGGCACAGGAAGAACCAGTGTTTCAAGAACAGATGCTGACGCTCGGCCGCAAAGATGGCAGGGTCGGTATAGAACCCTGCAGGCATCGAGCGCGCCCGGTGCAGCGGCGCGGTGGCGGCGGATAGATCAGACGGATCAAGCGGCATCGGGCCCTCCGGCGGCCTCTGGCATTCGCCCAGCCGCTCCCGTTTGCGGGCAAGATTGCCAAGATTGGCCTCTTGTTCAAGCGTTTTTCATGCCGCATCGAATGCGTGTTGGCGCAAGACTGTCCTTCGAAAAGTGGCAACCTCGCGCCTTGCGTCGTGAGCGCATCTGCTGGTGAACTTGCGCATTACGCCAATCAAGGATCTGTCGCGCGTCAGATGCATTCAGCCCGTCGCAAGATTCTCGAACAGCCGCGCCACGCCTTCGGCTCCCGGATCGTTGTGACCCTTAAGCTTGTCCGCGGCGAGATAAGAAGCCCTTCCAGCTTTGGCGCGCGTCATCTGTGCGGTCGCATTCGCGCCAGCACGGGCCGCGGCGGCGGCGGGGGAGATGCCTTGGGGCAGGGCGGCCAGCGCGGGGGCAAGGGCGTCAATCATGGTGCGGTGGCCGGGGGCAGCGCCGCCGACCTGCATCACGCGATCAAGGCCTGCCGTCAAAGCGCCGATCCACGTTTTGCCAGAAGCCGAGGCATCGCCAGCGGCGGCGAAGAAGATCGCAAGAAGCACCCCAGATGAGCCGCCCATCGTTTGCGACAGTTCCATGCCGATCGCGCGGTAGAGCTGCGTCGGATCGGCCAGGGGCAACCGATCAAGGGCGGCAAGCAACGCACGTGCCGCACCT
>JBMSKG010000363.1:0-2380 GCA_049419625.1 Paracoccaceae bacterium | reverse complement strand
GGGGGCGCTTCGCCCCCCGCGCGGGTTTGGAGACCAAACCCGCTTCCCCCCGAGAGTATTTCAAAAGGCGCAAGACCTTAGGCCGAACCGTCCTTTGGCCGGGGCGCTGCGGCGCGTGACAGCCGGTCATTGATGGCGCGGCCTAGACCGTGGTCGGGGATTGGCGCGGCGGTGATGCGGCCCTGAGGACCTGCAAGACGGTCCGCTTCGCGCAGGATGTGAAAGAGGTTCGCCGCCGCCTCAGTGAGATCACCCGAAGGCGACAGGTTCAGCGTGGCGCGGGCGATCCCCTCGGGGCTGGGACCAAAGCCAAGATGCACCGCACCCAGTTCCGGCCCGCAGTTCAGTTGCAAGGGCGCGGTGGGGGCGTAATGGCTGGCCAGTTGGCCCGGCGCGGTGAGCGAGGCACCGGCTTTTCGCAGGGCGACGGGTCCGATCAGCGCCTCGATCTGTTCCAGCGCAATGCCACCGGGCCGCAAGAGGGTTGCAGGGCCGGTCAGACCAAGAATGGTGGATTCCACCCCCACCGCGCAGGGGCCGCCGTCGAGGATCGCGCCGATGCGGCCCGAAAGCCCTTGGGTCACATGGTCGGCGCGGGTGGGCGAGACTTTGCCAGAGGGGTTGGCTGAGGGTGCAGCCAAGGGGCCGCCAAAGGCGCGGATCAGCGCAAGTGCCACGGGATGCGCGGGGATGCGGATGGCGACGCTGTCAAGCTCGGCCGTGACAAGCGGCGAGAGGCCCGCGCCATCGCGCAGCGGCAAAACCAGTGTCAGGGGGCCGGGCCAAAAGGCCTGCGCGAGCGCGCGGGCGCGGTCGTCAAACTGGGCAAAGGTTTCCGCCATGGCCTGATCGGCGACATGCACGATCAGGGGGTTAAAGCGCGGCCGGCCCTTGGCCTCATAGATACCGGCCACCGCCCGGCTGTTCTTTGCATCCCCCCCCAGCCCGTAGACCGTTTCGGTTGGAAAGGCGACAAGCCCACCCTGCGCCAGAATCTGCGCGGCGCGGGCAAGGCCCGGGGCATCGGGCAGCAGGGGTTCGGTCAAGGTCATGCGTGACGCAGCGTTGGGGTTGCGGGGGTGGCCCAAGGGGCTAGGGTATGCCCAAGGGCCATACCTGCCCCCACGCCATTTGCCAAGAAGCCGCCAGACCCGACCGAGGTTTTCATGCCCTACCGCGCCCCCCTCACCGAATTGCGCTTCGTGCTGGATCATGTGGCAGGCTTTGCCGAGGTGGCCGCGACCCCGCGCTTTGCCGAGGCCAGCCCCGAAACCGTGGCCGCCGTTTTGGCCGAGGCGGCGCGTCTGAGTGAAGAAACGCTGACGCCGTTGAACCGGATCGGGGATACGCATCCGGCGCGGCTGGAAGCTGGGGTGGTGCGCACCTCGCCCGGCTTTGCCGAAGGCTATCGCGCCATCACGGCAGGCGGTTGGGTGGGCATGGCGGCAAGCCCGGCGTATGGCGGCATGGGTTTGCCGATGGCGTTGACATCCTGTGTCAATGAAATGCTGGGGTCGGCCTGCCTTGCGCTCCAGATGAATCCCTTGATGACGCAAGGCCAGATCGAAGCCTTGGAGCATCATGCCAGCGATGAGATCAAGGCGCTGTATATCCCAAAGCTGATTTCGGGCGATTGGTGCGCGACGATGAACCTGACCGAACCACAGGCCGGGAGCGATGTGGGTGCCTTGCGCACCAAGGCCGAGCCTTTGGGCGATGGCACCTATGCGATCACTGGGCAGAAGATTTACATCTCTTGGGCCGACAATGATTTTACCGAAAACGTCTGCCATCTGGTCTTGGCGCGGTTGCCGGACGCGGCGGAAGGGTCGCGCGGGATCAGCCTGTTCATGGTGCCAAAGGTCATTCCGGATGCCGCGGGAAGCTTGGGCGCGCGCAACGGAGTCAATGTCGTGAGCCTTGAGCATAAGTTGGGGCTGAATGGCTCTCCCACGGCGGTGATGCAGTATGAAGGCGCCAAGGGCTGGCTTGTGGGCGCGCCGCATAAGGGCTTGGCCGCCATGTTCACCATGATGAACAATGCCCGGCTGGGCGTGGGGGTGCAGGGCGTTTCAGTGGCTGAAGCCGCATTTCAACAGGCGCTGGCCTATGCGATGGAGCGCAAACAGGGCCGCACGCCCTTTGGGCAAGGCGCGATCATTGACCATGCCGATGTGCGCCGCATGCTGGCTGAAATGAAGGCCGAGGTGTTCGCCGCCCGCGCGATTGCTCTGGCCTGTGCCGTGGCCATTGATATGGGCACGGCCACAGCCGAGGCCGGGTGGCAAGCGCGCGCAGGACTGCTGACGCCGATTGCCAAGGCTTATGGCACCGAGGTGGGCAATCTGGTGGCGCAGATGGGCGTGCAGGTGCATGGCGG
>JBMSKG010000362.1:0-2388 GCA_049419625.1 Paracoccaceae bacterium | reverse complement strand
CATTGCCGATGAGCCGACGACCGCGCTGGATGTGACGGTGCAGGCGCAGATCCTGGACCTTTTGGCCGAGTTGAAGGCCAGCGAGGGCCTGAGCATGCTGTTCATCACCCATGATCTGAACATCGTGCGGCGGATTGCCGACCGGGTTTGTGTGATGAAGGGGGGCGAGATTGTGGAGGCGGGGCCGACGGCGGAGGTCTTTGGTGCCCCCCGCCACCCCTATACCCAGACGCTGTTGGCCGCCGAGGCCAAGGGGCGGCCGGAACCTGTGGCGGCGGATGCGCCGGAGGTGATTGCCGCCGATCATCTGAAGGTCTGGTTCCCGATCCAGCGCGGGTTTCTGCGCAAGACCGTCGGCCACGTGAAGGCGGTGAATGACGCGAGCCTGTCGGTGCGGGCGGGGGAGACGCTGGGGATTGTGGGCGAAAGCGGGTCGGGCAAGACCACGATTGCGTTGGCCTTGTTGCGGCTGATCCCGTCTGAGGGGCGGATTGACCTGTTGGGCCAAGAGATCAGCGGCCTGCAAGGCCGTGCCCTGCGCGGTATCAGGCGCGATTTGCAGATTGTGTTCCAAGACCCCTTTGGCAGCCTTTCACCGCGCATGACGGCGGAAGAAATCATCGCCGAGGGATTGGGGATTCATGGGCTGGAGCCGGGCCGGGATCGGCGCGAGATGGTGGCCGAGATCATGACCGAGGTGGGGTTGGACCCTGCCACCATGACCCGCTATCCGCATGAGTTTTCCGGCGGCCAGCGTCAGCGTATCGCCATTGCCCGCGCCATGATCTTGCGGCCCAAACTGGTGGTGCTGGATGAGCCGACAAGCGCGCTGGACATGACCGTTCAGGTGCAGATTGTCGAGTTGTTGCGCGACTTACAGCGCAAATGGGGGCTGGCCTATATTTTCATCAGCCACGATTTGCGCGTCATCCGGGCCTTGTCGCACAAGGTCATGGTGATGAAAGATGGCGATATTGTCGAGGCGGGCACGGGCGAGGCCCTGTTTGCCGCCCCGAAAAGTGATTACACGCGCGCCCTGTTTGCGGCCGCCTTTGGGGAGAGCGCATGAAGGTTCTTTTCGTCCACCAGAATTTTCCCGGCCAATTTTTGCATCTTGCCCCAGAACTGACCCGCCGCGGCCATGACGTGCGGATGCTGACCGATGCGGCCAACAAGCGCACATTCCCGACCGAGGGGTTTCGCTATAAGTTCGAGGCGCCTCGGGTGGACCCTGCCGCCACCCGGCTGGGGCGCAATTACACCACCATGTCCGACCGGGGCGTCGTGGTGGCGCGGGCCTGCTTGCAACTGCGGGAAAAGGGCTATGTGCCGGATGTGATCTTTGGCCATTCCGGCTGGGGCGAGACCTTGTTTTTGAAAGAGGTTTGGCCCGAGGCCAAGCTGATCGTCTATGCCGAGTTCTATTATCGCGGGCGCGGCGCGGATGTGGGGTTTGACCCGGAATTCAGCGCGCCAAACTTCGATCAGGTGATGATCGCGCAGGGGCGCACGGCGCATTTGGGCCAGGCGCTGTTGCATGCCGATGCCGGGCTGTCGCCGACCAAGTGGCAGGCGTCCACCTATCCGGCGGCGCTGCGCGAGCGGATCAAGGTGATCTTTGACGGGGTTGATACCGCCGTGATGCGCCCGGACGATCAGGCGCAGGTAACCTTGCCGAATGGGAAGATCGTGAAGGCGGGGGATGAGGTGCTGACCTTTGTGAACCGCAATCTGGAACCTTACCGCGGTTATCACACCTTTATTCGCGCGCTGCCTGCGGTGATGAAGCAGCGCCCCGAGGCGCAGGTGGTGATCGTGGGGGGGGATGAGGTGAGCTATGGCTCGGCCCCCAAGGATGCCAAGGGCTGGAAGGACACCTTCCTGAACGAGGTGCGGGATCAGCTGGATCTGTCCCGCGTGCATTTCATGGGCAAGGTGCCTTACCCGACCTTTGTCAGCCTGATGCAGGTTTCCCGCGCCCATGCCTATCTGACCTATCCCTTTGTTTTGTCGTGGTCGATGCTGGAAAGCATGGCTGCGGGCGCGCATGTGGTGGGGTCGGATACCGCACCCGTGCGGGAATTGATCCGCGATGGGGAAAACGGCACGCTGGTGGACTTTTTTGACGTCAAGGGTTGGTCCAAGGCGCTGACCAAGGCCTTGGCGCGGCCTGAGAAGTTTCTGGACCTGCGCCGGGCGGCGCGGCAGACCATTCTGGAAGGCTATGACCTGCGGTCGGTCTGTCTGCCGGCGATGGTGGACTATGTGGAGGGGTTTGGGCCGAAGTGAGGGGCGGTTTGAACCCTTAGCCGACGCTCATGATGTGCGCAGTGTCCGGCATTTGGGCAGAAAGGCATCTGACAGCGGCGCGGAAGAAATCGGTCTACC
>JBMSKG010000361.1:0-2390 GCA_049419625.1 Paracoccaceae bacterium | reverse complement strand
AGGTGGTCTTTGGCTATCCCGGCGGCGCGGTGCTGCCGATCTATGACGAGATCTTTCAGCAAAACGACATCAAGCACATTCTGGTGCGCCATGAACAGGGCGCGGTCCATATGGCCGAGGGCTATGCACGTTCCACCGGCAAGGTGGGCGTGGCGCTGGTGACCTCGGGCCCCGGGGCGACCAATGCGGTCACCGGTCTGGTCGATGCGCTGATGGATTCCATTCCGATTGTGGTGCTGTCAGGCCAGGTTCCGACCTTCATGATCGGCACCGACGGGTTCCAAGAGGCTGATACGGTTGGCATCACCCGGCCTTGCACAAAGCATAATTGGCTGGTGAAGGACACCGCCAAACTGTCCGAGGTCATTCATCAGGCGTTCCACGTCTCGCGCTCGGGCCGTCCCGGCCCTGTGCTGATCGACATTCCCAAGGATGTGCAGTTCGCGACCTCGGACTACACCCCGATGCCGAAGGCCAAGGTGGACCATTACCAACCGCGCGTGAAAGGCGACATCGACGCCATCACCCGCATGGTGGAAATGCTGGAAACCGCGGAACGCCCGCTGTTTTACACCGGTGGCGGCGTCATCAACTCGGGCACTGCCGCAAGTCAGTTGTTGCGCGAATTTGTTGAGGCCACCGGCTTTCCCATCACCTCGACCTTGATGGGGCTGGGTGCCTATCCGGCCAGCGGCGACAAGTGGCTTGGCATGCTGGGGATGCACGGGCTTTATGAGGCCAATCTGGCCATGCATGGCTGTGATCTGATGCTCAACATCGGTGCGCGGTTCGATGACCGCATCACGGGCCGGATTGCCGATTTCAGCCCGAAATCGAAAAAGGTGCATGTGGATATTGATCCCTCGTCGATCAACAAGGTGATCCGGGTTGATGTGGGGATTGTGGGCGATGTGGCCCATGTGCTGGAAGACGCGCTGCGCATCTGGAAAGCACGAGGGCGCAAGGTCAACAAGGACGGACTGGCCAAGTGGTGGAAACAGCTCAACGAATGGCGCGCCGTGAAGTGCCTGAGCTACACCAACTCGACCAAGACCATCAAACCCCAATATGCGCTGGAGCGTCTGGAAGCCCTGACCAAGGGCATGGACCGCTATATCACCACCGAGGTCGGCCAGCACCAGATGTGGGCTGCGCAGTTCTTGGGCTTTGAAGGCCCGAACCGCTGGATGACATCGGGCGGCCTTGGCACCATGGGCTATGGCCTGCCTGCGAGCATCGGCGTGCAGATCGCGCATCCGGATGCTTTGGTCATCAACGTCGCTGGCGAGGCCAGCTGGTTGATGAACATGCAAGAAATGGGCACCGCCATGCAGTTCCGCGCGCCGGTCAAGCAGTTCATCCTGAACAACGAACGTCTTGGCATGGTGCGCCAGTGGCAAGAGCTGTTGCATGGCGAGCGCTATTCCTCGTCCTGGTCAGAATCGCTGCCCGATTTTGTGAAACTGGCCGAGGCCTTTGGCTGCAAGGGCATCAAGTGCCACGATCCCAAGGATCTGGATGACGCGATCATGGAGATGATCCGCTATGACGGCCCAGTGATCTTTGATTGCCTCGTGGAAAAGCACGAAAACTGCTTCCCCATGATCCCGTCCGGCAAGCCGCATAACGAAATGCTCCTTGGCAATGCAGATACGCAGGGCGTCATCAAGGCCGCAGGCGCGGTTTTGGTGTAATCGGGCGGAGGGGGGGCCAGGCCCCGCACCCCCGGGATATTTATGAACAGATGAAAGAGGACCAACGATGTCCGCACTGAACATCAAGAAGGGCTCGACCAGCCATTCCGCCTATGACCTTCGCGACAGCCACGCCGAAGGTATTGTCAGCCACACGCTGGCGGTGATTGTCGAGAATGAGCCGGGCGTGCTGGCGCGCGTCATCGGGCTTTTCTCGGCGCGTGGTTACAACATTGACAGCCTGACCGTGGCCGAGGTGGACCATACCGGGCACCGCAGCCGGATCACCATTGTCACAAGCGGCACGCCCCATGTGATTGATCAGGTCGAGGCGCAGCTCAGCCGTCTGGTCTCGGTCTATGCTGTTCATGACCTCACCGCCGAAGGCCCCTGCGTGCAGCGCGAGTTGGCCTTGATCAAGGTGGCGGGCAAGGGCGAGCATCGGATCGAAGCCTTGCGTCTGGCCGAGATTTTCCGGGCGCATGTGGTGGATTCGACCTTGGAGAGCTTCATCTTCGAGATGACCGGCACGCCAGAAAAGATCGACAGTTTTGCCGATCTGATGCGCCCCTTGGGGCTGCGCGAGTTGGCGCGCACCGGGGTTGCGGCCCTGTCGCGGGGCATTTGACCGCTCAAGGCGAACAACAGGCTGTGACATTTCGTGCAAAGGGCGCGGCGGGCATTTCCGCCGCGCCC
>JBMSKG010000360.1:0-2410 GCA_049419625.1 Paracoccaceae bacterium | reverse complement strand
ATAGACCCCCATCCGCCCCCTTGCAAGAACCTTGCGATCTGCGGCGTTGACAGGGGGGTGGCCAAGGATGCAATCTGCTTGCATGCAAACAATTCTGGATCGCGCATGACCGCCTATGCCCGCCCCGCAGACCTTGATCTTGCGCTGGCGCTTTTGTCCGACGGGCCACGGCGTATTCTGGCCGGGGGGACTGATCTTTATCCCGGCGCGGGCGCGCAGCTTGACGGGCCGGTTCTCGACATCACCGCGCTACCCACTTTACGGGGCATTACGGTGAATGAGGGTCTGCGCATTGGTGCGGCCACCACTTGGGCCGAGATAGCCGCCGCCGATTTGCCGCCTGCACTTCGCGGCTTGCAGCAGGCGGCACTGCAGATCGGCGCCCGTCAGGTGCAAAACGCAGGCAGCCTTGGCGGCAACCTGTGCAACGCCTCCCCGGCCGCCGATGGCGTGCCGCCGCTTCTGACGCTGGATGCCGTGGTCGAACTGCAATCGAAGCAAGGCACTAGGACCCTCCCGCTGGCCGAGTTCATCCTTGGCCCGCGCAAGACCGCGCTTGCCCCCGGCGAAATCCTTGCCGCCGTGCATGTGCCCGCCTCGGCGCTTGTCGGTCGTGGCGCGTTTCTGAAACTGGGCGCGCGGGCCTATCTTGTGATCTCGATTGCCATGGCCTCAGTGCGGGTTGTGGCACCGCAGGGCATTGTGACCGAGGCGGCGATTGCTGTCGGTGCCTGCTCTCCCGTCGCCCGTCGTTTGCCATTGCTGGAGCGCGCGCTGATCGGCGCGCCCGTGGAGGCCTTGGCCGATCTGGTGACCGCCGAGTTGGTGGCCACCGCCCTTGATCCCATAGACGACGTCCGCGCGACAGCCGGATATCGGGCCGAGGCCGCGACCGAGCTTGTGCAACGCCTGCTGCGGGGGCTCGCATGATCTCCTTTTCCCTCAACGGTCGACCCGTCTCGGTCGACGCTCCGCCAACCTTGCGTCTCAGCGAAGCCCTACGTGAAAACCTTGGCCAGCGCGGCACCAAGGTGGGCTGCGATGCGGGGGATTGTGGCGCTTGCACCGTTCTGGTCGATGGCCGTTCGGTCTGCGCCTGCCTGATGCCAGTCGCCCAGGTCGCTGGAACGCAGGTGGAAACGGTTGAGGCCGAGACGCAGGTTTTGACGCGCCTGCGCGCCGCCTTCCTGCGCCATGGTGCGGCGCAATGCGGGATTTGCACGCCGGGCATGCTGATGTCGGCAGCGGAACTCTTGGCCACCACCCCGCGCCCGACCGAAGCCGAGGCTGAAGAGGCACTGGGTGGGGTGCTGTGCCGCTGCACCGGCTATCGCAAGATCCTGACGGCGGTCTGTGACGCTTGGCGCGATGCGCCGCCCGCCGCACCGATGGAAGGCCCCCCGCTTGGGGCGCGGCTGGAGCGGTTGGATGGCGCGGCCAAAGTGGCCGGTGATCTGTTCGGTGCCGATGTGGTGCCAGAAGGGGCCTTGGTGGTGAAAGCAATCCGCTCGCCCCATCCCCATGCCGCCTTTGCCTTTGGGGATCTGGCCGCTTTTGCCGCCCGTCCGGGTGTGGCCGCCGTCTTCACCGCCGCCGACATCCCTGGTCGCAACGCCTTTTCCGTCATCCCGCCCTTTGCCGACCAACCGGCCATTGCCGAAAGCCCCGCGCGCTTTCGCGGTGAATGCGTGGCGCTTGTGGCCTTTGAGCCGGACGCAGCCCCTGACCTGGCTGGCTTTCCGGTAGATTGGACGGTGTTGCCCCCGCTGCTCACCCCGGCTGCGGCCGAGGCGCCGGAGGCACCCCTTCTGCACGCAGGCCGCGCCAAGAATCTGCTGATCGAAGGCAAGGTCCGCAAAGGCGACGCGGCGTCGGCCTTGGCAGCATCAGCCCATGTGGTTGAAGGGCGCCTTGAGACGGCCTATGTCGAGCACGCCTATATCGAACCCGAAGCGGGCGCAGCCTGGATGGAGGACCTGGTTCTGTGCATCCGCGCCTGCACTCAGGCCCCGGTGATGGACCGCGATGACACCGCCACCATCCTTGGCCTGCCAACAGACCGCGTGCGCATCCTGCCCTCGGCTACGGGTGGCGGGTTCGGCTCCAAGCTGGATGTGTCGCTGCAGCCGCTGATCGGGCTGGTGGCGCTGAAAACCGGGCGGCCGTGCCGGATGGTCTACAGCCGCAGCGAAAGCATGGCCTCCACCACCAAACGCCACCCGGCCGAGATGGAGGGCCGCATCGGCTGTGATGCGGTGGGTCGCATCACCGGGGTCGAATTCGTCGGCCGCTTCAACACCGGCGCTTATTCCAGTTGGGGCCCCACCGTGGCCAACCGGGTGCCCGTCCATGCCTCGGGCCCCTATTTCACCCCGGCCATCTCGGCGCGGGCGCGGGCCGTGCATACCCA
>JBMSKG010000359.1:0-2428 GCA_049419625.1 Paracoccaceae bacterium | reverse complement strand
AATTTGTTTGGTAGATACGCCTTTCGATGCTATGTCCCAAAGATGCGCCCTTTTGCGCCGTCAACGTTCTTCGCCAAGGATTGGCGCCTTCTCCCTTCCCCCCGAGCGTGGCTTCCGTTACCAATTGGCGCATGACATGGAACCTGCCCAATATCCTCACCGTCCTACGCCTGCTGGCAGCGCCTGGTGTCGCGGTGATGTTCCTGTATTTTCACCGCCCCTGGGCGGATTGGTTCGCGCTGACGCTGTTCATCCTGGCCGCCGTGACCGACTGGTTTGACGGTTATCTTGCGCGGCTTTGGAAGCAGGAATCCAAGTTCGGCGCGATGATGGACCCGATTGCGGACAAAGCGATGGTGGTGATCGCGATCATGGTTATCACTGGCTATAACGGCATGAACCCGTGGCTGATCTTGCCCGCGACAGTCATCTTGTTCCGCGAGGTCTTTGTTTCGGGCCTGCGCGAATTTCTGGGCGCGGCGGCGGGTACGCTGAAGGTCACGCAGCTTGCCAAATGGAAAACCACCGCCCAGATGGTCGCCATTGCGGTGCTTTTCTTGGGCACCGGGCTGGAATACCTTAACGGTGTTGCGATGCAGGGCATGACCCCTGATGAGTATGCCCAAGCCGTCAGCGACGGTCTGGCTGACCCGATCCGCGCCTGTGGCAAGCGCGATTGCGCGTCGCTGGCGGGGGATGTCGGGTTGGTGCTGATGTGGGTTGCGGCGGCGCTTACGGCTTATACGGGCGTTGACTACTTCCGCAAGGCGCGGCCCTTCCTGAGGGACGACAAATGATCGACGTTCTTTACTTCGCGTGGCTGCGCGAGCGCATCGGCACCAACCGCGAGCAGATCACGACTTCGGCGGCCACGGTTGCCGAGTTGGTGGCCGAGTTGGAGGCGCGGTCGGAAGGGCATGCCTTGGCGTTTGCCGATAAAACCAGCTTGCGCGTCGCTGTCGATCAGGACCTGGCCGACTTTGCGGCCCCCCTTCAGGACGTGCGGGAAGTGGCGTTTTTCCCACCCATGACAGGGGGCTAAGATGCGACTTGTGGTGCAGGAGGCGGCCTTTGATCTGGGGGCCGAGGCCAACCGTTTTTCCCATGATATCAAGGGCTCAGGCGCGGTTGTGACCTTTACCGGATTGGTGCGCGACAATGGCGGGACGCTGACCGCGATGGAGATTGAGCACTATCCGGGCATGACGGAAAAGGCGATTTTGGCGATGATGGAGGAGGCCATCGCGCGGTGGGGGTTGGCGGATGCTTTGGTCATCCACCGCTATGGCGTTTTGCGAAGCGGTGAGCCGATCATGATGGTGGCCACCGCCGCCCCGCACCGAGCCGATGCCTTTGCCGCGGCGGAGTTCTTGATGGATTATCTCAAATCCCGCGCGCCGTTTTGGAAGAAGGAAATCAGCGCCCATGGGGCCGATTGGGTGGCGGCGAAGGAGAGCGACGAGGCCGCGCTGACCCGCTGGTAGGCCGTCCCGCAGCCGTCCCGTATCCGTCCCGCCCGCGTCCCGCAGCCGTCCCGCATCCGTCCCGCCAGGGCGCGCGGGCGGGTAAGGCGGCGTCAACCCCGTTCACGGCAGGTTGATTGGACCAAACCCGGAGGTCCGACATGCCCCCCACCAAAGTCCAGACCAAATTCGCCTTTCACCAGCTTGGCCAAGTGCTGCGCGATCTGGAAACCGACCTGCGCTGGAAGCTGGACGGATCGGTCCGCATCCCGGCGGCGTGGCACGAGATTGCCCAAGACCGCCAAACCCCCGCCAAGACCAAGATCACGCTGCGGCTGGATGAGGACGTGATCCGCTTTTTCCGCAGCATGGGGCAGGGGCACCTGACGCGGATGAACGCGGTCTTGCGGGCCTTTATGCTGGCCCGTCTGGCCGAGGTGGTGAAGGCCGAGGCCCGCTATGAGATGACCGCGAAAGAGGTGGAACACCGCATCAGGGATGAGATCTTTGCGGTGATCCGGGCGCAGGAGGCGGCCAAGGAAGCCGCCGAGGCGCGGCTGGCGGGGAAAGCGACGGAGACGGCGCGGCTGAAGGCGATCAAGGCGACTTGGGAGGGGAAGGTGGGGTGAGGGAGGAACTGCATTGCAAAAACGCCTGACCCATCCCATACAAGATCTTGTGCGATTTCAGCAGCGCGCAACTGTCCGTATTGTTCAAGAATTTCAACTTAGGGAATTGAAAAATGTCGAGATTCACGTGGGAGCATGCCCCATTTAATCGATGCTCTGGGTGTGGTCGGATGACCATGGGCATTCTGTCGGTCGGAGGCAACGTGCTTACAAAGCGCTGCTCGATGTGTCGAAAAACCGTACAGATTCAACTCCCTGATCTGAACAAGAAAGCGATTTACTTGGATCAGTTCATGTTTAGCTTGATCTATAATGTAAAAAATGATGCGAACTTAC
>JBMSKG010000358.1:0-2481 GCA_049419625.1 Paracoccaceae bacterium | reverse complement strand
ATCGCCGCGCGGTATAAGGAAAAATGCGGCGAATGCAAAGGCGGAAAGGGTGAAAAGCAGGGTGGATTCGCCTTGCAGAGCGATGCAATTCCTGTTTCCTTGCACCGAAACCGACACAAACAGGTCGCAAGATGTCCAACCTCCAGCGCAAGGCCACATCGGTCGCCAAGACCGCAAGCCCCAAGCGCTTTGTCTTTCTGCTGCTTGAGCGCTTTACGATGCTGTCTTTCGCCGGCGCCATCGAACCGCTGCGCATCGCCAACCGGGTCTCGGGCCAAGAACTCTACAGCTGGGTCCTTACAGGTGAAGGCGATTTCGTCGCGTGCTCGAATGGCGCCTCGTTCAAACTTGACATCGGTCTGGACGAGATTGAGCGCGACGACATCGTCTTGGTCTGCGGTGGGATCGATGTGCAGCGGGCCTCGACAAAAGGCGTTTTGAACTGGCTGCGCCGCGAGGCGCGGCGTGGGGTCACGGTAGGCGGGCTTTGCACCGGGGCCTACACCGTTGCCAAGGCGGGGCTGCTGGATGGCAAGAAGGCCACGATCCACTGGGAGAATCAGGACGGCTTTCTGGAGGAATTCGAGCAGGTCAAACTGACAAAGTCGGTCTTTGTGATGGATGGCAACCGCTGGTCCACGGCGGGCGGCACCTCGTCGATTGACCTCATGCTCAAGGTGATTGCCGCCGATCAGGGCGAAGATCTGGCCAATACCGTGGCCGACCAATTGATCTATTCCTCGATACGTACCGATCAGGACAGTCAGCGCCTGTCGATCCCGACGCGGATCGGTGTGCGTCACCCAAAACTCAGCCAAGTCATCCAGATGATGGAAGGCAATATCGAAGACCCGATGTCGCCAGCCGATCTGGCCGAAGAGGTCGGCATGTCGACCCGGCAGTTGGAACGTCTGTTCCGCCGCTATCTGAACCGCAGCCCCAAACGCTACTATATGGAGTTACGGCTGCAAAAAGCGCGCAATCTGTTGATGCAGACCGACATGAGCGTGATCAACGTGGCGCTGGCTTGCGGCTTTGCCAGCCCGTCGCATTTCTCCAAATGCTATCGCAGCCATTATAACACCACCCCCTACCGTGAGCGTGGCACCCAAGGCTTGCCCCCCGGAGCAATTGCGGGGCGTCTTTCGATCTGATCCGGCGACCTGAACGGCGAATTCGATCAGAGCGCGCGCAATTCGCTCTGTCTAAAGGGCTTGGATAAGGTCCCTGCGCCCCTATGTAGAAGATGGCATCCCGGCCTTAAGCGCGACGCAGCGTGAGGCCGATATTGTCGGCACCATGTCGACATGAAGGGGCTTCCCTTTTTCTCGGTGCCTCTCTAGTTTGGCGGCAGGATTGCGATCCAACATGGGAGAGACCAATGAAAAAACTTCTTATGGCTTCGGCCGCCACGCTGGCCCTGACCGGTGCAGCATCGGCTGAAGACGTCAAACTTGGCATTCTGATCGGCTTTACCGGCCCGATCGAATCGCTGACCAGCCACATGGCCAACGCGGCCGAAGCTGCAATGGCTGAAGTGAATGCTTCGGGCAAGTCGGCCCACAACTTCGTGTCCGTGCGCGGCGACTCGACCTGCGTTGATTCGGCTGCTGCCACCTCGGCCGCGGAACGTATGGTCACCGCTGAAGGCGTCAAAGGCATCATCGGCGGCGACTGCTCGGGTGTGACCGGCGCGGTGCTGCAGAACGTCGCCCGTCCGAACGGCATCGTGATGGTGTCGCCCTCGGCCACCTCGCCCGCTCTGACCACCGCTGAAGATGACGGCCTGTTCTTCCGCACCGCCCCCTCTGACGCCCGCGAAGGCGAAGTCATGGGCGAGATCCTGAAGGAAAAGGGCGTGACCTCGATCGCGATGACCTATTCCAACTCGGACTACGGCAAGGGTCTGGCCGAAGCGATTGCTGCTGGCTTCCAGGCTCAGGGCGGCACCGTGACCATCAACATCCCGCACGAAGACGGCAAGGCTGACTATTCGGCTGAAGTTGCTTCGCTGGCCTCGGCCGGTGGCGACCTTCTGGTTGTCGCAGGCTACCTCGACCAGGGCGGCAAGGGCATCATCCAGGCTTCGCTCGACTCCGGCGCCTTCTCGCAGTTCGGTCTGCCCGGCGGCATGGTGGGTGACTCGCTCCCCGCCGCGATCGGCCCGGCTCTGGACGGCTCCTACGGCCAGGTTGCTCAGTCGGACAGCCCCGGCGCTGCCATCCTGACCGAAATGGGCAAAGCTGCCGCAACCCCGTTCGACGCGACCTCGCCCTACACCATGGAGAGCTATGACGCCGCCGCGCTGATCATGCTGGCCATGCACGCAGCAGGTTCGACCGACAGCAAGGTCTACGCTGGCAAGATCCTTGAGATCGCCAACGGTCCGGCTGACGGCTCGGGCGTCAAGATCATGCCCGGCGAGCTGGGCAAGGCACTTGAGCTGATCGCTGCTGGCACCGCCATCGACTATGATGGCGC
>JBMSKG010000357.1:0-2482 GCA_049419625.1 Paracoccaceae bacterium | reverse complement strand
CAATTCTTCCTTGCCCCCGCCTTGGAGTTGTCGCGAAGTTGTGGCGAAATTGTGGCAAAGACGGCGAACCGCAGACCGGGAGAGTCCGCTTGGAAACGATCCGGCAGCACCGGGCCTAACTGTGCCTAGCGCCGAAACAAACCCCTGTCCAAAGCGGCACCCAATTGCGGCGCTTTTGCCCAAAATGGACAGATCCGAATCACATAACGCTACAGATTGGCGCAAACATTCGGCCAATCGACGCGGACAATTGCCAGTGTTGTGCCGTAAACCAGACCCGAGCGCCGCCATCAGGCGGGCGTCCAATGGGAGGAACCACATGTCTGTTGCCGGCGAACCCAGCTTTCGTGAATCGGTTGATCTTATGTTCAAACGCGCCACCGCGCTGATGGACCTGTCCCCCGGTCTTGAAGAGAAGATACGGGTCTGCAATTCGACCTATACGGTGCGCTTTGGTGTGCGCCTGCGCGGCAAGATCGAAACTTTCGTCGGCTACCGCTCGGTTCATTCCGAACATATGGAGCCGGTGAAGGGCGGCATCCGCTTTTCGCTTGGCGTCAATCAGGACGAGGTGGAGGCGCTGGCGGCGCTGATGACCTATAAATGCGCGCTGGTCGAAACGCCGTTTGGCGGGTCGAAAGGCGGGCTTTGCATTGACCCGCGCCAATGGGACGAGCATGAGCTGGAACAGATCACCCGCCGTTTTGCCTATGAGCTGATCAAGCGCGACCTGATCCACCCTGCGCAAAACGTGCCCGCCCCCGACATGGGGACAGGCGAGCGTGAAATGGCGTGGATTGCCGACCAATACGCCCGGATGAACACCACCGACATCAACGCCAAGGCCTGCGTCACCGGCAAGCCGCCCCATGCAGGCGGGATCCAAGGCCGGGTCGAGGCGACGGGCCGGGGCGTGCAATTCGCGCTCCGCGAGTTCTTCCGCTACCCCGAGGACAGCGCCGCCGCGCGCCTGACCGGCGATCTGGAGGGCAAGCGCGTTATTGTGCAGGGCCTTGGCAATGTGGGTTATCACGCGGCCAAGTTCCTGTCCGAAGAGGATGGCGCGCGCGTCATCGCCGTCATCGAACGCGATGGCGCGATCCTGGATGACAAGGGCATCAACATCGAAGACCTGCGCCAACACATGAACCGCAATGGCGGATTGCTGGCCGGCTATCCCAAGGGCCGCCATGTGGCCGATGGTGCAGCGGTTCTGGAAATGGAATGTGACATCCTTATTCCGGCCGCGCTGGAAGGCGTCATCAACCTTGGCAATGCAGCGCGCATCAAGGCCCCGCTGATCATCGAGGCGGCCAATGGCCCGGTGACCTTTGGCGCCGATGACATCTTGCGTCGCAAGGGCACGCTCATCATTCCCGATATGTATGCCAACGCAGGCGGGGTGACGGTGTCGTACTTTGAGTGGGTCAAGAACCTGTCGCACATCCGCTTTGGCCGCATGCAGCGCCGCGCCGAAGAGGCCCGCTCGCGGCTCTTGGTCGAGGAGTTTGAGCGTTTGTCCTCGGATCAGGGTCTTGGCTGGACCATGGCGGCCGATTTCAAAGAGAAGTTCCTGCAAGGCTCGGATGAATTGGCGCTGGTGCGCTCGGGGCTTGATGACACCATGCGCACCGCCTATCAGGCCATGCGTGAGGTCTGGCATGGCCGCACCGATGTGAATGATCTGCGGGTCGCGGCCTATATCGTGGCGATTGACCGCGTGGCCAAAACCTACCGCTCCAAAGGGCTGTGACCGACGTTGACGCAACCAAGCTTGCCCGTGATGACGCTGATTGAAACCGGTGGGACCATCTGCATGACCGATGGTCCCGACGGGTTGCGCCCCGCGCCCCAAAAGGTGGCAGCGGCGCTGGCGCAGATTGCGCCGGGCCAAAGGCTGGATCATCAGAAACTGGACCCGCTGATCGACAGCGCGGATCTGGGACCTGCGGTCTGGAACGCGCTGTTGGATCGCATTGATGCCGCCCCCGGACCGGTCATCATCACCCACGGCACTGACACCATGGCCTATACGGGCGCGGCACTTGATGCGGCCTTGGCGGGGCAGGGTGGTCTGCAACAGGGCAGGGCGGTGGTCCTTACGGGCTCTATGCACCCGCTTGGCGTGGCGGGCTCGGACGCTGAAGGCAACCTTGGCCTGGCGATCCAGACGGCGCTGGGCGGCAAAGCTGGCCTCCATCTGGCCTTTAACGGCGACGTTCTGCCCGCGGGCCGCGTGGCAAAACAACATGCGCAAAACCTTGCCGCCTTTTGCCTTGCTGGTGATGCCGGTGCGCCCCTGCCTGTGGCGCGCCGGTTCGATAGTGGGAAATCTCTTGGCCTTGTTACGCTGACCCCCGGCCTTTCACCGCGTGCTCTGGCTGGCATGCTCGGTCCCCTCGATGGCGCGGTCCTGCGCGTCTTTGGCGCAGGCACCATGCCAGCCGCCTTGGCCGAAACCCTGATGGCCGCGAAAGGCAAG
>JBMSKG010000356.1:0-2492 GCA_049419625.1 Paracoccaceae bacterium | reverse complement strand
CGGGCGTTTCCGCATGAAAGCCCCGCACCCCAAAGACCCGCGCCAGATTGTCGTCCGACAGCACCTCGCGCGGGGGACCATCGGCCACCACCCGGCCCGCTTGCATCATCAACAGCCGGGAACAGGACCGCGCTGCGAGGCCCAAATCATGGATCGAAGCAACCACCCCGCGTCCCTCGCGGGCAAGATCGGCAAAGACCTCCATGGTTTTCAACTGCGCCTCGGGATCAAGCCCCGCCACCGGCTCATCGGCCAGCAACAGGGGTGTGTCCTGCGCCAAGGCGCGCGCGATCAGAACGCGCGCCTGTTCGCCCCCCGACAAGGCCGTGGCGGTGCGGGCACGGTAGCTTTGCAGCCCCATCCGCTCCAGCGCGTGGTCCACCGCGCGGCGGTCAGCAGCAGACCCCGCGCCCAGATGTGCGCCGCGCCCCAAGGACACAAGCGTCTCAACCGAGACTGGCCAAGCAATCTCGCGCCCTTGCGGCAAGAAGGCCGCCGTCAGCGCACGCAAATGCGGCGCCAGCGTGGTAAGCGACGATTGCCCCTCATGCGGCAAAAGGCCAAGTGCGGCGCGCAGAAGGCTGGTCTTGCCTGCACCATTCGGACCGATAAGGCCGACGAACTCACCCTCATTGACCGTCAGGGTGACATCTTCCACCACCGGACACAGCCCGCGCCGCACGGTCAGGTTTTGCAAGGACAGGAGCGTCATGCTTCGGTCCCCCTCAGCCGCCAGATCAGATGCAGAAAAAACGGTGCGCCGATCAGCGCCGTCAGCACGCCCAGTTTAAGATCCTGATCCGGCGCAATCAGTCGCACGGCAATATCAGCCGCCAGCACCACCGCCGCCCCCCCAAGGGCCGAGGCAGGAAGCAGCCGGGACGGCTGCGCACCGACGAGGGGACGCAGGACATGCGGCACCACCAGCCCGACAAAGCCAATGGAGCCTGCGACCGACACACTCGCCCCCACCGCCAGTGCCGTGCCACCAATCAGCATCAGCCGCAGCCGCACAAGGCTCACCCCCATCGAGGCCGCCGCATCTTCGCCCAAGGTCAAGGCATCAAGGCTGCGCCCAATCGACAACATCATCGCAAGGCCAATGAGCATAAAGGGCGTGGCCAGCCAAACATGGTCCATCGACCGATCGGCGAGTGAGCCCATCATCCAATAGACAATCTCCATCGCGGCAAAGGGGTTGGGCGACAGGTTCAACACAAGGCTGGTCAGCGCTGCCGCAAGGGCGGAAATCGCCACGCCCGCAAGGATCAGCGCCAGCGCTCCCCCTCGTGGCCCGGCCAGGCCTAGGATCAGCAGAACCGCCAGCGCAGCTCCGGCCAATGCTGACAGGGGCAAGGCCAGCGCAAAGAGTGTGGCAAGACCCGTTTGCAGTGCCAAAACTGCGCCCAGCGCGGCACTCGCCGACACGCCGATCAACCCCGGCTCGGCCAAGGGGTTGCGCAGATAGCCCTGCATCGCGGCACCCGAAAGGCCCAATGCGGCCCCGGTCATCAAACCCAACAGTGCACGTGGCAGGCGAATCTCTTGCATCACCAGAACAACAGCGCCCCCCTGCCCGGTCACCAGCGCCCTCAGGCTTTCGCCCAAGCCCAAGCCCGCCGGCCCGATCATCAGCGAGCCGAAGAACAAGACAGCCACCAGCGTCCCCAAGGCCACAAGAACCTTCATTCGCGCGCCTCCAAGGCGGCCCGCGCCGCTGTGACCTGTGCAATCGCCCGCATCAGATGCGGCGTGCCGCAGACCCAGTCAGCGCCCGAGGTCAATTCCACCCCTGCCCGCGCCTGCACAGCCCGCAAGGCAGGATGCACCAGAATATCCTCTGACCGCGAGGCGCCGGGATAACGCTCAGACGTCACAATCAACTCGGGGCCCGCCATGACCAGCCGCTCGAGCGGCAGAATACCGCCCCCCGTCACACCCGAGGTAGCCCCGCTATTGGTGAACCCCGTCAACTCCAAAACCTCATTGGCCAAGGTCCCCGACCCGGTTGTGTAGCCGTTGGGATAATAGAAAGCCGCTGTGCGGGGCGCACCATCAAACCGCGCGGCCTCAATCTTCGCAGCAAAGTCATCGGCCATGGCATCCGCCTTGGCCTCTTGCCCCAAAGCGCGGCCAACGATGCGGACTTGCTCCACCGCCTCTGCCAACGAGGTGGCGGGCGGCACCTGAACCACCTCCACCCCAAGGCGGCGCAACAGATCAACCGTGGCCGCCTGGGTATAGGTGCCCGCAAGGACCAGATGGGGGCGCATCAGGAACACCTGTTCCACCTGCCCGCGATTCATGGTGTAGGCCCGCGCTTCTTCCACCATCGAGGACGATTGCACCTCGGTGGCCAGATGGCTGACGCTGACCAACTGGCCCGGTGCGGCCAGCATCATCGCCAGCTGATCGGTGCACAGGTTCATGGACACCACCCGTTCAGGGGCATCCGCCCAAACGGGGATGGCCCTGGCGACAAGCGCCGCCAG
>JBMSKG010000355.1:0-2534 GCA_049419625.1 Paracoccaceae bacterium | reverse complement strand
TCTTCTTTCAGACCGTCGTAGAGGTCGTCGTGCATCTGCAGGACAAGCTCTTCGTCGCTCAATTCGGACAGGATGATTTCGTCGTCGGACATGCTGCGCTCCTTCGGGGCTTTGGGCCCGTGATGCGGTGAAAGGCCGTGTGGCACTTTCCGGTTTCCGACATGCCCCAAGCGAAAGCCGACAGCAAGGGGAGGGGGGCAAATTAATCGTTCCATTTGTTCACTAAATGTTCTAGTTTGTGCTCATGCAACAGCATCATGAGACAGTGAAACAGGGCCAGCGCCTTCGCGCGCGGGGGGTGGCGTCGAATGTCGCGGGCCGGTTTGAGCCTGAGGCCCGCGTCGTGGTGGACGATGGGTGGGATCTGCCTGAAACCGACCGTTTGCTGCGCACCGAAACGCGGGTTGAGCGGCCAAGGTCCGCGCTGGCGTGGAACCGCTCGCCCGATCTGCCGTTTGACCGGTCGATCAATCCTTATCGGGGCTGTGAACATGGCTGCGTCTATTGCTTTGCCCGGCCGAGCCATGCCTTTCTGAACCTGTCGCCGGGATTGGATTTTGAAACCCGGCTGATCGCCCGGCCCGGCATTGCGGTTGTGCTGGCGCAAGAGTTGCGGGCGAAAAACTATCAGGTCGCAACCGTGGCCATCGGCACCAACACCGACCCCTATCAGCCGATTGAGGCGGATCATCGCCTGATGCGCGAGGTGCTGGAGGTGCTGTGGGCCTATCGCCATCCGGTGGCGATCACCACCAAGGGCACGCTGATCGAACGCGACATCGATCTTTTGGCGCCCATGGCGGCGGCGGGGCTGCTGCGGGTGGGGATTTCGGTGACCACGCGGGATGCAGGGCTGAGCCGAAAGATGGAGCCGCGCTGCCCGGTGCCTGCGCGGCGCTTGGCGACAATCCGGCGGCTGACCGAGGCGGGCATTCCGGTGCGCGCCATGCTGGCCCCGGTGGTGCCGGGGCTGACAGACCATGAGCTGGAGCCGATCCTTGCGGCTGTGCAGGGTGCGGGCGCGGTGGCGGCAAGCTATATCGCGCTGCGGCTGCCGCGCGAGGTCTCAGCTCTGTTTCAGGAGTGGTTGGCGGCGCATGTGCCCGACCGGGCGGCCAAGGTGATGGCGCGGGTGCGCGAGATGCATGGCGGGCAGGATTATGACCCGGCCTTTGGGCGGCGCATGCGGGGCGAGGGGTTGTGGGCTGATCTTTTGGCGCAGCGTTTTGCCAAGGCGGTGGCACGGCTGGGGCTGGCCACGCAGATGCCGCCCTTGCGCTGCGACCTCTTTCGCCTGCCGCCAAGGGCGGGCGATCAGCTGTCGCTGTTCTAGCCCAAGACCGCCTTAGCCGCGCCGACCGCGGCGTTCGCGGGCGGCGGGGCCTGCGCCATCGGTGCCATCCGAGGCCGAGGAGAACGCGCCAAGCTTGGCCTGAATATCCTCAAGGCTGGGGGCCGGGCCGCGGGGGCGGCTTTCAAGGGCCGCGCGCATCGCCCTCAGATGCTCGGGCATGGTGCCGCAGCAACCGCCGATGATCCGCACACCGGCGTCGCGCGCCAGCACGGCATATTCGGCCATCAACTCGGGCGTGCCGTCGTAATGAATATGGCCGTCATGGTATTTCGGGATGCCCGCATTGCCCTTGGCAATCAGGGGCACCGCAGGACCGGCGGCGACAAAGCCCATCACAGTCCGCATCAGATCTGACGCGCCGACCCCGCAATTGGCCCCAAAAGCCAAGGGCGGATAGGGCAGGCCCTTGACCATTTCGACCAGCCCGGCCGAGGTCAGCCCCATCATGGTGCGCCCGGCGGTGTCAAAGCTCATGGTGCCGCACCACGGCATCCCGGCAAGCTTGGCCGCTTCGGCAGCGGCCTTGTATTCCTCGGGCGCGCTGATTGTCTCGATCCACAAGACATCGGCGCCGCCCTCTTTCAGGCCCTCGGCCTGCTCGTGGAACATTTCTACGGCGGCGGCGTGGGTCAGGGTGCCCATGGGTTCAAAGATGTCGCCCGTCGGCCCGACCGATCCGGCCACCACGACAGGGCGGCCCGCGGCATCAGCAATCTCGCGGCCAAGGCTGGCGCCGATGCGGTTGAGTTCGCGCACGCGGCCTTGGGCATTGTGCAGCTTCAGCCGGCTGGCATTGCCGCCGAAGGTGTTGGTCAGGAAGATGTCCGACCCCGCCTCCACCGCGCCGCGATAGAGGGTGCGGATGCGGTCTGGATGATCGACGTTCCAAAACTCGGGCGGCTCACCGGCGGTGAGGCCCATGTTGAACAGGTTGGTGCCTGTGGCGCCATCGGCCATCAGCCAGTCACGGCTGGCCAGAAGTTTGGAAAGAGCGTCAAGGGCCATGGTCGGTCTCCGGGCAATCTCGGCAGGGATAATCAGCGTCTGGTTGCGATGTGCCACGGCTGGGCGGGATAGGCAAATTCATATTCCGCATGATCCCGTTCGATTTCAGGCATGCTCGGCGGAATGCCGGCCAACAAAAAGGCCGCTTCGGTTGTGCCGGCGCGGCCTTTTGGAA
>JBMSKG010000354.1:0-2555 GCA_049419625.1 Paracoccaceae bacterium | reverse complement strand
ATCCTGCGCAGCTTTGCCCTGAAACCGCAGTCTGCCGAAGACATGGCCGCCGAAGCGCAGGCCGAAGACGTCCGCGAAACCACGGCTGAAGCATGATCTGACCCTTGGTCGATCAGCGGTAACGCATGTCACAAAAGCAAAAGGCCCCGCGCAGAACGCGGGGCCTTTTGCTTTTCGACCTCGTGCCGCGTCACTCCGCCGTCAGTCGGCTGATAACCACACGGACCTCGGGCTTTTTGCCAATTTCTTCCATCGCCACCTGCCGCACGATCCGCTTAAGTGCTTCGTCCAGCTTGTCATCGTCGGACAGGATCTTGCCAGAGGCGCGCTCCAGAAACTCGGTCAGCTCGGCTTCCATGGTTTCATTCAACGGCCGCTCACCCAGACCGGTGGCCGGCAAGCCCATAATCTCCACCCATGCTTCGCCCAAGGGTTCGTTCTGTTCGTCCAGAATGATCGTCACCATGACCAAGCCGTTCAACGACAAGCGGATGCGGTCACGCACCACCCCATCCAGCGCGCCGATCTGTGCAGTGCCGTCGAGATAAACGCGACCCGCCTCGATGTGCTGCACCACCTTGGGAACATCACCTGTCAGGTCCACCATCATTCCGTTGGTCGCCACAATGCCCGCTATCCCAGCCTCATGGGCGATCCGGACATGTTCGCGCAGATGGCGATGTTCGCCATGCATCGGCACCAGCATATCGGGCAAGAAGATGCGGTGGATATGTTCAAGATCGGGGCGGTTGGCGTGGCCTGAAACGTGGTATTTGCCGTTATTGTCATCGACAACATCGACACCCATTTCAGAATAGGCGTTCATCAGCTTGATGACACCGCGTTCATTTCCTGGAATGGTTTTGGACGAAAACAGGAACGTATCGCCCTGCTTCATCTCAAAGCCCAGATACTTGCCCCGGCTTAGCGCAGCGCTGGCCGCGCGGCGTTCGCCTTGGCTGCCAGTGACCAAGAGCATCAGGTTACGGCGCGGGATTTCCAGCGCCTCTTCCGGGCTGACCACGCGCGGGAAACCGGTCAACACCCGAGTTTCCTCAGCGACCGAGACCATACGCTTCATCGCACGGCCAAGAACGCAGATCGACCGATCCGCCGCCCGCGCCGCTTCGGCCAGGGTTTTCAGCCGGGCCACGTTGGAGGCGAAGGTTGTCGCCACCACCATACCGCCCGCGCCCCGGATCAACTCGGTCAGGGGTTCCGCCAAACTCGCCTCAGAGCGGCCGGGGTTCAGCGAAAACACATTGGTGCTGTCGCACATCATCGCCTTGACGGGTGTCTCAGCGGCCACCGCCTCAAGCATCGCATCATCCCACCCCTCACCGACAATCGGCGACGGATCGCGCTTGAAGTCGCCAGTGTGCAGGATACGACCCGCTGGGCTGTCGATGATCAGGGCCGAGCTTTCGGGAATGGAATGCGGCATCGGCAGGAATTGCACCGAGAAGGGGCCCACTTGTACCGCAGCCGGTCGTGCCTCTAGGGTTTGAATGGCATCTAGAGGCAGACCTGCCTCTTCAAACTTCAATCGCCCAATGCTGGCGGTAAACTTGCGGGCATAGACCGGCTTTTTCAGCAGGGGCCATAGATGCCCCAAGGCACCGATATGGTCCTCATGGGCGTGGGTAATGACAATGCCATCCAGCCGGTCAAGGTTTTCCACCAACCACGACAGATCGGGCAAAATCAGATCGACGCCGGGGCTGGTGTCCATATCCGGGAAGGCCACCCCCAGATCGACGAGCATCAGCCGCTCTTTCCCCGGTTTGCCATAGCCGTAGACATAGGCATTCATGCCGATTTCACCGGCACCCCCAAGGGGAAGATAGATCAGGCGTTCGCCGCTCATACGTTTTCCTTGTTGTAGGCGTTGATGAGGACGAGGCCATGCATGGTCAGATCATCCTCAATCGCGTCGAATAGTTCGGTTCCTTGGGCAAACAAGCTGGCAAGTCCGCCAGTTGCAATCACCTTCATCGGGGCCGCACGTTCCCGCCGTACTTCACGGACGATTCCTTCGACCAACCCAATATAGCCCCAATACACCCCCGACTGCATGCAAGCCACCGTATTCGTGCCAATGGCGCGGGTCGGTTTGGTCACATCGACATGCGGCAGCGCGGCGGCAGCCATATGCAGCGCCTCAAGCGAGAGGTTGACGCCGGGGGCGATCACCCCACCGACATAGGCGCCGTCATGGTCGACCACGTCAAAGGTGGTGGCCGTACCGAAATCCACCACAATGA
This sequence comes from Paracoccaceae bacterium, assembly GCA_049419625.1. Taxonomy (GTDB): domain Bacteria; phylum Pseudomonadota; class Alphaproteobacteria; order Rhodobacterales; family Rhodobacteraceae; genus Tabrizicola_A. The sequence continues at coordinate 291 of JBMSKG010000354.1, read as the reverse complement.
GGTTGCCGCCGTGACGGTCAAAGCCTGACACGGTGTTGACCAGACGATCTGGCCCCACGGTCGTACCCTGATCGACGCGCGGCGCGACGGGCAGGCGACATTCGGGCTTGCCCACCACCAAGGGGCGGCAGCCGAAATAGCGGTCACACAGCACCCGCAAATTGAACACGACACGCGGCACGGTGCTGCTGATGATCGCCTCGGTGATTGTGGCTTCGGTCTTGGTCAGCGCCATCAGGCTCGAGAGCCAGACGAAATATTCGTCCGCCGTGCGCTTGTGGTCTGTGGCGA
>JBMSKG010000353.1:0-2560 GCA_049419625.1 Paracoccaceae bacterium | reverse complement strand
TATGAAAAGCTCTCGGCGCAGCTGCAGAAGACCGGCCGCGCCAGCTGGGTGGCCGAAGAAGTGGCGGCGCGGCCTTGCAAAACCTGACCTATGTGGTCTTTGACACCGAAACCACCGGGCTTTTGCCGCAGCAGGGCGATGAGATCGTGCAGATTGCCGCCGTGCGCATCGTGAATGGCCGCAGGGTGGACGGTGAGGTGTTTGACACGCTGGTGAACCCGCGTCGGTCGATCCCGCTCTCGTCAACCGAGGTGCATGGCATCACCGAGGCGATGGTGGCCGATGCGCCCGAGGTGGATGACGTCCTGCGCCGGTTCCACAAATTTGCCGAAGGTGCGGTGCTGATCGCCCATAACGCGCCGTTTGACATGCAGTTCCTGCGGCGGCGCGAGGCGGAGCTTGGGCTTGCGTTTGACCATCCGGTGCTGGATACAGTGCTGCTCTCGGCGGTGATCTATGGCCAGCACGAGACCCACAGCCTTGATGCCTTGACCCATCGTTTGGGCATCACCATCCCCGAGGCAGACCGCCACACTGCCATAGGAGACACCGTGGCCACAGCAGATGCCTTCCTGAAACTGATGCCTATGCTACAAGGCAGGGGGCTTACCCTTTTTGGCGATGTCCTTACAGAGGTGCGCAAACATGGGCGGCTTTTGAAAGACCTGAACTGAAGGACGAAACGGGGCCTTTCCCCGTTGGCTTGACACTTGGACGAAACCAGTGATTTCACTTTGAAAAATCACCAAAACAAAACGATGGGACTGGGGATGTATAAAGTCTGGAATGTCATATCGACATATTCGTTGTTGTTGTTGACGGGCGCGGTTTTGGCGCTGATCTGGGCGAACACCCATAACGAAAGCTACCAGCATCTGGTGCATTTGGTGCTGTGGGATCATTCGCCCATTGGCCATGCGCATATGGTCGACGGCGAGGTGCATCGCACGCTGACGCTGCACTTTCTGGTCAACGATGTCTGCATGGCCTTTTTCTTTGCCATTGCCGCCAAAGAGGTTTGGGAAGGCATTGTTCTGAAAGATGGCGAATTGCGCGGCAAGAAGGCGGTCACGCCCTTGATCGCCACCGCGGGCGGGATGATTGGCCCGGCGGCGGTTTATCTTCTGATCGGCGCGATGCTCGGGGTGTTTGACCAGTATTCCCAAGGCTGGGCGATCCCGACGGCGACCGATATTGCCTTCTCGTACTTGGTGGGTCGCATCGTCTTTGGCGCGGGGCATCCGGCCATTCCGTTCCTGTTGCTGTTGGCGATTGCCGATGATGCGGGCGGCATGATCATTCTGGCGATCTTTTATCCCACAGGCGAATTGCAGCCGGCATGGCTTCTCATGTCGTTGGCGGCGGCAGTTGGGGTGTTTGTGCTGGCCAACTGGCTGCCGCGCTATCTTGATCGTGGCAAGCAAGATCGTCCGAATTCGACCTGGATGCGGCAGAAGGCCAGCTTCTGGCCCTATGCGATTGCGGGCGCAATCTCGTGGTATGGGTTCCACAATGCGGGGATTCACCCGGCCTTGGGCCTGTTGCCCATCGTGCCGACCATCCCGCATGCTGACCGCCCCTACGGCATCTTTGCCGAGGCCGAAGCGCATCTGACCGACCTTCTGAACTGGATCGAACATCACCTGAAATATTTCGTCGAGGTGATGCTGTTCTTCTTTGGCCTTCTGAACGCAGGCGTGGTGTTTTCCGCCTTTGGCGAGCCGACGTGGATGGTTCTGGGCGGGCTGGTTATCGGCAAGCCTGTGGGGATTTTCCTGATGGGGATGCTGGCGGTGAAACTGGGCTTTGGCCTGCCAGCGGGGATGAAACCGCGCGATCTGTGGGTCTTGGGCTGTGTCGCGGCCATCGGCTTTACCGTGGCCTTGTTCGTGACCACGGTGGCCTTCCCGGCTGGGGCGGCGCAAGAGGCGGCCAAGATGGGGGCCGTGTTCTCCTTCGCGGCGGCTGTGATTGCCATTGTGATGGGCCGCCTGTTGAAGGTGGAACGGCGCGAGGGCTGATCAAGGCCCCCCACCCCCTCCCTCCCCCCGTGGGGGAGGAGGCCGCACGCCATGCACCCGAGTGCCCGGTGTCGCCCTGTCGCCTCCCCTCTCCCCCCGTGGGGCGGGGGTATGTGGCTTGGTTGGGGGCTATGTGGCTTGGTGAAAGGGACACTCTCTCAGCCGAACGGATCGACTGGGTATCCAACCCCCGTCAGATACAGCCCATCGGGCGGACAGACCGGGCCACAGGCGGCCCGGTCTTTTGCCTCAAGCGCTGTCTTGACGTCCGCGGGCTGCCAGCTGCCGGCGCCCACCCGCTCCAGCGTGCCGACGATGGAGCGCACCTGATTGTGCAGGAAGCTGCGGGCGCGCAGCGTAAAGCGGATTTCGCGACCGCCCGGATAGGGCGCATCGGTGATGGAAATCTCGTCCAGCGTTTTCACCGGACTTTTCGACTGTCAGAGCGTTGATCGGAATGGGGTTAAATCATGAAGCCCGATGATATGCGCAGCGCCTGCGCGCATCGCATCAAGATCAAGGCTGTGCTGCACCCGCCA
>JBMSKG010000352.1:0-2573 GCA_049419625.1 Paracoccaceae bacterium | reverse complement strand
CCTTCCATTCCCGGGAAAGGATCGCACCATCAAACCATGGGATCAAACACCTAGGGAAAGTGGCTTAACGCGGGCTTCCGGGGCGCGCGCAGGGGCGCGAGACGGCGCAACGGCCTAGGTCTCGGCGGTGGGGGCGGGGACAGAGCGTTCGCGCCATGTGACCCAGCTGATCGCCCCGATGATCAGCCCGCCGCCGAGGATGACCCAGATATCCACCGGCTCTTGGAAGAGTAGGCTGCCCATCAGCGCGGCCCAGACGAGGTTGAGGAAGGTCACGGGCTGCGTCACGGTCAAAGGGGCGACGCCGAAGGCGCGCGACATCAGGTAATGCCCCAGCGTGGCCAAAAGCGCCACCACCGCAAGCCCCGCCAGATGCCAGCCCGGCACAGGTTGCCAGTCTAACAGCGCCAGCGGCAACAGGCCCAATGTGACCGCGAAGGTCAGCATGGCAACCACCACCGACGCGGGGACAAAGCCGCTGAGCTTCTTGGCGAAAAGATAGCTGCCCGCAAAGCAGGTCGCGGCGGCCATCTGGCCCAGATGGCCGATGCCCACAGGCTCGAGCCCCGGGCGCAGGACGATCAGCGTGCCGATCACCGCCAGCCCCACCGCCAAAATCCGCCGTCGCGTCAGCCCCTCGCCCAGTACAAGCGCGCCAGCCAAAAGCAGGATGACGGGTGAGAGGTATCCAATCGCCGTGACATGCGCCAAGGGGATGCGGGCCATGGCAAAGAACCAAAAGACCACCGCGGCTGTATGTACAACGCCTCGCCCAATAAGGAGCGGAAGGGCGCCGGCTGGTAGGCCCTGGCGCGCAAGGCCAGGCAGCATGGGCAGGAAGAAGAGCACCCCGAATGCATAGCGGATAAAGGCCGATTGGGCCGCCGGCAGGTCGGTTCCCAGGGCGCGCACTGTGGCGTTGACACCCACGAAGGCAAGACCGGACCCCACCATCCATGCCACCCCTTGAAGGGGCCGTTGAGTTGCTGTTGCGGTCACCATGATGGGCGGAACTAAGGGCTTTCAGCCGCCAAAGGCAAGCCCTGCCGCGATGGCCCACATGGTGGCACCGATCACCACTTCCAGCACCACCCAAGCGCGGGGATTGGCAAAGATGGGCGCCAACAGGCGCGCGCCGAACCCAAGGGCAGAAAAGAAGGTAAAACTGCCAAGCGCTGCGCCGAGTCCGAACACGAACTGATGTGGCGCATATTGCGCAGAGATTGATCCAATCAGCGCCACAGTGTCGAGATAGACGTGCGGATTTGCCCAAGTCAGGATCAGGCAGGTGCCAAGCACGCTGCGCAGCGAGGCCGCGGGCCCTTCGCCGGGCGCAAGGGATTCGCCGCCTTGCCACGCGGCGCGAAAGCGCAACGCGCCATAGGCCAGCAGAAATGCCACACCCCCCCAACGCATCGCATCACCAAGCCAAGGCAAGGCCTTGGAGGCCGTTGAGAACCCCGTCACCCCAGCTGCGATCAAGATGGCATCCGACGCTGCACAGACCAAAACCACCCAGCCGATGTGTTCGCGCCGTAAGCCTTGGCGCAGAACGAAGGCGTTTTGCGCGCCGATCGCGAGGATAAGGCTGATCGAGACAAGCCAGCCCTGAAGGGCGGTTTCAAACATGGGAAAGCTCCTGCAAGGCGGTCATTGCGTCCTGGCGGCGGGGCCATGGCACGAAGATGTGGTCGTGGTGAAAGCCTGCCACCACATTGGCGCTGATCCCGCAATCAGCAAGCGCACGGGCAAAGGCGGCGGTCAGGCCGACGGCGGCGAGGTCGGAATGTACCGTCAGGCTGATGCGCGCCCATTCGGCGCCCGGCTCGACCCCGGCGGCCTGCAAGGCGGCGCAGGGGGCGATGACGGTTCGGCCCTCAACTTCGGCCACGGTCGCAAAGCTGCCGGGGACCGGTGTTTCGGTGACGGCATAGCCATAGGGCTCGGGGTGGAGAACCGGCTCCATCGTGGAAAGCAACTGCTGCAGATCGGTGATGGCGGGCATGGGATCCTCGGGTTTTGGCTTGGCTAACAGGGGGCAAGCGTTTAATAAAATTAAAAATCCTGACATCGGATTAGCCGCGCTTATGTTTGACGCCGATCAGCTTGCTGCCCTTGCTGCCGTGCATCGCCGCGGGTCGTTTGATCTGGCGGCGGCGGAGTTGCATGTGACGCCTTCGGCGATTTCGCAACGGATCAAAGGGCTGGAGGATCAGGCGGGCACGTTGTTGATCTTGCGCGGCAGCCCGTGCCGGGCCACGCCCGCCGGGCTGCGGATGATCCGGCACCATGATGAGGTGGTGCTTTTGGAGCGCACGCTTGCCGCCGATCTGCCGCGCTTGTCGCCGCGCCCGGCCACGCTGCGGATTGCGGTCAATGCCGACAGTCTGGCGACATGGGTCATTCCCGCGCTGGCCGAGGTGGAGGGGTTTCTGTTCGATCTGGTGATCGACGATCAGGATGTGAGCCAGGATTGGCTGAAACGGGGCGAGGTGCAGGGTGCCATCACCTCGCATGACCGTGCGCCGCAAGGGTGTGACAGTGTGGGCCTTGGCTGGCTGCGCTATCGCGCG
>JBMSKG010000351.1:0-2586 GCA_049419625.1 Paracoccaceae bacterium | reverse complement strand
TTTCCTCAAGGAAAATCGGCGCGCCCGCATATGCGGCCCAGCGGCACATCAGTGCCACCCTTTGAAACTAAACATGCCTGCCTCGTGGTGTTTTTTTTCACCCTAGCACGAAACTGGCGGATTGCGCGGAGAAAATCCGCGCAAATTGTTCATTCCGCCTCTTCCACCACCATCAGATCGCGCACCGCAGCGCCCCGAGCGTGGGACAGCGCGGCTTGATAGGCGTCGGAGTGATAGCACTCCACCGCCTTTTCAAGGCTCGGAAAGCGCGCCACCACGTTGCGCGGACGGTCATTGCCTTCAAGCTGAACATAGCGGCCAGCGCGGGCAAGAAAATAGCCGCCATGCGCCGCAATCGCCGGGCCGGCCAGGGCGGCGTATTTGCCGTAAGCCTCGGGGTCGGTCACCTGCACATGGGCAATCCAGAGTGCCGTTGGCATCTTAAGCCCCCAGTGCGGCTTCGACCGCTTTCAGTGCCGCGTCGGCCAGTGCGATATCTGCCCCCCCGCCCTGCGCCATATCCGGACGGCCACCGCCGCCTTTGCCGCCCAAAGCCTCAACCGCCGCTTTGGCCAGCGTCACCGCCGAAATCCGGTCGGTCAGGTCAGCCGTCACCCCGGCGGCAACCGCAGGCTTTGCGCCAGTGTCGGCGATCAGGACCACCGCGCCCGAGCCGATGCGCGCCTTCATCTCATCAATCAGGCTGGGCAGATCTTTGCCTGACACACCTGTCATCACCTGAGCAATGAGCTTTATGCCATTGATTTCTTTGGCCTCAGGCCCACCAGACTTACCACCCATCGCCAGATCGCGGCGCAGGTTAGCAACCTCGCTCTGAAGCGCCTTGCGCTCTTCCACCAGAGCCTTCAACCGCTCGACAATCTCGGCCGGTGCGGCCTTCAAGACCGCCGCCGCCTCAAGAAGCTTTGCCTCCTGTGCCTTAAGGTGATCTACCGCCGCTTGCCCCGTCAGCGCCTCGAACCGGCGCACGCCAGCAGATGAGGCGCTGTCGCCAAGGGCGACAAAAGCCCCGATGTCGCCGGTGCGCGCCACATGGGTGCCCCCGCAGAGTTCCAGCGAATAAGTGTTGCCGTCCGCCCCTTTACCCGAGCCGTCCAGCACGCCCATCGAGACGACGCGCACTTCTTCGCCGTACTTCTCGCCAAAAAGCGCCTGCGCGCCCAAAGCGCGGGCATCGTCGGGGGTCATGATGCGGGTGTCGACGGGGCTGTTCTGCCGGATGAAGGCATTCACCTCGGCCTCGACCTGCGCCAGTTCCGCCGCAGACATGCCGGTGGAATGGCTGAAGTCAAACCGCAGGCGATCCGGTGCGTTCAAGCTGCCCTTCTGGGCCACATGATCGCCAAGTGCGCGGCGCAGTGCCTCGTGCAAGAGGTGGGTCGCGGAATGGTTGGCGCGAATCTGCGCGCGGCGGCTGTGCGAGACTTCCAACTTGGCCGGCTGGCCGCGCAGGATAGTGCCTTCGGTCACCGTTGCGACATGAATGAACACGCCTGCGGTCTTGCGGGTGTCGGTGACCTCGGCCACACCAGTCTGGGTGCGGATGAAACCATGATCGCCAACCTGGCCGCCGCTTTCGGCGTAGAAGGGCGTCTGGTTCACGATGATTTGCACAGATGTACCAGCTTCAGCCGAACCGATCTCGCCCCCCTCGCGCACCAGTGCGTTGATCTGGCCCTCTGCCGCCTCCAGCTCATAGCCTAAGAACTCGGTGGTGCCATGGGCCTCGGCCAAACCGAACCAAATGGCCGCGTCGGCCGTGCCGCCCGCCCCCGACCAAGCGGCGCGCGCTTTGGTCTTTTGCTCTTCCATCGCGGCGTCAAAGCCTTGCACATCCACGGCGCGGGCCTTTTCGCGCAAGACATCCTGCGTCAGATCCAAGGGGAAGCCGTAGGTGTCATAGAGCTTGAACGCCACCTGCCCCGGCAAATCGGCGCCCTCTGGCAGACGGTCCAGCTCGTCATTCAACAGCCGCAAGCCACGGTCGAGCGTGGTCTTGAACCGGGTTTCCTCAAGCTTCAATGTCTCTTCGATCAGGCTTTGAGCACGGGTCAGTTCCGGATAGGCCGCCCCCATCTGCCGCACAAGTGCGGGCACCAGACGAAACATCACCGGATCTTGGGCGCCCAGCATGTGCGCGTGACGCATGGCACGACGCATGATGCGGCGCAGCACATAGCCGCGGCCCTCGTTCGACGGGGTCACGCCATCCGCGATCAGGAAAGAGACCGAGCGCAAATGATCGGCAATCACCCGGTGGCTGGTCTTGCCCTTGCCGTCGGGATCGGCGTTCGTGGCATGCGCCGAGGCTTCAATCAGACTGCGCATCAGGTCAGTGTCATAGTTGTCGTGCTTGCCCTGCAACAACGCACCAATCCGCTCAAGCCCCATGCCAGTGTCGATCGACTGCATGTCCAAGGGCACCAGCCGCCCATCGGCGAACTGCTCGTTCTGCATAAAGACGTTGTTCCAGATCTCGATGAACCGATCGCCATCCTGCTCGGCGCTGCCGGGTGGGCCGCCCCAGATGCTGGGGCCATGGTCATAGAAAATCTCGGTGCAGGG
>JBMSKG010000350.1:0-2597 GCA_049419625.1 Paracoccaceae bacterium | reverse complement strand
CACCAAGTGAAATGAGGATGGCCATGCAGGTCAAATCCATCAGCGCACTGGCCCGCGGGCTGGAGGTTTTGCAAATCCTGCAATCTTCGGGCGCGTTGACGCTGGCCGATCTGCACCGGTTGACAGGTATCCCCAAGGCCTCGCTGTTGCGCATCCTGAAAACCCTGATGCAAGGCGGCTTCATCTGGCAGCGCATGGTGGATGCGGCGTGGATGCCCTCCTTCTCGCTGGCCGAACTGGCCGGCCGGATGGACCGGGAAACCCAGTTGGTCGAGGTGGCCTCGCCGGTTTTGGCGGACTTGACGGCCGAGATTGAATGGCCAAGCGTCCTGGCCGTGCCGCGCCTGACCCATATGGAGGTGCTCGAGACCAACGCCGCACGGGCCTATTTCGATGGCATCGCGCTTGGCCCTTTGGGCTTCGAGGTGAACATGCTGCGCTCGGCCTCGGGGCGCGCCTTTGTGGCCTTTTGCGAAGCGCCGCTGCGCGAGGCGATCCTTGAAACGCTGCGCCGCTCGGACCGCCCCGGAAACCGCATGGCCCGAAGCTCGGACTATGTGGCGCAGATGCTGGCGGAAACCCGCGCCCAAGGCTTTGGTCTGCGCGACCCGGACTTCGGTGGTGATTTCGACAAGGGCCGCACCCAGGCCGACGATGGGCGCGACTCGCTCGGTGTGCCCATCCGGCTTGGCCACCATGTGCCCGGCACGCTGAACATCACCTGGACACGACGGGTGATGAAACGGGATCGCGCGGTCAAGCTTTTGGCACCCGCCGCCCTGCGCGCCGCTGAAGACATTGCGCGGCGGCTCATGCGGTCTGCCGTTTCACAGGGTGAAATTCTACCCAAAGCCAATTGAGCCTGCCCGCCCCTGCGCCCTAGCCTTGCCCAAGGGCAGGAGGACCGCCATGCTGACGCGCGCCGAGATTGACGACATCCTAAAGCTGATCGACGGGTCCGACTTCACCGAGATGAAGCTGGAAATGGGCGATCTAAAGCTGGAACTGCGCAAAGGCCCGCTGTCCCCGCCCTTTCATCTTGGCCCAAATACCCCCGCCGGAGGCATCCCACCGCAGCCCCCTGCACCGCCTGCAGTCGTTCCAGCGCCTGTTGTCGCCTCGGGCGGGGGGGCTGAAATTCCAGCCCCACTTTTGGGCACCTTCTGGCACGCCCCGCGTCCCGGCGCTGATCCGTTTGTGAAACCCGGGGACAAAGTGACCGCCGACACGATCATTGGCATCATCGAGGTGATGAAGCTGATGAATTCGGTCCCCGCAGGGGTGGCTGGCATTGTGCTTGAGATCTGCGCGCCGAATGGCGAGTTGGTCGAACATGGCGAATGCCTGATCCGCATTCAGCCGCACTGATATGACAAGGGTTCGCCCCATCTTTGTCGCCAACCAAGGCGAGATTGCCGACGACACCCATGACCTTGCCGGGGTCCTGCCCCGCCTTGCCGGAGACTGCCCATGACGATTTCCCTGCTCGACACCACGGTGCGCGATGGCAACCAGTCGAACTGGGGCGCGACCGGGCTGGACACCGCGATGATGCTGGGCATTGCGCCTGTGATGGACAGGGTGGGGTTCGAGGCGATTGATTTCACAACCTCGACCCATATGGCGGTGGCGGTGCGCTATTCCAAGCAGGACCCGTGGGAGCGGTTGCGGCTCTTTCGGGCGGCGGCCCCCAAGACCAAGCTGTCGTTTCTGACCACGGGGATGCGGTTCATCTCTTGGGAAACCGCCAGCCATGAGTTGATGGCGTTTGCCTTTCGGCTGCTCGTCAACAACGGGATTGATCGCTTTGCGGTGATGGACCCGATGAACAATGTCGCTGCCATGCGCACGATGGCGGATCTGACGCGCAAGGCTGGGGGGCGTGACATTGTCGCCGCGCTGACCTTTACGCTGTCGCCCCTGCATGATGACGCGCATTTCGCGGACGCCGCCCGCAAGCTGACCGAAACCGGCCAATTTGACCGGCTTTATCTGAAAGACCCCGGCGGGTTGGTCACCCCCGAACGCGCCCGCACGCTGATCCCGGCGCTGAAGGCGGCGATCACGGTGCCGTTGGAGTTTCATTCGCATTGCACCATCGGCCTTGCGCCCTTCAGCTATCCGGAGGCGGCGCTGTTGGGGGCGACCTGTCTGCATACCTCGTCTTCTTCGGCGGCCAATGGCACGGGACAGCCGGCCATGACCCCCACCATCGCCAATCTGCGCGATCTGGGGCTGACGGTGGATGTGGATGATGAGGCCGTGGCCGAGATGGATGCGTGGTTCACCACGCTCGCCCGGGCCGAGGGGTTGGCCCATGGCACCCCGGGAGAGTTTGACCGCAGCTATTTCCGCCATCAGATGCCCGGCGGCATGATGGGCACGATGAAGCGGCAATTGGCCGAGATGAAACGGCTGCATCTGTTGCCACAGGTGCTGGAAGAGGTGGAGCGAGTGCGGGCCGATCTGGGTTATCCGATCATGGTGACGCCGTTTTCGCAGCTTGTCGGGTCACAAGCCTTGATGAACGTGCTGTCGGGCGAACGCTATCAGACCGTGCCGGATGAGGTGACGCGCTATGTGCTGGGGCGGTTTGG
>JBMSKG010000349.1:0-2650 GCA_049419625.1 Paracoccaceae bacterium | reverse complement strand
CCTAAGCCCCGCCCTAAGTCCAGTGCCGGACCCAGGCATTTCTGAATGTAGCGGCGATCTCGGGTGAGTATTCGCGCCGTCCAATTGCAGTGTCCGCCGTCAGGGCGATGGATACCTATGTGACGTCCAACAAGGAGATGATGCCAGTGAGGCGAATCCCGAAAGGCCAGTCGGCTTATCTCCAACTCCGTCTGAAATCGACAAGTCGCTATGGTGTCTTTTGGCCCCGAGAATTGGGCAATAAGTCGTTCATTCATTGAAAGCCTCGTTATCGCTGCAGGAGTGTGGTCAACCTGGAACAATTGACCAACCACTGATCTTTGATCCAGCGAACGCAGGGGTCGTTAGCTGATTGCCCACCGGCGCGTGCACCGGTCTGAACTGTCGGTTCAAACCTATGGTTGATATAGAGGTTTGTGACGATGAGTGTGCCCTGCCGGCAAACAAAGCAGCGAGTGGAAATGCATGAACATTGATACCGACCTATGCATCATCGGTGCGGGGCTATCGGGGCTTGCCTTGGCTGCCAAGCTGCAGGCTGAGGGCCACGATGTGATGGTGCTAGAAGCTCGGGACAGAAGCGGTGGACGCGCGCTTTCGCAGGACGGCTATGACCTTGGGCCGGCCTGGATCTGGCCGCATAACCACCGCATGTTGGCACTGCTTGAAAGACTGGGCCTGAATACTTTTGCGCAATACGCATCCGGACGGTTGGTGTTCGAGGATGCCGCGGGAAAGGTTAGTCGAGATCTTGAATTTGCGACGATGGGTGGTGCTTTACGTGTGGAGGGTGGGCTTGCACGCGTCACTGACGCCTTGGCGGCAGGGCTTGGCGATCGCCTGCGCCTCGCCTGCCGGGTGCAGCGAGTGCTCGAGGAGCCGGGTGGTGTTTCGATCTTAACGGCAGAGGGTCACGTTCGCGCAGGGCAGGTCATCCTTGCCATGCCACCGCGTCTGGTAGCAGGTTTGGGTGTTGCGGTTCCCGATGCGCCGACCTGGATGGCAGGCCATGCAAAGCTGGTCGCAACCTATCCAAAAGCCTTCTGGCGGGAGAACGGGCTGAACGGCGATGCAATCTCTCACCGCGGGCCCTTGGGTGAAATACATGACGCATCGCCTGTTGGCGCAAAGGTGGGTGCGCTCTTTGGTTTTGCCCAAGTAGGGGCTGCGCGTCAGCCGGGCTTTCGGGATGCGGCCATCGCCCAATTGGTTAGACTCTTCGGACAGGATGCGGCCACGCCCGATGATGTCTTCATCAAGGATTGGAGCATGGATCCAGCCACCACCACCAAAGCCGACCTGACCCCACCTTCAGATCATCCGACGTACAGCGCCTCGCCCCCCACGCGCCGCCTTATCTTTGCCGGGACGGAGATGTCGCATGACAATGGCGGCTTTCTGGAAGGTGCGCTGGCGGCGGCCGAAGCGGCGCATGCCGCTCTCAAACGTCGCGCGGACTGAGTTGTTCGCGTTTCCGCATGTCACTCCGAAAAACTTCGGCCTGCCAACCCACCGCGAAATGCGCACCAGCCCGCACGACCACGCCGCCTTCGGGTGTCTTTGTTCTCACCGAGAGCACACGAACCCGCTTCAACTGCGGCGAAGATTGATTGCGCACTGCTTTGGGTTCGATTGGTCGCTCGTGGGCTTGGCGGAGCGCCATGTCAGCAGGGAAGTGCGGCTGGTGTTGGGCGGAAGGTTTCTGACCTGATCGCCGCGTCAAGCGCCGCGTTAAAGAAGCGTCAATCGTGAGAAACTTCCCATGGCGCAACCCAGTCGCCCTTCACTCGTAGGTCGATGCCAGCATCTTCCTCAATAAGCTTGCAGACTGTCATCTCGCCCGCCTCCATGCCGTAACGGGCACCGGCCTCGCGGAAACGGGCATGGGTTGCATCGGTCATCTCGGACCGAACGCCTGTATCGTCCATCAGTTCCTTGATCAGAGCGAGATCCTTTAGGCAAAGCTTGATCGGAAAGGACGGATCGTAATGGCCGGCGAAGATTGACGGCACGTCGTGGGACAGGACGAAACTGTCTGCTGCGCCGCCCTTCATCACCTCCCACCAGACCGCCGGATCAATACCTGCGATCTTGGCGCAGACCATTGCCTCACCTATGGCGGCAGCGTGGACCTTCCAAAGTTGGTTGTTGACCAGCTTTGCCACATATCCGTTGCCATACTGGCCAACCTTGCGCAGTTCACCCATCGCTTCGATCACCGGGCGGACGGTCTCGATATCGGCATCGGCCCCGCCCACGAACATCGGCATGTCACCGCGGATCGCCGCATCGACTGAGCCTGTCACCGGCGCGTCAACCGGGCGGCCTCCTTTTGACACAAAGTCCTTCACCAGTTCCCGCATGAACTTCGGCGACGAGGTCGTCATGTCGATCCAGATCTTTCCCGCGCAATCACCATGGATCAACCCGTTCGGCCCCTTCAGCACGGCTTCGCATTGCGGCGGGCCGAAGACCATCGAGATTACGCAATCTACCTGATCGATGACGTCCTTCGGGCTGTCGGCCCAGATTGCCCCCATTGAAAGGTGATCTGCCGCGGCCTCCGAGCGGAGGTCGTGGACCACCGTCTGAAATCCCGCACGAAGGAGGTTTTTGGCAGCGTTTCCAGCCATGGTGCCCAGCCCAATGA
>JBMSKG010000348.1:0-2650 GCA_049419625.1 Paracoccaceae bacterium | reverse complement strand
ATGCCAGCGTCATGCCCGCGCTCATCGGCGGCAACACCAACGCCCCCACTCTCATGATCGCCGAAAAGGCCGCCGACCTGATCCGCACGCGCTGAGCCGGTCTTTCATCTTGGCCCAAATACCCCCCGCGGAGCGTCCGACGGCACCGCCAGACCAACGCTGTCGGGCGGCGCTTGGGGAACATTTTTCCTGCAAGAATTCTCGATCCTGTGGGGGCTATTTCTTGACGCGGCCGCGGTTGAACCAGGCCTTGATCCGGCCGACAAACCCGGTCGCCTTGGCCTCGACCCCGTCCCATGTCTCGCCCATTTCGGCGGCCACGGGTTCCACCGAGCGTTCCCAGAACTGCGCCCACATCCGGCGGATCATGAAGATCGCAAAGATCAAAAAGGCGATGACGACGATGGAGACATAGGGGATCACCCGCTCGTCCGGGCTTGCCGCCTCGCGCACGGAAACGGCGTTGGGGTAGATCGACAGGATCGGCAGGCGCCAGCCGTAATGAGTGACCATCACCCATTTGGGCGATGCGGCGTCGGATTTCAGATTGCCCGCCTCGGCCTGCAGGTTGGAGCTGTCATATTTGAAATAGGGCGGCCAGATCCAGCCGGTGTCTTCGTTGCGGTAAACCATCACCGAGCCATCGGGATAGGCCGCCTCGATAAACCGGATGTCGCGGGTGGTCGCGCTTTCGGCGGTGCCGGTGTCGGGCGAGGAATAGGCCCAGGCGTTTTCGGTGCCGATGGTGGTCAGCCGGTTGTAGGTGCCGGTGATCTTGACGATGTCATGCTGCGGCAGCGTGTAATGCAGGAACCCCAGCGCCAGAAGCGCCGCCACGATCCGCAAGGTCCATTTCGTTTTGGTCCACATGGCGACCCCCTTTACTGATGGTTCACGGCATAGGCCGTTGCCAGCACAACCGCCATGGGAATGATATAGACCAAGACGATCAGCTTGCGCCGCAGGCTGTGGCGATAGGCCAAGAGCCCGGCCTTGATATAGGCATCGCGGGCATCCATTTCAGCCCCCAGATTGTCGGGATTGCTGTCCCATTCCTTTTCCAAACGCTCTCGCCGGACCGAGCGCGAGTAGATTGAGACCAAAAGGTAGACCACGCTCAACAGCACAAAGGCCAGAACGCCCGCCCGAAACAAACCGATCATCGCCGTCCTCCTGCTGCGCCCCAAGGTCCGGCCAAGGGGCCGACTGGGCGCGACGGCCGGGGCGTGGGCCGGTCGCGGCTGTCCATTGCGGGTTCGGGGCCGAACAGCGCCTCGCGCGCGCCTTGGGCGTCCACCTTATACTCGCGGTCCAGAAATCCCACCACCCAAGCCTGCTTGCGCTCGGACCAGCGGGCGTACTGGGCGTAGAACAGTTCCTTATGGGTGATGAACATCTGTCGCACGTCCATCGGGGCAAGCTCGCTGAGGAGCATGTTCACCAGATCGCGGTCTTTGCCGGGAGCGGCGCGCAGCGTGTAGAAATAGCAGGCGTGTTCCGAGGTGATGCGCGGCCAAGGCCCGGCCCCTTCAACCCAGCGCAGAAGGGCGGCCAGCCCCAAAAACTCATCGGGCAAGGCATCGCCCAAGCGATAGGCGATCTTGCGCAGTTCGGTGCGCCGCGCATCGCCAATGTCGATTTTCAGGGTTTCGGCCGCCTCGACCAGAATGAAATCCATCTTCTGGCGCAAGATTCCCGCCGCATCCAAGCCCCGCGCCTGCACGATGGGTTCGACAAGGCCATTGCGGTCCAGCCATTCGGCAATCTGGTTGCGCCGGGTGATGTCCATGACGGGCGAGATCGGCAAAGATCCAAGCGTGTCGCGCGGCGCGCTGGCGATCACGCCGGGATGGGTCAGGTCCTGAAACACATAGACCCCGCCGAAATGGCTGGTCCAGAAATTGGGCTGCTGGAAGGTCATGGTGGGAAGGCTGATCGGCACCCGGGTGACGTCGCCGGTCTTGCGGGCAAGGGTGATCATCTCGGCAATCAGTGCCTCATCCCGCCACCCATCTGGCGCCGTGCGAAACCGCTCGATCAGCGCCGCCAGCTTTTCGGCATCGGCCACATGGCCGCCGATGGTGTCCGCCTCGACTGTGACCTGCTTCATCTCCAAAAGCCGCGCGGGGGTGGAAAGGTCATAGACCGAGCCCTGCAATTCGCCACAGACCGCATCGCGGGCGGTGAGGGCGAAGAGCTGCGCCTCATTCGCCTCGATGAATTGCTGGAGGATGCCGCGCGCGGTGGAAAACTTCATGTTCAAAAGCGGCGCGGTTTTCTGGCTGGTGGTCAGCAAGATGAACTGCCGATTGGCCCCGTTGGGGTTGAGATAGCCGGGGTCGCCCAGCTCATCGCCGATTTCGGGGGAATAGCCCGACAGGTCGATATGGAAATCGGTGAGCCCTGTGGTCTTGCCCGTCAGATGCTTGAGCGCGCGGTTGTACCGCTCGATCAAGGCCGGGGAGGAGACCTCGATCAGGTTGCCGAACATGAGGCCAGCGGAGATGAGGCGGTTCATTCAAATCGCCCTAAACCAAATCGAATCGATCTTTACCCGTTCGATCAACTCAGTAGCCACTCCAAGCTTGTTTTCCTTAGGCTCTAGACTCATTGATCGTCAAAGCCAGAACAAGACGGTTGCGGCGAGTGC
>JBMSKG010000347.1:0-2650 GCA_049419625.1 Paracoccaceae bacterium | reverse complement strand
CATCTGGGCATAAAGCAGCCCCTCGCGCAGCCCGCGGTCGGCCACCGACAGCCGGTCGGTTGGCCAGATTCGCATCAGCGCCTGCAAAATGGCGGCGCCCGACATGATCAACGTATGCCGATCCCGCCCAATCCGCGGATCGTTGCGGCGGCCTTCTGGGCCCAAAGACAAGAACTCGCGGATCACCTGATCGATCTGATCCGAGGTCATCTGCAGCCCATCCACCTTGGCCCTGTCATAGCGGCGCAGGTTCAAGAAACTGGCCGCAACAGTGGTGACCGTGCCCGAGGTACCGATGATCTGGAACCCGTTGCGCGGTTGCGCCGCGTTATAGGGGCTGAACGAGGCAAGATTCTCTTCGAAGAACCACGACATCAGCGCGAAGCGTGCGCCATCGTCTTCGACATCGTGAAACTGATCCTTCAGCGTCGCCACTCCAAGTGGCACCGAAATCCAGTCCACCACCCGCGCACCGCCGCTGGGCTGGGCAGCAAAGCCCTTGTGCAACCCCATAATCGCACGGCCACGCTGGTCTGGCGACACCGCCGACAAATCGACCCAAACCAATTCGGTGGACCCGCCCCCGATGTCGACAACCAAAAGCTGCTCGGTGGTCGGATTGACCAGTGGCGCGCAGGAAATCACCGCCAGCCGCGCCTCTTCCTCGGCAGGGATGATTTCCACCTGCAACCCAGTTTCACGACGGATCTGACGCATGAAATCGCGGCCATTGCGGGCGCGGCGACAGGCTTCTGTCGCCACCAACCGCATCCGCGACACCTCATGCTGCTCGATCTTTTTCTGGCAAATCCGCAAGGCTTGGAGCGTGCGCCCCATCGAGGCATGCGACAGTCGCCCCGAAGCTTCGAGCCCCGCGCCAAGATGGACCGTCTTGGAAAAACTGTCCAAGACCTGAAACTGACTGCCCGCCGGACGAGCAATCAGCATGCGGCACGAGTTTGTGCCAAGGTCCACGGCGGCATAAAGCCCAGCCGTGGCTGTGTCAGGGGCAGACAGCACAGGCTTGCGGGAGACCCGTTTCGAGGCCTCGACTGCAGCTTTCTTCGCGTCCGCCCCTCGGGGACGCTCGGGCGTCATCTCGCCCTCCATACGTGGTTGCCCCTAAGCTATGCCCAACGCGCCGGTCATGCAAGACAAGAACCACCCTTCCCCACCCGGCACAGACCCGGGGCTCGGGATGACAGGGCCTATTGAGTACATTCCAAAGTCTCAAAATCTGGCCAAACCACGCGCGCACCTGCTGGATTTCGAATGCAGTCTCGCGTAATGCATCGCTGCACTCAGGATCGGTCGCATCCGCCGTGCGGCATGTCGAAATCCGACCCTGCCTGTCGCGATCAGGCGCTTAGAACACTGGGAACCACAGCAAAGGGAATCAGCCGAAATGGCCGAAGTTGTCATCGTTTACTGGCGCGATATTCCGGCACAGGTCATTGTCGGCAAGGGCCGCCGTGGCGCAAAAAAGCAGCTGTCCGAACGCTTTGAACAAGCAATTGACCGCTGCGCGATGAAGATTGGCGCCAAGGATGCCGATGCCTACCTGGCCGAATGGCGCAAGGCCGCCCCTTATGAGGTAGAGGGTGAGCAGGACGAGGTCGCGGCATCGGTCGCAGCCCAGCTGGAAACCGAATTCGACACCGAGCGTCTGAAGACGCTGATTGCCAATGAAGGTTGGGCGAAAGCCTGACCTGTCCCCTATTGGCCCAATGTAGGAGAGCCACATGGCCCTGAGTTTTTTCCGCAAGGACACCAAAGACGCCGCCACCGGCGCGCAAGCCGCCGAAATGGAAGCCTTCTTGAACGGCTACTCCATTGAAGTGATGCCGCGTACTGCCGAAAAGGTGGAAGATTTCCGCGCCATCCTTCCCAAAGGCACCCGAGTCTATATCGCCCACATCGACGGCACCCCCATTGAAGAGATGGTGGCCACTGCCAAGCGCATTGGTGCCGAAGGCTTTGACGTCATGCCGCATTTTCCCGCGCGCATCATCAAGGACCGTGCGACGCTGACCGATTGGGTGGCGCGCTACAAGGATGTCGGCGTGCGTCAGGGCCTTCTTTTGGCAGGCGGCGTGCCGCAGCCGGTGGGCGATTTCGAAACCTCGATGCAGCTTTTGGAAACCGGGTCCTTCACCGGCTTTGACCGCCTGCATGTGGCCGGCCACCCCGAAGGCAACAAGGACATCGACCCCGATGGCTCGGACAAGATGGTGATGGAAGCCGCGCGTTGGAAGTCTGCCTTCTCGGAACGCACCGATGCCCAGATGGCGATGGCGACGCAGTTCTGCTTTGAAGCAGGGCCGGTGATTGACTGGGTCAATCGGTTGCAAGCCGAAGGCATCAAACTGCCGGTGCACATCGGTGTTGCGGGTCCGGCCAAGCTGCAGACGCTTATCAAATTCGCCATCGCCTGCGGCGTGGGCGCCTCGCTGCGCGTGCTGCAAAAGCGGGCGATGGATGTGACCAAGCTCCTCTTGCCCTATGAGCCGACCGAATTCGTCGCCGATCTGGCCGCCCACAAGGCCAAGAACCCCAGCTTTGGCATTGAACAGGTCCACTTCTTCCCCTTGGGCGGCATCAAGACCAATGCCCAGTGGGTCACCGACAATGGCGGCGCCTCGGGCGTGCC
>JBMSKG010000346.1:0-2652 GCA_049419625.1 Paracoccaceae bacterium | reverse complement strand
GGGGTGACGAACATCGTCAAGCTGTCGTCGAACGAAAACCCCTTTGGCCCCTCGGACAAGGCGAAAGAGGCGTTTCAACGCTCGGTCCACCAACTGCACCGCTACCCCTCGACCGACCACGCCGCCCTGCGCGAGGCGATCGGTGAAACCCATGGCCTCGACCCCGCCCGCATCATCTGCGGCGTTGGCTCGGATGAAATCATCCATTTCCTGTGCCAAGCCTATGCCGGGCCCAAGGATGAGGTGGTCTATACCGAACACGGCTTCCTGATGTATCGCATCTCGGCCATGGCGGCGGGGGCAACCCCGGTCGAAGTGCCCGAGCGTGAGCGTACCACCGATGTCGACGCCATCTTGCGCGCCTGCAACCGGCGCACCAAACTGGTGTTCATCGCCAACCCCAACAACCCCACCGGCACGATGATTTCGGCTGCCGAGGTGGAACGTCTGGCCAATGGCCTGCCGCCGCAGGCGATTTTGGTGCTCGATGGGGCCTATGCCGAATATGTCGAAGGCTTCGATGCAGGTGCCGCGCTGATTGAGGGGCGCGACAATGTCGTGATGACCCGCACCTTCTCCAAAATCTACGGTCTGGGCGGTTTGCGCATCGGCTGGGGCTATGGCCCCAAGCACATCATCGATGTCCTGAACCGCATCCGTGGCCCCTTCAACCTGTCGAACACCCAGTTGGAAACTGCCGAAGCGGCGGTGCGCGATCAGGACTATGTCGCCAAATGTCGCGCCGACAATGCCCGCATGCGCCATTGGCTGGCCGAGGCGCTGGCCGAATTGGGCGTGCCCTCTGACACCTCGATGGCCAATTTCGTCCTCGCCCGCTTTGCCAGCGCCGATGAAGCCGAGGCTTGCGATCTTTTCTTGCAATCCCAAGGTCTTATCGTGCGCCGTGTGGCCAGCTACAAGCTGCCCCATTGCCTGCGCATCACCGTGGGCGATGCCGCCTCTTGCCGCCGGGTGGCCCATGCCATCGGCCAGTTCAAAGGTGCCAAATGACCCCGCCGATTTATGACCGCGTGGCCCTGATCGGGCTGGGGCTGATTGCCTCGTCCATGGCCCATGCCATGAAGCAGTTTGGCCTGGTGGGCGAAATCGTCGGCTATGCCAAAACCGAGGAAACCCGCCGGGTCGCCTTGGAAATCGGTATTTGTGACCGCGTGTTCGGCACCGCCGCCGAAGCGGTGCAGGGCGCCGATCTTGTGGTTCTGGCCGTCCCCGTCGGCGCCATGGCCGAGATTGCCGCCGAAATCGGCCCGCATCTGGCCCAAGGCGCCTGCGTCACCGATGTGGGGTCGGTGAAACAGGCCGTGATCGAGGCTGTCGGCCCCCATATCCCCCAAGGCGTGGCTTTCGTGCCTGCCCATCCCCTTGCCGGCACAGAACATTCCGGCCCCCGTTCGGGCTTTGCCACGCTCTTTAAAAACCGCTGGTGCCTTCTGACGCCCACCGAGCAATCCACCCCCGAGGCCACGGCGCGCCTGCGCCGCCTGTGGGAGGCGATGGGATCGAATGTCGATGAGATGGACGCGCCCCACCATGATCTGGTGCTGGCCGTGGTCAGTCACACGCCGCACCTCATCGCCTATACGATGGTTGGCGTGGCCGACCATTTGCGCCGCGTGTCGAATTCCGAGGTGATCAAGTATTCCGCCAGCGGTTTTCGCGATTTTACGCGCATTGCCGCCAGTGACCCCACCATGTGGCGCGATGTGTTCTTGACCAACAAAGAGGCCACGTTGGATATTCTAGGCCGCTTTACCGAAGAGCTGTTCGTGCTTCAACGCGCGATCCGCATGGGAGATGGTGACCAGTTGCATGCGTATTTTACCCGGACCCGCGCCATTCGCCGCAGCATCATCGAGGCCGGTCAGGATACCGACGCGCCCGATTTCGGCCGCGTCGGCCCAGCCCCGAAACCGGGCGAATAGTCCGCTGGCCCGGGCGCTGTTGCTGGCTCTGGGCATCGTTCTCGCGACAATTCCGGTGCAGGGCCCGGCATGGGCCGATGCGCCGGACAGTTCGATCCGACCCGCCGCCCGCCCGGTGGCGCTGCTGACAGCCCCCGCCGCCGCGCAAGCGGCCCGGCCGACCGAGGCCGCAACCGCCGTCTTGCGGCCCAGACCCCGGCCCGCTGGGCTGCTCTTGCCCAGCCCAACACCTCAGGCCGCAGCCCCGGAACCCGTTCTGGCCGAACCCACCGCCACCCAAACCGCTGCCACCAACTCGACGGCCCGGTCGCTCCGCCCCAAACCCCGCCCCGACGCGCTAACCAACCTGACCTTGGCCGCCGCCCCCACCCCCGAGCCGCAACCCGAACCGCAGCAAAGCCGCAAGAAACAGGAAAAGCTGTCGAACAAGGGCTCGGTCTGCGGTGACCCTGCCATCAAGGGCGAAGCGCTCGCCCCAATCAAGGGCAAGGTCAAAGGCTGCGGTCTGGACAAACCGGTGCGCGTCACCTCGATCAGCGGCATCCGTCTGAACCAAGCTGCGACCTTCAGCTGCGACACCGCCAAAGCGATGAAATCCTGGATCGAAAACGGCCTGCGCCCCGCCATGGGTCGGCGCGAGGTGGTCGAAATCCGCGTGGCCGCCAGCTATGTCTGCCGCAACCGCAACAACAAGAAGGGCGCCAAGATC
>JBMSKG010000345.1:0-2664 GCA_049419625.1 Paracoccaceae bacterium | reverse complement strand
GTTAAACCACCCGCCCCCACAAATCATACTCCCCGGCCTCTTCCACAGTCACGGTCACCAGATCGCCGGGGGCCAGCCCCTCAAACCCTTCATCAATAAAGAGGTTGCCGTCGATTTCCGGCGCATCGGCCTTGGTGCGGCAGGTGGCGCCTTCGTCGTCGACCTCATCGACGATGACTTGCATCACCTGGCCCACCTTGGCGGCCAGTTTCGCCTCGGAAATGGCTTGGGCCTTTTCCATGAACCGGTCCCAACGCTCTTGCTTGATCTCAGGCGCTACATGATCGGGCAGCGCGTTTGACCGGGCTCCGGCGACGTTTTCGTATTGGAAGCAGCCGACGCGATCCAGTTGCGCCTCGTCCAGCCAATCCAGAAGCGTCTGGAATTCCTCTTCCGTCTCACCCGGATAGCCGACGATGAAGGTGGAGCGAAGGACAATCTCGGGGCAGTCGCGCCGCCATGCGGCGATTTCGTCCAGCGTCTTGGCCGCCGCCGCAGGCCGCGCCATGCGGCGCAGGGTGTCGGGGTGGGCGTGCTGGAAGGGGATATCCAGATAGGGCAGGACCAGCCCCTCGGCCATCAAGGGCACCAATTGGCGCACATGGGGGTAGGGGTAAACATAGTGGAGCCGCACCCAAGCACCCAAGCTGCCCAACTCGCGGGCCAGATCGGTGATATGGGCGCGCACCTCGCCGCCTTTCCAAGGCGAGAGGTCATGCTTGCGGTCCACCCCATAGGCCGAGGTGTCTTGCGAGATCACCAAAAGCTCGCGCACGCCTGCATCCACAAGCTTTTCCGCCTCGCGCAGCACGGCATGGGCGGGGCGGCTGGCCAGTTTGCCGCGCATGTCGGGGATGATGCAGAATTTGCAGGCGTGGTTGCAGCCTTCGGAAATCTTCAGATAGCTGTAATGGCGCGGGGTCAGTTTCACGCCTGTCGCGGGCATCAGATCGATGAACGGGTCGGGCGCGGGCGGCACGGCGCGGTGCAGGGCGTCCAAGACCGCCTCGTATTGATGGGGGCCGGTCACGGCCAGCACCTTGGGATGTGCGCCGGTGATATACTCGGGTTCCGCCCCAAGGCAGCCCGTCACCAGCACCTTGCCGTTTTCACGCAAGGCCTCGCCAATCGCCTCAAGGCTTTCGGCCTTGGCGCTGTCGAGAAACCCGCAGGTGTTGACGATCACCGCATCGGCGCCCTTGTAGTCGGGCGAAATCGCGTAGCCCTCGGCGCGCAGGCGCGTCAGGATGCGTTCGCTGTCCACCAGCGCCTTGGGGCAGCCCAAGGACACCATGCCGATGGTCGGTTGGCCCGCGCGGCGGTCGGTGTCGAACACCGGTTTCGGGGCAAGATCAGGGCGGAGGTTCGGGGGGTTCTGGCTCATGCGCGGTGCTATAGCGCAAACTGGGGCGGCGGCAAAGGGGCGCGTCTTGGCCATGCCCGCCAGCCCCGTGGTACCCCGGCTTGCGCCCGTCGGGTGCTCCGGTGCAATCTGGCACACAATTCAGGAGGATGCGGCACCATGATTCCCGTGACAGGTTATTCCGGCCAAAAGGTCGCCGTTCTGGGCCTTGGCCGATCGGGCTTGGCGACAGCGGCGGCGCTGGTGGCAGGTGGGGCCGAGCCGGTGGTCTGGGACGACAGCCCCGAGGCGCGCGAGAAAGCCGAGGCGGCGGGCTATGCTTGCGTGGACCTGACGCGCCAAGGCGTGCTGGAGGGGGTGGCGGCGCTGATCACCTCGCCTGGAATTCCCCATCTTTACCCCAAACCCAACAAGGTGATCGCCCGGGCGATGGAACTGGGCATCCCGGTGGACAATGACATTGGGCTCTTCTTTCAGTCCTTTGGTGGCCATGACTGGGCAGATTTCGAAACGCCACCCAAGGTGATTTGCGTCACTGGATCCAACGGCAAGTCGACGACGACCGCGCTGATCCATCACATCCTGGAGGTGGCGGGGCGGCCAACGCAGATGGCGGGCAATATCGGCACCGGGGTCTTGTCGATTGACCCGCCGCAGGATGGCGAAGTGGTGGTGCTGGAGCTGTCGTCTTACCAAACCGAACTCGCCCGCGCGCTGACACCCGATGTGGCGGTCTTTACCAACCTTTCGCCCGATCATCTGGACCGGCATGACGGGATGGGCGGCTATTTTGCCGCCAAGCGGCGGCTCTTTGTGGAAGGCGGGCCGGACCGGGCGGTGATCGGCGTGGATGAATTGGAAGGCCGGTTCTTGGCGGGCCAGCTTGCCATGGGGCCGCAGGATGACCGGGTGATCCGCATCTCCTCGGGTCAAAAGCTTGACGGGTTCGGCTGGTCGGTCTTTGCGCGCAAAGGGTTTTTGGCCGAGTGGCGGCGCGGCAAGCAGATGGCGTCCATCGATTTGCGCGCGGTGGCGGGCCTGCCGGGCGCGCACAATCACCAAAATGCTTGCGCCGCCTATGCGGCCTGCCGCGCTGTGGGCATCGCGCCGAAGATGATTGAGGGGGCGTTCCACTCATATGCCGGGTTGCCTCACCGCAGCCAACTTGTGGCAGAGCGTAACGGCGTCAAATTCGTCAACGACAGCAAGGCGACCAATGTCGACAGCGCC
This sequence comes from Paracoccaceae bacterium, assembly GCA_049419625.1. Lineage (GTDB taxonomy): Bacteria > Pseudomonadota > Alphaproteobacteria > Rhodobacterales > Rhodobacteraceae > Tabrizicola_A. Next base: position 71 of record JBMSKG010000345.1, on the reverse strand, counting down.
GCGCAGGCGCTGCAGGCGTTCAACAACATACGCTGGATCGTGGGGGGGATGGGCAAAGAGGGGGGGCTTGC
>JBMSKG010000344.1:0-2671 GCA_049419625.1 Paracoccaceae bacterium | reverse complement strand
AATGACAAAGATGCGCACCAAGAACAGCCCGTTCAGCGCGGCAATTGCAAAGGCAAGCCAATTGCTGACCGACATCGCCGCCCAGGCCAGCGCCCAAAGGAGCGCAAAAGGCCCCAGCGTGACCAGAAGTTCCAGCGCGCTTCGGCGGGTGGACGGTTCGCGGTAGCGGGCCAGAATCTGCACCCAATCCTTCGCCGGCCGCAGATCAGCCGCCGTCTCGCATGTCGTGGTCGTCATATGGTCTGCCCAAGCCTGCCGGTTTTCGGCCCCCCGCCCCTGCGAGAAACCCCGTTTGTCATTCCCGAGCCCATGCCCGGTGTTCCTTTGCATACAGTGTGCCCTTGTGCTGTGGGAAGCACAATCTTCACTGGGCCGCGGCCCCTGTATGGCACCAAGCTGAATTCAGCTTGCCGCCGCCTTGTCTTTCAGCGCCGCTTTGCGCTGCTTTTCAGTGGCCGATTTCAACTGACCGCAGGCGGCCATTATATCCTCGCCGCGCGGGGTGCGGATCGGGGTCGCGAAACCGGCGTGGTACAGGATGTCGGCAAAGGCATGGATGCGGTTGCCGGACGAGCGTTTATAGGGCGCACCGGGCCATTCGTTGAAGGGAATAAGGTTCACCTTGGCAGGGATGCCTTCGAGCAGTTTGACCAGCCGGTGCGCGTCCTCCTTGGTGTCATTCACCCCGTCGAGCATCACATATTCAAAGGTGATCCGTTCGGAGTTTGACAGGTTCGGATAGTCTTTCAGGGCCGCCAGCAGGGTCTCGATGTTCCATTTCTTGTTGATCGGCACCAGCACATCGCGCACCGCGTCGGTGGTGGCGTGGAAGGAGACGGCCAGAAGGCAGCCGATTTCGGTGGCGGTGCGGGCGATTTCGGGGACGACGCCCGAGGTGGACAGGGTGATGCGGCGGCGGCCAAGGGCGATGCCTTCGTTGTCCATGACCACTTTCATCGCGTCGCGGACGTTTTCAAAGTTGTAAAGCGGCTCGCCCATGCCCATCAGGACGATGTTCGACACCAGCCGCACTTCTTCCTTGGGGGCGCCCGGCACCGGCCATTCATCCAGATCATCGCGTGCCAGCATCACCTGACCGACAATCTCGGCCGCGGTCAGGTTGCGCACCAGTTTTTGTGTGCCGGTGTGGCAGAAGGAACAGGTGAGCGTGCAGCCGACCTGAGACGAGATGCACAGCGTGCCACGGTCGGTTTCAGGGATATAGACCACCTCCACCTCATGCCCGCCATTGATGCGCACAAGGTATTTGCGCGTGCCATCGGTCGAGATTTGCCGGGTGACAACCTGCGGCACCTCCAGCACGAAATTCTCGGCCAGAAGTGCGCGGTAGTCCTTGGCCAAATTGGTCATGCGGTCAAAGTCGCGCACGCCCCAATGGTAGACCCATTGCCAGACCTGCCCAACGCGCATTTTGGCCTGCTTTTCGGGCGTGCCGGCAGCGATCAGCGCGTCGCGCATCTGGTCGCGGGTCATGCCGACAAGGTTGAGCTTGCCGCCTTCGGCCGCTTTGCGCGGCAGGGTCAGCACGTCTTGGGTGATGGGCGCGGTGGCGTCGGTCATGGGGCGGGTCCGTTGCGGTGAAGCGGCTGTATAGGGTATTCGCCTGCAAAACAAAAGCGCCCCGGCCTTGCAGCGGGGCGCGATCTGTTACAAGGCGGCAAGGATTACTGGCAGCGCTTGCCGGCCTCTTCCATCGCGGCGGTGAACCCGCGCAACGAGAAGGTGTCCTTGGTCTGCGTGCCCTTGCCCGAGCGCGCGGTCAGAACAGCGGTGGTGCCCTTTTTCATCGCCGCCAGAATGGCCGCATCATCCTCTTTGGTGCCCGGCCAAGCCCATTCACCATCGGTGATCAGTTCATAGCCCGTGCCGTCGACATCCAAGCCGACGGTCGAGCCACCGGCGAACGGATAGCCGCCCGAGAAGGAAATCTCACCAGCGCCACCGGCGCGGAACGTGACGAACAGCAAGATGTCACCCCGGCGCACCTGAACGGGTTGGCCGTCGCGGGTGTTCACGGTTTCCTTGGGGCTGGAGACGCCCCAGCATTCCTTGGGGTTTTCTTCGACGAAAACGCTCCAGTCGGTCATGGCCGCGACCCGATTGGTCGATTCCTGCGCCACGGCATCTTGCGCGGCGAACGTGCCGACACCCAAACCAACAGTCGCCACCATCAGGGCGCGGGTCATCCAGCTTGCCATATGTCTCACAGCCTCCAAGCTGCAGTTTGCCTCTGCCCTGCCAAGACCGCTTGATCTTGCGGTTTTTCCTGTGGCGTGGGGCGGTTTCACTCGATATCCCATGCATAACTAAAATGACCAATCCGCGAAAGCCCCTTGGGCGTAAATTCGCGCATCCGTGACAGGAGAAAATGATGGGCAAACCGATCCCGATGGTCGAGTTGTGGCGCGGTGGGCTTTTGGAAAGCACGCATGTGGGGCACGCGGTTCTGGTCGATGACACCGGGCAGATCGTGCAGGCTTGGGGCGACCCAGACCGCATCATCTTTCCGCGCTCATCGTGCAAGATGATCCAAGCGCTGCCCTTGGTGGAAAGTGGGGCAGCGGATGCCTATGGCCTGACCACGGCGCAACTGGCGCTGTCATGTGCCAGCCATCAGGGGGCGGCGTTGCACGTCAACGCCGCGCGCGAC
>JBMSKG010000343.1:0-2672 GCA_049419625.1 Paracoccaceae bacterium | reverse complement strand
ACCCCCTCACCCCCGCGGGTAAAACCCTTCATAAATCGGCACCAGCGTATCCGTCTCGAACAAGGACGACACCGACATGCCGCCCCAGATGTTCAAAATCGCCTGACCAAAGATCGGCGCGGTCGGCACGATGCGGATATTGGGGCAGTTCTTCACCGCGTCGGTCGGCTCGATGGAATCGGTGATCACCAGCGATTTCATCACCGAATTCGTCACCCGCTCCACCGCAGGGCCCGACAGCACGCCGTGGGTGATATAGGAATGGACCTCGGTCGCGCCGTTCTCCAGCAAGACCTCCGCCGCCTTGCACAGCGTGCCCGCGGTGTCGCAAATGTCATCCACGATGATGCACTTCTTGCCCGACACATCGCCGATCACCGTCATGCCGGCCACTTCGCCCGCCTTTTCGCGGCGCTTGTCCACAATGGCCAAAGGCGCGTTGATCCGCTTGGCCAATTCCCGCGCCCGCGCCACACCGCCCACATCGGGCGATACCACCATCAGATCGTGCATTTGGTCCTTGAAATGATGCTCAATGTCCAAGGCAAAGACCGGGCTGGCATAAAGGTTGTCCACCGGAATATCAAAGAACCCCTGAATCTGCGCCGCGTGCAGGTCCAGCGTCAGCACCCGGTCGACACCCGCCTCGGTCAGCAAGTTTGCCACCAGCTTGGCCGAAATCGGCGTGCGCGCCTTGGCGCGGCGGTCTTGGCGGGCATAGCCGAAATAGGGGATCACGGCGGTGATGCGGTCCGCGCTTGACCGGCGCAGCGCGTCACACATGATGAGAAGTTCCATCAAGTTGTCATTCGCCGGCGACGAGGTCGGCTGGATGATATACATATCCTCCCCCCGCACGTTTTCGAACACCTCGACGAAGACCTCCCCGTCGTTGAAACGCTCCACCCTTGCATCTACCAGATTGACGCTCATCCCCCGGTGCATCGACATGCGCCGGGCGATGCCTTTGGCCAAAGAGAGGTTGGCATTGCCCGAGATGAGCTTCGGTTCGTTGATCGGCGGCATGTGGCACCTTCGGCAGGGGATTCGCGCAGGAATCGTGGCGTTGACACCGCTTACCACCCGGTTAGGGTTTGGGAAAGTTCACCGCACGAAAGGGTATGGAATTGGCGCAGATTGATTACTTCTTGGCGCTCCAATCGCCGTATGTCTATCTTGCGGGCGTAAGGCCCGCCGAAATTGCAGCCCGCCATGGCGCAACGGTGGTCTACAAGCCCTTGGATGTGGCGCAGCTTTTTCCCCGCACCGGCGGCAAGGTCCGCGCCGAACGTCACCCCTCACGCAACGACTATTCCGCGATGGACCGGGCGCGGCAGGCGCGCAAGCTTGGCCTGCCCTTTGACCCCCAGCCGATGTTCGGCGCCGCCAACCCCGCCCCCGCCGCCTATGCGGTGATTGCGGCCCAAGCCGCCGGTGGCGGCGATCTGGCCGGGCTCGTCGCCGCCCTCAGCCGCGCCATGTGGGCCGAAGGGCGCGACATTTCCGATGATGAGGTGATCCGCGCCGCGCTCGTGGCCCATGGCTTTGCCGCCAACACCGCCGACCGGGGCATGCTCATGGCGGCCGAGACCTATGCGGCCAATCTGGAAGAGGCCGTCTCGCGCGGGGTATTTGGCGTGCCGTTTTTTATGCTGGACGACGAGAAATTCTGGGGGCAAGACCGGCTCGACGATCTTGACCTGCATCTCTCTGGACAGCTTTGAATGTTTGACACCGCCCGCCCCTTGCCGCCCCACCGCCACTGGCCGCGTGGCGGCGATCGCCCGATCTTGGCGCTGCATTGCAGCCTGGCCCATGCCGGGGCTTGGTCGGGTCTGGCCGAGCGGCTTTCGGGCATCACCCTCACCGGGTTTGACCAGATCGGCCACGGCCGCGCGCCCGATTGGGACGGCGTGACCGATCTGCATGACGCCGCCACCGCCGATGCCATCGTCCTGGCCGAGACTTTGGGGCAGGGCGCGCCCATCGACCTTTTCGGTCATTCCTTTGGCGCCACGGTGGCCTTGCGCGTGGCGCTGACCCGGCCCGATCTCGTGCGCAGCCTGATGCTGGTGGAACCCGTGCTCTTCGCCGCCGCCCGCGCCGCCGGGGCGCAGGCGTGGACGGCGTTTCAGGCTGACCATAATGGCGTGGCCCGCCTGATGGCGGCGGGTGACCGGCTGGGTGCCGCGCGGCTTTTCCATTCGCTTTGGGGCACAGGTGAGCCTTTGGACAGCCTGCCCGACCGCGCCCGCGACTATATCATTGACCGCATCCACCTGATCCCGGCACAGAACCGCGCGCTGTTGGACGACAGCGCCGATCTCTTGCGCGCAGGCGGGCTTGAGGCGCTGCGCGTCCCGGTCCTTCTGGTCGAAGGCGCGCTCAGCCCCGCCATCATCGCCGCCAATCACGCCGAACTGGCCCGCCGCCTGCCCAACGCCCGCCGCGCCAGCGGGGCCGGAGCAGGGCATATGCTGCCCCTGACCCATCCGGACGATCTGGCCGCGCTGACCACCGCCCATCTCGCGGCCAGCTGACACGCCTTTAGCACCTTCGGCGTCTCGTCGTGGACCCCCACGACGAGCGACGCAGTCGACGAGGCGTTTAGCGCAAAGCGGCCAGGAACTGATCCACATCCGCCTCGGTCGTCGACCAACTGGCCACCAGCG
>JBMSKG010000342.1:0-2723 GCA_049419625.1 Paracoccaceae bacterium | reverse complement strand
CAAGACCCGTTATGCACTAAGACTGAAATCGGACCACTCGATCGGGGCAGGCCAACGCGGCAAGGTCTGTTAAAGCCAACCGATCATCACGGTGAAGACAAAACTGGTGGCGATCAGCAGCAAAAGTCCCACCGCAAGCGAGCCAAGGTCTTTGGCATCCTTGGCTATTTGCGACCATTCGGGCGAAATGTGATCGGTCAAGACCTCAATCGCGGTGTTCAGGGCTTCGACAGCCAGAACGAGCGCGAGCAGGCCCGCCCCGACCAGCCAATGCCAAAGCTCTGCCCCGATTAGGCCAAAACCAACGGCAGCCAGTCCGGCACCAAGCAGTTCCAGCCGTGCGGCGGTTTCTGCCCAAAGGCGCCGGAACCCGGCCCATGAATAGCCTGCAGCATCTACGATATGCAGCAGGCCGCCGCGCGGGGGTATTACCTTGCGAACGGGATTGGCGGTGTCCTTTGACATCAACCGGCCTCCACGTTGCGGCAGCCTTGCGTCACGTCGAGCGCTTCTTCGCGCGCGGTCGTGGTGACATCAAGCAAACCAAGGACGCTGTGGAACAGCATGTCGTGACTGGTGGGCTGGGTGGCCTTATCGCCCAAGCAGGCTGGGTCGAGTGCCATTGTCTCTTTGAACCCCGGGCTCAGCCACAGAACCATCGGGACCCGGGTCTGTGTCTCGGGCGCCATGAACATCGGGGCGGCATGCAGGTAAAGCCCGCCTTCACCGAGGGATTCACCGTGATCCGAGACAAACAGCATCGCGCTCAGCGCCTTGTCCGAGCCAGCCAGTTGGTCGATGGTTTCGGACAACACATAGTCGGTTTGCAAAATGGCATTGTCATAGGCGTTGACGATCTCGTCGGTTGTGCAGCGGCTGAACTCGGCGCTTTGACAATCGGGGGTGAACCCAGCCCGGGCGCGCGGATAGCGCAGGTGATAGGCCGGGCCGTGATTGCCGATCATATGCAAGACCAGCACGGTATTTTTTGTGATGGTCGCAAGGGTTTTTTCGATCAGCGGCAGGAACACCTCGTCGGTACATTCCACTGCGCAGGCTTCGGGGTCCAGTGTGGCATCAACCTGCGACCATCCGGTGCGCGTGGCGATCTTTTGATCGCCGGTGTTGTTGTCAAACCATTCCACGGCAAAGCCCGCCCGGGCCAACACGTCCAGCAGGTTTTCCTGACCCAAAAAGGCATCCCGCGAATAGTCCGCTTGCGACAGCGGCGAGAATATGCAGGGCAATGAAACAGCCGTCGACGTGCCACATGAGGCGACTTCGGGGAAGTTCAGCACATCGCGGGTGGCAAGGCCCGGGGTTGTGTTGCGCGCATAGCCGTTCAGGCCAAAGTTCTGCGCCCGCGTGGTTTCGCCCGCAAAGAGCACCAGCAACACGGGCTTGTCAGCGGCCGCAAGCCGCGGCCCGGGCTGTGCATCCAGCGCCACCGGGCGCAACGTGGCGGCCTCGACCCTCCATTGCTGCTTTCCATAGCGGGCTATCGACGCAATCGTCGCGCCGGGCTGGTAAGAGGCCATCAGTTCCTTGCGTTCACGCAAGATCGCCGAAAAGGTCTTGAAGTCGGCGAAAAGGCCGCCGACCAAGACGGCAAATGTCAGCGTTACCCCCAAGGGCCAGCGCCAAATCTGGTGCCAGCCGCCCACCCGCTTGATCCGGGGCCAGAAAACCAAAATGGCTGGTAGCAGGCCGGTCAGCGCGATGGTTCCCACCGCGCCGGGCGTGATGAGATGGCGCGATTCCGTAACCGTGGTTTCAAACACATTGCGCACCATCTCGCGGTCAATGAGCACGCCGAAGGTCCGTTCATAATAACTCGCCCCGGCGGCCATCAGGATCACAAGCGCAGCGACCGGGCGTTGCAGGCGGGCCGGACCGAAGAACTCCAGCGTGAGAACCGTGAGCGCGAAGATCGCGATCGAGAACAAGGCAATCTGTCCCGGATGACCGCCCATGATCGCGCCCATCCGTTCCCAGAAGCCGCGGTTCAAGACGCCCAGGATATAGGCCGCAACGATGAGGTTGAAAAGCGTTTGCCCGATCTCGGGGCGCATTGAGAAGAGCCGTTTGGAACGGGCCAAAAGGGAGGTGGAAGTGGATGATGAAGTCTTTGTCATTTTGTCCTGCAGGAATGGTATCGCGAGCTGCAGGCCCTGAGCACAGGGTGGCTATGGGCGCCGGGCTTCCTCTCCGACGCGCTGCCCATGGCGGGCCTGCGCGGGTGCCTTCGCAACCGAACCTTGCGCCAACCTTACAACCGATGCCTCTCGCGCCGCGCCGCTGGGCGCGTTACAAGATCTAATGCGTCTGCTTTTGGTTGAAGACACGGAAGAGCTTGCCCAGTCTGTCTTGACATTTCTCAGGGCGAAGGGCCATGCTGTGGATCATGCCCTCGATGCGGCGACGGCCGAAGCGGCGCTGGCAACAACAGATTATGCTTGCGTCATCCTTGATCTTGGCCTGCCCGATCGTTCGGGGCTGGAGGTGTTGCGCAGCCTGCGCAGTGCAGGTGACCGGACACCGGTGCTGATTGCCACGGCGCGCGACCAGATCAGTGATCGCATTGCCGGGCTGGATGCCGGGGCGGACGACTATGTGGTCAAGCCCTTCGACCTTGACGAGTTGTCTGCCCGGGTCCGGGCGCATGCCCGGCGGGGTCAGGGCTTGCCGGAAACACGCGTGTTCGTTGCAGGGCTTGAGGTGGA
>JBMSKG010000341.1:0-2734 GCA_049419625.1 Paracoccaceae bacterium | reverse complement strand
TGCGGGCCATGAGGCGGGGATCTTCGGTCAGCGCGCGCAGGTGGTCGGTGGTGATGACCTGCACGCCCGTGGCCGCCCTGAGGATCGCCGCATCATCGCCGCGCCCGGACAGAACATCGGGCCGGCTGGGGGCGGGCAGCGTGGCGAGCGCGTTGGCCAGCCCCTCGGCTCCGAGTTTCGCGCCGCAGCCGCCGCAGAGCGGCTTTGGCCCCATCGCCTCAACAAGACCCTCCACGCGGGGTGTGGGTGGCAAGGGCTGCACCATCGCCGCGCCTGTTGTGAACATCGCCATGAAGTTGCGGTCGATGCGATCTTTGACCCGCCAGAGCCACGCCCCACCGATCCGCAGGCCGAACTTGTCGGCCACAGCGCCGCGCCCGCCGGTCGAGACCAGCTTGAGATAGTCGCGCTGCGGCTGGTAGGGCTTCATCGCGCCGCCTGTGAGGGCTGCGCGCAGGTTGTGGTGCAAAATGGGAGCCTCGCGCACCGCAAAGACCCCGGCCTTGGGGCGCGGGGCATGGGACAGATGCGCGCAATCGCCTGCGGCAAAGATCAAGGGGTCGGAGCTTTGCAACGTCGGGCCGACGGTGACAAAGCCCTGATGACGCACAAGACCGGTATCGGCCAGCCAGCCCTGGGGCCGGGTTCCGGCGACCATCAGGGTGAAATCGCTGGCCAGCAGCTCACCCGTGGTCAGCCGCACGGATTGGGCCGCAATTTCGGCCACCTCTGCCTTGGTGATCAGGCGGATCCCGGCGCGGGCAGCGTGGCCAAGGAGGCTATCGCGTGCGCCCCGGCCGATGTTGGGCAAGACGGCGGCGCTGCGTTCAATGACGGTGATCACGGGGGTGCGGCCAAGGCCCGTCAGCCGGTGATGCGAGGCGAGTGCCAGTTCCATCCCCGCGACGCCGCCGCCGATGATGGTGAGGTGCGGCGCGGGCAGGGCGCGGGCGAGAAAGGCCTCCCACGCCTCGGCATAGCGGCCCAAGGGTTTGGCGGCCACGGCATGGGCGGCATGTCCGGGAATTTCGGGCAGGTCTGAGCCGATGCCGACATCCAGTGACAAAAGGTCATAGGCAAGAGGCGGACGGTCGGCCAGATGAACAAGGCGGCGGTCGCGGTCGATGCCGGTGGCGCGATCAAGGATCATCCGAGCACCGGATTGGCGGGCAAGGCGCATGAGGTCGATCATGATCTCGTCGCGCCGGTAATGGCCCGCGATCAGGCCGGGCAGCATGCCGGTATAGGGGGCGGCGGGGCCGGGGTTGATCACTGTCAGCCGCACGCCCGCCAAAGGCGCCATCGCAAAGGCGCGCAAGACCAGCGCATGGGCATGACCGCCGCCCACAAAGACCAGATCCTTGACCGCCGGATACGCTATGGCTTGCATCATCACCCCTTTCGCTGGCCGCCTTCCTAACGCCCGGTGCCCGGCTTGAACAGGGCGCGCGCCGTCAAGAGCGCGGGACGATTGCCGGGGCGGCGGGCTTGCGCTAGTTTTTGGGCCATGAGCCAGCGTCAGCGCATTGTCATCGCCCAACAGCAACGGCTGGCGCTGAACACCAGCCTGCACACCGCGATCCGGTTGTTGCGCAGCGATACGGCGGGGCTGACGCGCTATTTGGAAGAACAGGCGGCCGAGAACCCGCATCTGCGGCTTTTGGCGCCCGAAGCGCCCGCACCGGGCGACTGGCTGCCGCGCTGGACGGGGGTATTGAGCCCGGCTCAGCCCGGGCGGGGCGGAGTGGCCGAGACGGCCGCCCCGCAGCCGAGCCTGATCGCCCATGTTCTGGCCGCCATTCGCGCCCTGGATCTGACCCGGCCTGCCCAAGGCATTGCGCTGGCGCTGGTGGAGGCCTTGGAGCCTTCGGGTTGGCTGGGTCGTCCGCCTGAAGCCATTGCCAAAGACTTGGGCTTGCTGCCCGATGAGGTGGGGGCGGTGCTGGAGCAGCTGCAGGGGATGGAGCCTGCGGGGCTTTTTGCCCGTAACTTGGCCGAATGTCTGGCGCTGCAGGCGCGGGAGATGGGGCGGCTGGACCATGAGATGCAGGTGATCTTGGCCCATCTGGACCTTTTGGCCGCTGGGCAGACCGCGCGGCTGGCGCGGTTGTGCGGCTGTGACGAGGCGGGGGTTGTGGCCCGCTTTCGCCTGATCCGCACGATGAACCCCAAGCCCGGCACGTTGTTCGCCGGGACGAGCCCCGCCCTGAGCCGCGAGCCTGATCTTTTGGCCCGGCCCGATGCACAGGGGGTCTGGTCCTTGGCGCTGAACCGCTCGGCCTTGCCCTCTTTAAGCCTTGAGACACGCCCTGAGCGCGACAGCGCACCCGAAGCCGCCCTCCAGCGCAATGCGGCCAAGGCGCTGTGCACCATGTTACAGGCGCGCAATGAGACGCTGTTGCGCGTGGGTCAGGAGATGGCCCGCCGACAAAGGGTGGCGCTGGTCGAGGGTCCGGGCGCGTTAGAGCCGATGACAATGGGTGAGGTGGCCGAGGCCTTGGGTCTGCATGTCAGTACGATCAGCCGGGTGGTGGCCGGGGCCAGCATGGACAGCCCCTTTGGTGTTTGGTGGCTGCGCCAGATGTTTTCGGGCGCGCGGGGGCCGGGGCGCGCGGCGCGGCGGGGCGCCGAGCGGGGGGGCGATGCCGACACCGGAGCCGCACCTGCCGAGGGTGGTGGCCCAGTCCTGTCGGCCGCCGCCTTGCGGCATCGGCTGGGGGGGATCGTTGCCGCG
>JBMSKG010000340.1:0-2748 GCA_049419625.1 Paracoccaceae bacterium | reverse complement strand
CCGACCCAGCCCTGAACAAGCCGCTGGAGGCCTACTACGGCACGAACCTGGCAAGGCTCATGCGGGTGAAACGCACTTGGGATCCTGATGACGTGTTCACGTACGCGCAGGGGATCCCCCTGCGCGCGTGAACGCAGGCTCGCCATGGCTCACGCTGCGTGGTGCGTCTGGTCAGGCCGGTCGTGCGCGTCGATGACGGCGAGATGGCCCGCCTCTTCGTCCGGGCGGTCAGGCGCACCTGACCCCCCGGCTCATCGGCGGCCTCAAACACCACCACGCGATGCCCGCGTTCCGCCGCCACCCGCGCGGCCTCCAGTCCGGCAGGTCCGGCGCCCACGACCACCACCTTTTTTGTCTGCGGGGCAGGGCTGATGGTGTGGGGCACGGTTTCCTCACGCCCCGTCGCCGGGTTATGGATGCACAAGGCCATGCCGCCCTGATAAATCCTGTCCAGACAATAGGTTGCGCCAACGCAGGGGCGAATGTCCTCTTCGCGCCCTTCCACGATTTTCTGCACAATATGGGGGTCCGCCATGTGCGCGCGGGTCATCCCCACCATGTCCAACTGCCCCGACGACACCGCAAAGCGGGCGGTGGCCACATCGGCGATGCGGGCGGCGTGGAAGGTGGGCAGGCCCACCTCGGCCTTGATCCGCCCCGCAAGATCGAGGTGGGGCGAGGATTTCATCCCCTGAATCGGGATCACATCGGTCATCGCCGGATCGGTATGAATCCGCCCCCGGATGATGTTGACGAAATCGACAAGACCCGAGGCTTTGAACCGCCGCGCCATCTCGACGCCTTCTTCCACCGGCAACCCGCCCGGCGCGTCTTCATCGGCGACATAGCGCATGCCCAACAGGAACTTTGGTCCCACTCGATCACGGCAGGCTTGCAGCACGTCAAAGGCAAAGCGCAGGCGGTTATCAAGGCTCGAGGCGTCATAGGGGCCGGGCGGCATGCCATTGGTCAGTGGGCTGATGAACTGGTCCATCAGGTGGCCGTAACACTCAAACTCCACCCCATCGACACCCGCCGCGGCCATACGCTCGGCAGCATCGGCGTAATCCTTGACCACGCGGGAAATATCCCAATCTTCCATGACCTTGGGGAAGGCGCGGTGCGACGGTTCACGTGACGGTCCCGCCGCCAGAACCGGCAGCCAGTCGCCCTTGTCCCAGCGGGTGCGGCGGCCAAGGTGCGAGAGTTGGATCATCACTGCCGCCCCCGCCTCATGGCAGTCATCGGTCAGCCGCTTCATCCATGGAACCACCTCGTCCTTCCAGACCAGAAGGTTGGTGAACACGGGCGGGCTGTCGCGCGACACGCTGGCCGAACCTGCCGTCATCACCATGGCCACGCCCGCCTTGGCGCGCTCCAGGTGGTAAAGTCGGTAACGATCTTTTGGCATACCGTCTTCACCATAGGCCGGTTCATGGCTGGTGGTCATGATGCGGTTGCGCAGCGTCAGGTGTTTCAGCTGATAGGGCTGCAAAAGCGGATCGTTGGACATGGGCTTTCTCCAAGGTTGGCCCAAGATTATGGGCCGCGCTGTGCAAGTCAATCACAAAGTCGACACTGGTGTCGAGTTTCGACATGGCTGGGATTGTCGGGTTGCGGCAGGGTGCCAAACTGCCTAGGCTCGACCCCATGGACACACCTGCACCCAATGAGCGCGGCTGGCGCGGCTCGGCCGATCTGTGGCTTGACGCCGCCTATCAGCTTTTGGTTGAAGGTGGGGTCGAGGCCGTCAAGGTCATGCCGCTGGCTGAAAAGCTGGGCCTGTCACGCACCAGTTTCTATTGGCACTTTCCTGACCGTGAGGCGCTGCTGGATGGGCTGGTCGCGCGCTGGCAAAGCCGCAATACCGCCAATCTCGTCCGCCAGACCGAAGCGCCAGCGGCCACGATTACCGAGGCGGTTCTGAATCTCTTTGACTGTTGGATCATACAGGACTTGTTCGACAGCCGTCTTGAATTTGCCATCCGCACATGGGCTCTGACCGATCCGGCGCTGGCCAAGACCTTGGCCACAGCGGATGCCGAGCGGATTGCGGCGATCAAGGCAATGTTTCTGCGCTTTGGCTATCCGGATGCCGAGGCCGACATTCGCGCCCATACCGTCTATCTGACGCAGATCGGCTATATCTCGATGCGGGTCGATGAACCGTTATCGCCGCGACTTGACCGTATCCCGCCCTATGCACTGACCTTTACCGGACATGCGCCCAGCGCGGCCGAGGTCAAATCCTTTCGGGCGCGGCACATTCAGGCAAGCCGCATCAGCAAATCCAGCAACTGACGTTGTTCAGCCTCTGAGAGCGGCCCAAGGGTTCGGGCAGAGACTTCAAGCCCCGTGGGAACCAGGCGCAAGAACACGGCGCGACCCTCGTCAGACAGATCCACGGTCAGCCGCCGACGGTCATCCGGATCAGGAAAGGTGCTGACTAAACCCTGCCGCGCCAAACGGTCGACAACGCCCTTGATCGTGGCCGCATCGAGTGCGGTTTCCCGACCCAGCGCGTTCTGCGACTGAGGGCCTAGTTCGGCAAGTCGAGCGAGAACGGCGAACTGCGTCGTTGTCACCTCGGGGATTGCTTCGGAAAACAGTGCAAGATGCCGCTGTGTCACCCGGCGCAACACATAGCCAATCTGAGCGTCAAGGACATAAGGTTTTTCGGTCATATGTTCGGGATAGACCCCCATCCGCCCCCTTGCAAGAACCTTGCGATCTGCGGCGTTGACAGGG
>JBMSKG010000339.1:0-2764 GCA_049419625.1 Paracoccaceae bacterium | reverse complement strand
CCTGCGCCGTGGCGCGCCCAATGCCAGCCAAAGGAGACACTCGTGGACAATCCGATGTTGCGAGAATACCTGCCGATCCTCATCCTGCTTGCAATTGCTGTTGGACTTGGCCTTGTGCTGATCCTTGCGGCGGCGGTGATCGCGGTGCGCAACCCGGACCCCGAGAAGGTTTCGGCCTATGAATGTGGTTTCAACGCCTTTGACGATGCCCGGATGAAGTTCGACGTGCGCTTCTACCTTGTGTCGATTCTCTTCATCATCTTCGACCTTGAAGTGGCCTTCCTTTTCCCCTGGGCGGTGGCCTTTGGGGAGATGTCGATGGTCGGGTTCTGGTCAATGATGGTGTTTTTGGCCGTTCTGACCGTCGGCTTTGCCTATGAATGGAAGAAGGGGGCCTTGGAATGGGCGTGATGACCGGAGCCAACACGGCTGGCGGCGACCGTGAGGTGGCCACCCAAGCCCTGAACCGCGAGTTGCAGGACAAGGGCTTTCTGCTGACCACGACCGAGGACATCATCAACTGGGCGCGCAATGGCTCGCTTCACTGGATGACCTTTGGTCTGGCCTGCTGCGCGGTTGAGATGATGCACACATCGATGCCGCGTTATGACCTGGAGCGGTTCGGCACCGCCCCCCGCGCCTCACCGCGCCAGTCGGACCTGATGATCGTGGCCGGCACCTTGACCAACAAGATGGCTCCGGCGCTGCGCAAGGTCTACGACCAGATGCCCGAGCCCCGCTATGTGATCTCGATGGGCAGCTGTGCGAACGGTGGCGGCTATTATCACTACAGCTATTCGGTGGTGCGTGGCTGTGACCGGATCGTTCCGGTTGATATCTACGTGCCCGGCTGCCCGCCCACGGCCGAGGCTCTGCTGTACGGCATCCTGCAGTTGCAGCGGAAGATCCGCCGCACTGGCACCCTTGTGCGCTGAGAGGTTCAAATGTCTGAAGCCCTGCAAGAACTTGGTGCCTATCTGGAGCTGAAGCGGCAAGATGCCGTGATCGCCACCGAAGTGGCGTTTGGCGAGTTGAACGTGACCGTTCAACTGGCGCATCTGGAAAGCTTTGTGGAATTCTTGCGCGATGATGCGGCCTGCCGCTTTACCTCGCTCGTCGATATCACGGCGGTGGACCACCCCGAGCGCGACCCGCGCTTTGATGTGGTCTATATGTTCTTGTCAATGTACCAAAACCACCGCATCCGGGTGAAGGTTGCCGCGGGTGAGGAAGAGATGGTGCCGTCGCTGGTGGCGCTGCATCCTTCGGCGAATTGGGTGGAGCGTGAGGTGTTCGACATGTTCGGCATCCTCTTCTCGGGTCACCCTGACCTCCGTCGTATCCTGACGGATTATGGTTTCCGCGGGCATCCCCTGCGTAAGGATTTCCCGACCACGGGCTATACCGAGGTGCGCTATGACGAGGCGCAAAAGCGCGTGGTCTATGAGCCGGTCAGTCTGGTGCAGGAATACCGGCAGTTTGATTTCATGTCTCCTTGGGAGGGTGCGCAATACATCCTGCCGGGCGACGAAAAGAAGGCGGTGTAAGCCATGGACGGCGATATCATCCGTAACACCTATGACGACGGCAGCCGTGACGCCCAAACGGGCGAGCATCGTATTCGCAACTTCAACATCAACTTTGGCCCGCAACACCCTGCGGCGCATGGTGTTTTGCGTCTTGTGCTAGAGCTTGACGGCGAGATTGTCGAACGCTGCGATCCCCATATCGGCCTGCTCCATCGCGGCACTGAAAAGCTGATGGAAAGCCGGACTTACCTGCAGAACCTTCCGTACTTCGACCGGTTGGATTATGTGGCACCGATGAACCAGGAACATGCCTGGTGCCTGGCGATTGAAAAGCTGACCAACACGCCGGTTCCACGCCGGGCAAGCCTGATCCGCATCTTGTATTCGGAAATCGGCCGCATCCTGAACCACCTTTTGAACGTTACGACCCAAGCCATGGACGTCGGCGCCCTGACCCCGCCGCTTTGGGGCTTTGAAGAGCGTGAAAAGCTGATGGTGTTCTATGAGCGGGCTTGCGGCGCGCGTCTGCACGCCGCTTACTTCCGCCCCGGTGGCGTGCACCAAGATCTGCCGCCGGCGCTGATCGACGATATCGAACAGTGGGCAAAGGAATTTCCGCGCGTTCTGAACGACCTGCACGGGCTGTTGACCGAAAACCGAATCTTCAAGCAGCGCAATGCCGATATTGGGATCGTGTCTGAAAAAGACATCTCAGATTGGGGCTATTCAGGCGTGATGGTGCGGGGTTCGGGTTTTGCCTGGGACCTGCGCCGCAGCCAGCCTTATGAGCTCTATTCCGAGTTCGATTTCCAGATTCCGGTCGGCAAGAATGGCGATTGCTATGACCGCTATCTGTGCCGCATGGCCGAAATGGAAGAAAGCCTGAAGATCATCCATCAGGCGATCGCCAAACTGCGCGCGCCCGATGGGCAGGGTGACGTGATGTCGCGTGGCAAGATCAGCCCACCGAAACGCAGCGAGATGAAGCGCTCGATGGAAGCTCTGATCCACCATTTCAAACTGTATACCGAGGGTTTCCACGTCCCCGCCGGGGAAGTCTACGCAGCCGTTGAGGCTCCCAAGGGCGAGTTTGGCGTCTATCTGGTCGCCGACGGCACCAACAAACCCTACCGCGCCAAGATCCGCGCGCCGGGTTATATGCACCTGCAATCCATGGATTACATCTGCAAAGGCCACCAGCTTGCAGACGTCTCCGCGATCATCGGCACGATGGA
>JBMSKG010000338.1:0-2777 GCA_049419625.1 Paracoccaceae bacterium | reverse complement strand
GACGTTGATCGTTCCCGTGATTGAATGCGGCTGCTTCAATTGGTTCTCTCGATCTCTTCAAGATACCTTTGGCCCTGTGCTCCGCCGCATCTATTGTAGCCCTTTGCTCCGCCGCGTCTACGTCTGCGTGCGCCCTTTCCACCGTCTGGGCGGCCCACCAGATCGGCGCTGTCTGGTACTTATGGGCCATTCACCACTGTTTTGGTCAATCCGGTGAACGTCCGCTTCGTCCGCAAAGCAGACCTTAAGGTCATCTCCCCCTTAAATCGCCGCTGAATGTTGCGCCTTGGTCTGGTCATAGGCATCAAAAGCGCGGGCGATCATGCGGGTGAGGGGTTTGCCTTCGGGCAAGATGATCAACCCGTTGGCGTCAAGCTTGACCATCCCGGCAAAACCATCGGCGGCGGTGCGCAAAAGCGCGTCGAGCCGTTCGGGTGTCACCTCGAAACTGGCCAGAATCTCGGCCCGGTCAACGCGGAAATCGCACATCAGCGCCTCGATGATCCGGGCGCGCATCACGTCTTCGCCGGTGAAGATATGGCCGCGATGGGTGGAAAACCCGCCTTCGCGGATGGCGCGGGTGTAATCAGCGGTGCCGCTGACGTTCTGGGCAAAGCCTTGGGGGAAGCGGCTGATCGAGGAGGCCCCAAGCCCCACCAGAACCGGGGCGGTGTCGTCGGTGTAGCCCTGAAAATTCCGCCGCAGCGTGCCGGCGCGGGCCGCCTTGGCCATGCTGTCGGTCGGCCGCGCGAAATGGTCGATGCCAATCTCGTCATAGCCGTCCCAAGTGAACAACTGGCGCGCGGTTTCAAACAGCGCCAGCCGCTCTTGCGGGGTGGGCATGGCGTCTGACGGGATCATCTGCTGGCGGCGGCTCATCCACGGGACATGGGCATAGCCATAAAGCGCCACGCGGTCGGGGTTCAGGGTCAGGAGCTTTTGCACCGAATCCGAGATGCGGGCGCTTGTCTGGAACGGCAGGCCATAAAGGATATCGGCGTTCAGGCTGGTGATCCCACGGTCGCGGATCATGTCGGCGACGCGCTTGGTCAGCTCGTAGCTTTGTTCGCGGCCAATGGTCTTTTGGATCTCGGGATCGAAATCCTGCACCCCGATCGAGGCACGGCTCATGCCCGATGCGGCCAAGGCGTCCAGCCGGGCGGCATCAATTTCATTGGGATCAATCTCAACGGAAAACTCGGCACCTTCGGCCATCGGCACGGCGTCAAACACTGCGTCTGCCAATTCGCGCATCGAGTCCGGCGCCAAAAGCGTGGGCGTGCCGCCGCCCCAATGCAAACGGCTCAGCCGCACGCCACGCGGCAAATGCCGCTTCAAAAGCGCGATTTCCGCTTTCAGAACCTTGGCATAGGCCAAGACCGGCGCATCCGACGAGGTGCCTTGCGTTCGGCAGGCGCAGAACCAGCACAATCGTCGGCAAAACGGTACATGCAGGTAAAGCGAAATCTCGCTGCCTGCCGGGATCGTCGTGATCCAATGGGCGAAATTCGCCGGGCCTACCCCGCCCGCAAAATGCGGCGCTGTGGGGTAAGAGGTGTATCTGGGCACGCGGGCGTCAAAAAGCCCCAGCCGCATGAGTTGCGATTGTATGGTCATACGGCTATGCTAGCCAGAACAGGTCGAGCTCTCTTTGACGCAGATCAAGTGGAATTTGAACGAATGGCGCATCAAGGTTCGCATCTTTTGTCCCAAGATTGCGGCTCTTGCCCGATCCGTCACCGCGCGGTCTGCGCCCGATGTGAAACGGATGAGTTGCAGCGGCTTGAACAGATCAAATACTACCGCAGCTATCAGGCGGGCCAGACCGTGATCTGGTCTGGCGACCGGATGGATTTTGTCGGCTCGGTGGTGACCGGCATTGCGACCCTGACCCAGACCATGGAGGACGGCCGCCGCCAGATGGTTGGCCTGTTGCTGCCGTCTGATTTCGTGGGCCGTCCGGGGCGGCAGTCGGCCGCCTATGATGTGACGGCGGCGACCGATCTGGTGATGTGCTGTTTCCGCAAGAAACCGTTCGAAGAGTTGATGGCCCAGACCCCCCATGTCGCGCAGCGCCTTTTGGAGATGACGCTGGATGAGTTGGACGCGGCGCGGGAATGGATGCTGCTTTTGGGTCGCAAGACGGCGCGGGAAAAGATCGCCTCGCTGCTGTCGATCATCGCGCGGCGGGATGCGAGCCTGAAGCTGCGCTCGGCCACGGGGCATGTGACCTTTGATTTGCCGCTGACGCGCGAGGAGATGGCCGATTATCTGGGGCTGACCTTGGAAACCGTCAGCCGCCAGATGAGCGCGCTGAAACGCGATGGCGTGATCGAGCTGGAGGGCAAGCGCCACATCATGGTGCCCGATTTCGACCGGCTGGTCGAAGAGGCTGGAGACGACAGCGACGGTGGGTTTCTGGTGTAATGCCTGTGGTTTAGCCGGCACAACCACGCACCGAACAAGGCGCCCCGTGGGGCGCCTTTGCCTTATTTGAACGCGCAGCCGCTTTTGACGCCCATCATCCGAAAGACCGAAGCTGCCGGGCAGAAGCCCGTCATCGAGGATTGGATGAGGTTCGCCCCAATGAACAGGGTGAACCACATGAAATAGGGGCTGACGACCTGGGTCAGGATTACTGAGAGCAGCACCATGCCGCCGGCAAACAGGGTTACGGAACGATCAAGGTTCATGAGTGTCTCCAAAAGAGGGGTCAAGCTTCGCGTTTCACCTAACATGTTGCCATATTAAATTCAATAGTTGGAATTTGTTTGGGA
>JBMSKG010000337.1:0-2789 GCA_049419625.1 Paracoccaceae bacterium | reverse complement strand
CTCGTGCCGTCAAAACTGCCACCGGAAAGCACCTGCGGATCAATGGCGATGAAGAACTGACCATTGTCGATCGGCTTGCCGTCATTGTCGGTGAAGGATCCCTGATCCGGCCCAAGCTGCCCGCCGGCAAGGGCGGCGCACAGCACCTCGACCAACAGACCAATGGAGAACCCCTTGACGCCGCCCGAAGGTGCCATTGACCCGGCAAGCCCGGCGGCGGCATCGGTTGTGGGCTGACCCGCGGCATCCAAGGCCCAACCCAAGGGAATGGGTTTGCCCGCATCAGCCGCGCGTTTGACCGCCGTCCAAGCAACAGCCGTTGCGGATTGATCGACCAGAAAGGCAATCTCGCCCCCCGGTGCGGGTACGGCATAGGAAATCGGATTGGTGCCGATCAACGGCTTTGAGCCGCCTACCGGGGCCACGGTCGGCACGGCATTGGTGGCCCCAAGGGCAAAAAGCCCAGCACGGGCCAAGGTGCCAGTGTGAAAGCCCAAGGTCGCCGCGTTGTAGGAATTGAACACCCCCATCGCCGCAATCCCTTGCGCCTTGGCCGCCGGGATCAGCCGCGCAAAGCCCGCTTCAATCGCCGGGTGGGCAAAGCCGTGGGCAGCATCGACGCGAAAGCTGACGGGCGAGATCTGGTTGATCTGCGGCACCGCTTGGCCGTCCACCTTGCCGCTGCGCAGGTGCTGGCAATAGTAGTCCAGCCAGTAAAAGCCATGCCCCTCGAGCCCGGACAATTCGGTGTCCAAAATGGCATCGGTGAAGTAGCCCGCGCGGGACGGGGCAAGCCCGCTGCCGGTCAGTGCGGCATGGATTAACTCGTGGGCTTCGTGTGGTCTCAGGGTCGGCATCGCACCCCCAAAATGCAGTCGGCCCCCGAAGTCTACCCCGGAGGCCGCGCTGATGATCGCTGAAAAGCGTCAGATATCCAGCGTGTTTTCGGTTTCCCACTTGGAGAAATGCGAGGCGTAGCTGTCCCATTCCTTGTGCTTGAGCTTCAGGAAGGCCGACGAGAACTCATCCCCCATCATCGACTTGAGCGTCTTGTCCTTGTCGAACTCGCGCAAGGCGTCCAAGAGGTTGAGCGGCAGCTTCGGCGCGTTCTTCACCGTATGGCCCATCTGGTACATGTCGATGTCATAGCGACGGCCCGGGTCGGCCTTGGAGCGTACGCCATCCAGACCAGCCGCCAGAATGACCGCCTGCATCAGATAGGGGTTCGCCGCGCCGTCGGGCAGGCGCAGTTCGAACCGGCCTGGACCAGGGACGCGCACCATGTGGGTGCGGTTGTTGCCGGTCCAGGTGACCGTGTTCGGTGCCCAGGTCGCGCCCGAGGAGGTGCGCGGCGCGTTGATGCGCTTGTAGCTGTTGACCGTCGGGTTGCAGATCGCGGCCAAGGCCGAGGCGTGCTTCATGATCCCGCCCAGGAAGTGACGACCCTGATCGGACAGGCCCAATTCCTTTGACTTGTCGGCAAAGGCGTTGGTCTTACCGTCCAGCGACCAGACCGAGATATGCGCATGGCAGCCCGACCCGGTGAGGCCCTTGAAGGGCTTGGGCATGAAGGTGGCGCGCAGGCCGTGCTTTTCGGCGACCGACTTCATCATGAATTTGAAGAAGCTGTGCTTGTCGGCGGTCTGCAGAACGTCGTCATACTTCCAATTCATCTCGAACTGGCCGATGGCGTCCTCGTGGTCGTTCTGATAGGCCTCCCAGCCCATTTCGAGCATGTAGTCACAGACCTCGGCGATGCAGTCATACTGGCGCATCACGGCCTGCTGGTCGTAGCAAGGCTTTTCGGCGTTGTCGTAGGGGTCGGCGATCTTGTCGCCTTCGGGGGTGAGGAGGAAGAACTCCGGCTCCACCCCGGTTTTCACCCGCAGACCATCTTTGGCGGCCTCGTCGATGAGTTTGCGCAGCACGTTGCGCGGGGCCTGCGCCAAGGGCTTTTCTTCCATCACGCAGTTGGACGCGAGCCAAGCGACGTCGCGCTTCCACGGCAGCTGGATGGCCGATTCCGGATCGGGCACCGCCATCATGTCGGGATGCGCCGGGGTCAGGTCCAGCCAGGTTGCGAAACCGGCAAAGCCAGCCCCGTCCACCGCCATGTCATTGATCGCCTGCGTCGGCACCAGTTTCGCACGCTGACCACCGAACAGATCGGTATAGGACACCATGAAATACTTGACGCCTTTATCCTTGGCCCATTTGGCAAGGTCTTTCGCCATTTTACAACTCCCTGTGTTCTTTATGGTTTTGGATGAAAGGGCGGGTTCAGAACCCGCCATTCCGCCCCGGAATCCAGTTGGTTCCGGCCAAAGGCACCCCCGCCATGGCTGCCGCCTCGATGGTCAGCGAGCACAGGTCTTCGGGTTCCAGATTGTGCAGGTGGTTCTTGCCGCAAGCCCGCGCGATGGTCTGCGCTTCGAGCGTCATCACCTTGAGGTAGTTCTTCAAGCGACGCCCGCCCAGAACCGGATCGAACCGCTTGGACAGTTCGGGGTCTTGGGTGGTGATACCTGCAGGGTCGCGGCCTTCGTGCCAGTCGTCATAGGCGTCCGCCGTGGTGCCGAGCTTTTGATACTCGTCTTCCCACTTCGGATCATTGTCGCCCAGCGCGATCAGCGCGGCGGTGCCAATGGCCACCGCATCCGCACCCAGCGCCATGGCCTTGGCCACATCGGCCCCGGTGCGGATACCGCCCGAGACGATCAGTTGCACCTTGCGATGCATGCCAAGGTCTTGCAGCGCCTTCACCGCCTGCGGGATACAGGCCAGAATGG
>JBMSKG010000336.1:0-2793 GCA_049419625.1 Paracoccaceae bacterium | reverse complement strand
CCCCCCCCCCCCCCCCCCCCCCCCCCCGGGTCTGCAAGAGACCAGCTTCAGGGCAATCGAGACAGGGTCACTGCCGCCTCGTCGATCTGCAAGAGCATATCCATGAGAAGTGCGGCAGGGTCAAGGTTCACCGCCTTGCCGCGTCGGGCCCGAAGTCCCAGCGTCTGGGCCAAACTGGCCCATTCCCGCGCCGCCCATGGGTTGGGCGCAAGCCGCGTCAGCAGCGCGGCCTCGCCTTGGGCGGCTTCCGGCGGGGTGGTGCCGCAGGTGCCGGCCCGGGCCAAACGGGCCAAAAACAGATCCAGAAGCGTGACAATCAGGTCAAACTGCGCCTCGGCCCCTCGGCCCGCACCCGCCTCGGCAAAGGCCAGCGCTTGCACCCGGTCAAGGCGCGGAAGGCTGGCCATCAGCTTGACGAGCCGCGCATACAGCGCCAGCCCTTCAAGGTTGGTCATCCGAAAGGCTTCGCCCACCGACCCGCCTGCCAGTTCGGCCAGTGCGACGCGGTCCTCTGGCGCCACCTCACCCCCCGCCATGGTCAAGGCATCCGACAGGTTCTGCGCCGAAAGGGGACCCAACCGCAACTCGCGGCAGCGCGAGCGGATGGTCGGCAACAGCCGCGCCGGTTGGTGGCTGATGAGAAACATCGTCACCGATTTCGGGGGCTCTTCCAAAAGCTTCAACAGCGCGTTTGCGGCGGCCGGGTTCATTTCGTCCACCGCGTCGATGATCGCAACACGCCGCCCGCCATCGGCTGCCGACAGGGTGAAGAAGCTTTTCATCTTCCGCACCTCGTCCACCGAGATCACATCCTGCAGCTTGGCTTTTTTCTCGTCATAGGCCCGGCGCAACAGAAACAGGCGCGGCTCTGACAGCGCCGCGATGCGGCGGGTCACGGGGTGGTTGTTGGGGACATCCAGCGTCTGGGGGGGTGGGGCGGCGAACATGCCGCCGTCATCCTCGGGCGTGGCCAGAAGGAACCGCGCGAGCCGCCACGCCAGCGTGGCCTTGCCCACCCCGCGCGGCCCGGTGATCAGCCAGCCGTGGTGCAGACGGCCAGTGTTGAAGGCTTGCAGAAATGTGGCTTCCGCCGATCCCTGACCCAAAAGGGCCGATGTCGCGCGCGGATGCGGAGCGCCTTCGATGCCATCAGCTTCGGGGATCTCGGCCTCGGCCATGGTCAGGCCGTTTGCCGCTGTTGGGCCAGCCAATCGCGCGCTATGGTTTGCACCTCGGCGGCAACTTCGGCCTCTGGGCGGTGGCCGTCGATCACGCGAAAGCGGGCAGGATGGCGCTGGGCCAGCGCGAGAAAGCCGTTGCGGGCACGGGTCTGCACCTCAAGCCCCATGCCTTCGAACCGCATCTCTGCGCCCGCGCGGGCGGTGGCGCGGGCCAGTCCGGCTTCGGGCGGGATGTCGATCAGAAAGGTGAGATCAGGTTCGATCCCGATCATCAGCGCATGCAAGGCATCGACCTCTGCGGCCAGATTGCCGCGCGTCAGGCCCTGATACATGCGCGTGCTGTCGGCAAAGCGGTCGGTGATCACCACCTCGCCGCGCGCAATCGCTGGGCGGATGGTCTTTTCCAAATGGTCGCGCCGCGCTGCCGTGAACAACAAGAGTTCGGTCTGTGGTGACCAGCGATCGGCGTCGCCTTCCAGCACCAGACGGCGGATTTCTTCGGCACCGGGGCTGCCGCCCGGTTCGCGGGTCAAGGTGACACGCGTGCCAGCCTCGCGCAGCGCCGCAGCCAAGAGCCTGGCTTGGGTCGATTTTCCGGATCCATCAATGCCTTCAAAGGAAAGGAACGCACCCCGCCCGATCAGCTTGTCCTGCCCGGTCCACTTGTCTTGTCCCATCAGCTTGCCGGGGCCTCGTCGCCAAAGTAGCGCTGTTGCAGCGCGCTGGCTGCCGCCTTCATGCGCACCATGAAGCCGCCCTTGGCAACATCGGTCTCCGCCACCAGTGGAACACGGGTCTGGCCAAGATCGGGCACATCAATCACCAATTCTCCCAGCGTGGTGCCAGCCGTGATCGGGGCGGTGAAGGGGCCGGAATAGACCACCTCGGCCTGCACCTTGCCTTGGGCAATCGCGGGCAGCAACAGTTGGATATCTTGCGCCGGAACAAGGCCAACTGTCTCGGCCGCACCCAAATGCACCGGGGCCTCAGCGATGCGGCTACCAGATTTGGCCAGCATCTTCAGAGAAAACTGGCGGAAAGCCCAAGAGGTGATCCGCTCGGCCTCTTCGGCGCGTGCTTTGTCATCTTGCGTGCCGGAAAAGGCGAAAATGATGCGCCGGTCGCCCTGCTTCACACTGCCCACAAGGCCATAGCCCGCCTCGGAGGTGTGGCCAGTTTTCAACCCATCGGCGCCGATCCCGAGCCGCAGCAAAGGGTTTCGGTTTCTGGCATTGGCCGGAGCGCGATCCTTGTAGTCAAAGGACGTCTCCGCAAACAGAGGATAATGCTCGGGGAAATCCTCGATCAGCATCCGCGCGAGGATGCCCAGATCGCGCATGCTCATGCGGTGAGCGGGGTCAGGCCAGCCCGAGGAATTGGCAAAGGTCGAATGGTCCATACCCAGCTCGCGCGCGCGGGCGGTCATCTGGGCCGAGAAGGCTTCTTCGCTGCCTGCCAGACCTTCGGCCACCACGATACAGGCGTCATTGCCGGAATTGACGATCATACCGTGCAAAAGCTCGTTGAGCGTGGGCCTGTCGCCCTCTTGTAGGTACATGGTCGACCCACCGCGCGCCGTCATTTCGGTGGCGCGCGATGACACGCCAAAGGT
>JBMSKG010000335.1:0-2800 GCA_049419625.1 Paracoccaceae bacterium | reverse complement strand
TCCAGACTATCAGGGCAAGGTGGCACTCGTCGTCGATTGTTCGGGCCATGAGGGCGCGGCGCTGGACGGTTGCAAGATCGTGCGCCGGATGGGCGAAGTGGTGCTTGTGGGCGTGCCCTGGCGGAAGCTGTCAGATCGGTCTGCCCATGACATCACCCATGCGGTGTTCTTCAACCATGTGACCCTGCGCTCGGGTTGGGAATGGGAACTGCCGATGCATGGCCGCAGCTTCCAGTGGGAGGAATTGCTGGAAGGCTACAACAACGCGCCCCATTCCATCTTTGGCGGCTTCGCCCGCGCGATGGAGTGGTTGGCCCATGGGCGCTTTGCGCTGGATGGGCTGATGCACCACGCCACACCAAACGATCCGGCGGCGCTTTACGCAAACATCATGTCACGCAGGATCGAGGAGCCCTTCATCTTGATCAACTGGGAAGGACAGAGCCAATGATCACGCAAGTCAGCACCATTTCCTCCTCTGCCGCGCTTCAGCTTGCTGCGGCGGCTTTGGAACGTGCCGCGACAGATGGTTTGGCAGTCGCGGTCGCGATTTGTGATCCGCAGGGCCATGTGATTGCATCGGCCCGTATGGACGCCGTCACGCCGCCCATTCTGGATTTCGCGCAGGACAAGGCTTTTACCGCAGCCACGATGCGCCGCGCTACCGCCGCCTTTGCTGAGCGTATGGCCTCCAGCCAATCGCTGACGCTGGGCCTGTCCACCCGTTCCCGGCTTTTGCCGTGGGGTGGCGGCCTACCGATTGTTCATGGCGGCAAAGTCATCGGCGGCATCGGTGTTTCTGGTGCCAAGGATGTCGAGGACATTACCTGCGCTGAAGCGGCCTTGGGTAGTCTTGGATTGGAATGGGAGGTCTAACCAGTACCGACCGGCGGTCGCTCAGGCAGCTACCAACCGCATGATCGTGTCGATGTTGAACCTGAGCCGTTCTTCCAGCGCGTCTTTTGCCATCAGGTCGCGCTCGAACACGATGGATCCTGTGAAGCGGTTTGTCAGGTAGTAATAGCCGATGGCCGCGATGGTAATATTGAGTTGCACCGGATCGACACCGGGCCGGAACTCCCCGGCCGCCACGCCACGATCAAGGATGGTCGTCACCATTGACACGAATTTCCGGCTGTAAACCTTGACGATTTCTGACTTTCTCAGGTGCTTGGCGCGGTGAAGGTTTTCGCTGTTCACCAACGTGATGAACTCGGGGTTCTTTAGGTAATAGTCCCAGGTGAACCGTACCAGACGTTCGAGGGCCACTTTCGGAGCCAGGTGGTCTAGATTCAGTTTTTGTTCGGCGGTGCGGATGTCGAGATAAGCGTTTTCTAGAATGGTCTGGAATAGACCCTCCTTACTGTCAAAGTAGTGATAGATCATCCGTTTGTTGGCGCGCGCCTTCTCGGCGATCACGTCTACGCGGGCCCCGCCAAGCCCATTCTTGGCGAATTCGCGTTTTGCCGCTTCAAGGATGCGGGCTTTTGTTGCTTCGGCATCCCGTGTCCGGGGTTTGCTGGCAGCCGAAGTCTCCCTTGTTTTGGGTGCGTCAATTATTTCCATGAGTTTTCCGGTCTGATCCCGCCACTTGCGTTATCTTCCTGATTACACGTCTAGCGCGGTTTTCGTCAAAGGAGAATCGAAGTCGACGTCTGTGAGGGCTTCGGTTTCTTCTCAACAAAACGCTTGACTCGCGTCTTAGCAAAAAAGTAACCAGTTAGTGCATTAGTGGGCTTTGGTGTGTATTCTTAGAGCTGCCACGCCCACTACCAGCTCGGCCACGGATCAGTGGCGTTGATGTGGAAATCAGGGAGGATACCAATGTCCACGTTTATCAAAGATTTCATCGAACGCGAAACCATCAGCCGCCGGAACTTTCTGTTCGCTTCTGCCGCGGGCCTGACCACCGCGACCATGCCAGGCATTTTTGGGGGCGGGATGGCTCGTGCGGCAACCGACCCGGCTCTTGCCTGGTCCTATCGTGACCGTGCCTCGGCCTATTGGAATGCAATCGTTTCAGGCGGCGAGGCTTTCACTGAATCCCTCGGCAAGGCCAAAGAAGACATGACCTCGCTCATTAACGAAGGCTCGTCGGAGAAGTCGCTGGCCGACATTAAGGCGTTCTTGGCCAAGAACAATGGTGCTTGCGCAATTGCTTGCGACGCCAATGACAGTCCGAACGCGCGCCCTGTGGCCGAAGCAGTTCAGGCTGCTGGCGGCTATGTGTCGACCATCTGGAACAAGACTGACGACGCCCATCCTTGGGACTTCGGCGACCACTGGGTCAGCCACATGTCCTGGTCGGACGAAAAGCCGGCGGAGCAGACAGCCCGCATGCTGTTCGAGGCGATGGGTGGCAAGGGCGGTGTCGTCCACCTGGGCGGGATTGCTGCTAACAATCCGGCGATCGAGCGTCTGAATGGCCTAAAGAACGCACTCAAGGATTTCCCGGAAATCGAGCTGCTCGATGCGCAGCCCGCAGACTGGGATACCACTAAGGCCGCCGAATTGATGGCGTCGTTCTTGACCAAATACGGCGACAAGATCACTGGTGTGCACTGTGCGAATGACAACATCGCTTATGGTGTGATGGAAGCGCTGAAGGCCGAGGGCATCGAGGGCATGCCCATCGTGGCATATGATGGCAACCCAGAAGCCGTGCAGATGGTCATGGATGGCAAGCTTCTGGCCACCGTCTTCACCAATCCGCATTGGGGTGGTGGTATCACTTTGGCACTGGCTTACCATGCGGCCATCGGCACCTTCAAACCCTCGGAAGAGCCGAACGAGCACCGCG
>JBMSKG010000334.1:0-2809 GCA_049419625.1 Paracoccaceae bacterium | reverse complement strand
GGCATCGCCCAGCCCGGATCGGCTGAGCACAAGCTGCACGAACCCTTCATGAAACGTGCCGCCACCATCGGGCTGGATCTGCAGTATCAGGCCTTTCCTGTGGCGTTCTGGGATCTGTTCGGCGAGCAGGGCCACCCGATCCGCGCCACAGTGGCCGAGATGGGTCCCTTGCTGCTCAGCCGCTTGTTGGAATTGACCGAGCCGCAGGAGGGTGTGTTGAATGTTGCCTTTCGGCTGGCCGATGAGGAAGAGCTGCCGCTTCTTGATCTGAAAGACCTTCAGGCGCTTTTGACCTTTATCGCCGAGAATGACAGCACGATTTCGGCACGCTATGGGCTGGTGTCTACGACCTCAATCGGGGCCATTCAGCGCCGGTTGTTGGTCTTGGAAAACCAAGGTGCGGCGCAGATGTTTGGGGAGCCGGCGCTTGAACTGGCCGACCTCATGCGCTGTGATGCGCAAGGTCGCGGTGTGGTAAACCTTCTGGCCGCCGACAAGCTGATGAATTCCGGCCCCCGGCTTTATGCGACCTTCCTTCTGTGGCTGTTGTCCGAGCTTTTCGAGGAATTGCCCGAGGTGGGCGATCCGGAAAAGCCCAAACTGGTCTTTTTCTTCGACGAGGCGCATCTTTTGTTCAACGACGCGCCCAAGGCCCTGGTGGCCAAGGTCGAGCAGGTGGCGCGGTTGATCCGGTCCAAGGGGGTGGGGGTGTATTTCATCACCCAAAACCCCGCCGATGTGCCCGAGATGATCCTGGGCCAGCTTGGCAACCGGGTGCAGCACGCGCTGCGCGCCTTTACCGCCAAGGACCAAAAGGGGCTGAAGCTGGCGGCCGAGACCTATCGGCCGAACCCGCGCTTTGCCATAGAAGAGGCAATCCGCGATGTCGGCACCGGTGAGGCGGTGACCTCGTTTCTAGAGGCCAAGGGCGTGCCGGGTATGGCCGAACGCACGCTGGTGCGTCCGCCGTCTTCGCAACTCGGGCCGATTGATCCGGCGATCCGGGCGCAACTGATGCGCGCTTCGGGGTTGGGGGCCAAGTACGACACGCCGATTGACCGTGATTCGGCCTATGAGCGTTTGCGCGCCAAGGCCGAGCGCGCCGCGCGCGACGCGGCCGAGGCCGAGGACCGCACCCAGCGCGCCGAGGCGGAGGAGCGCGAGTTTGCCCGCGCCCGCCGTTATGACGCCGAGGATCGGGCTGATGCGGCCGGAAGTCGGCGTAGCACCACCAGCCGAAATTCGGGCCGCAGCGATTCGATCGGTACCGCGTTTGCCAAAAGCTTTGCACGGCAGTTGGGCACCAAATCTGGCCAAGCCATTGTGCGCGGTGTTTTGGGATCGATCTTCGGCAAACGCTAGGGCGCGAGCGATGCGACGCGGGCGGGCCCGTTGATGGTCGTCACTTGATGCCCGGTTTCTGCCCCGGCTGTGCCCCATTTCGCAGATAAACCTTCACTTGGGGAATGTCTGCGAAAGGTCTGCCGATGGCTTTTACGGCCGCCGAACAATATATGCTGGAACTGGTGAACAGGGCCCGCCTTGACCCTTTGGGTGAGGCGGCGCGACACGGGATTGACCTCAATCAGTCTCTTTCACCCGGTCAACTGCATGGCAGCGCGCGCGGCGTGCTTGCACCTGATGCCGCTCTGGACCTCGCGGCCACCCGTCATTCGTCATGGATGCTGGCCACAGATGTGTTTTCGCACACCGGTGTCAATGGCAGCACGCCCAGCCAACGCGCACTGGCGGCCGGCTATGACGGCTGGGGGGCTGGCGAGAACATCAGTTGGCGTGGAACGACCGGAACCTTGAACCTGCAGGCGGTCATTGGCCAGCAACATTCGGATCTGTTCCTCTCGGCGGGCCACAGAGTCAACCTTTTGCACGATGGTTACCGCGATGTCGGGATCGCTCAGGAAGCTGGGCAATTCCGTTACAACGGCATTACCTACAATGCATCGATGGTCACACAGAATTTCTCGTCCCAACCCGATGTCTACTATGTGACCGGGGTGGTTTATAGCGATCTGGACGGCAACCGGTTCTATTCCATCGGCGAAGGCCGGGGAGGGGCGGTGTTTTCGACCTTGGGTGATCGAACCACAAGTGCCAGCGCAGGGGGCTACGCGCTTGAAGCGGTCGAAGGGGGGCTGGTCAGCGTCAGCGGCACTGTCGGCACACGAAGTTTTTCGGTGAAGATCCTTGTCGAGGACGTCAACGCCAAGCTTGACGTCGTCAATGCCAATACCTTTCACGCTTCAGCCGATTTGACGCTTGTCTCGGGTATTCACAATGCCCGGCTTTTGGGCAGCGCGGCGATAGACGCCACTGGAAATGCGGCCGCCAACCTGCTGGAAGGCAATGGCGCGCGCAATATCCTGTCGGGGGGGCGGGCAATGACCGCCTTTATGGCAATGGTGGCCACGACGTGCTGAGCGGCGGCAACGGTGCCGACAGGCTGTTTGGTGGCACCGGCAACGATCTATTGCGCGGTGGCAGCGGCGATGATCAGCTGTTCGGTTCGTCCGGTCGGGACATGATCTATGGCGACAGCGGCAATGACACGCTTTCGGGTGGCAGCAACGCAGACAGCTTTGTGTTCGGATTTATGGCGGGCGACGACATCATCACCGACTTCTCCCGTGAGGATGTCTTGCGGCTGAGCAGGGGGCTTTGGGGGGCCGATCAGCCCGCGAACGGTGCCGAGGTTGTGGCCGATCATGCCCACATCGTCAGCGGCGATGTGGGCATCGATCTGGGGCAGGGCCATTCAGTCACGCTGGATGGACTGGGCAGCATGAGCGGG
>JBMSKG010000333.1:0-2853 GCA_049419625.1 Paracoccaceae bacterium | reverse complement strand
CCTTTGTCATGTGGGCGCGAAGGCCCTCGTCGATCTGGGCCGCCTGGGCAACGCCGACGGTCCGGATCGTATCATACTGTGCCATGTGTAAGCCTCCGATGTTTCTGGGGACGGCGCATGAAAGACCCCATGCGCCGCCTTATGCGGAAAATATCGGGGCTCACTTTGTGGTTTTCAAGGATTTGGTTCAGAAATACGACATAGAAAATGTCGATTTTTTTGCCTTAGCGACGCCAGCTGGCCGGGACGTCCCAAAACGGGCGGTTGGCTTCGGCCAAAGCGGCGCGTTCGGACAGGCCGATATCGGCCAAACGGGCCGCATCCAGCCCGCGCAGCGCCTGACGCTGACGGTGGGCGACAAGGCCAAGGCGAAGGGTTTCAACCAGACGGTCGAGGGTGCTCTGCATCTCGACGCGACGGATCGTCATCGTGGAGGTGGCGACAGAGGCGAACATGATCTTTCCTTTCAGGGTCATTAACAGCGGTGATCCTGCGGGCAAATCCCATCAGGACGCTTGATTGTTCTACCCGAATCGATGACATTCCGAAAACGAATGATATTGAAATCTGGAATCAGGATTTGTGATATGATCCGCAATCTCGACCTGACATCGCTGCGCTCGTTCGTGGCCATCGCCGATGCGGGCGGGGTGACGCGGGCGGCGGGTTTTTTGAACCTGACGCAATCGGCGGTGTCGATGCAGATCAAACGGTTGGAAGAGGTTTTGGGCTGCGATGTCCTTGACCGTTCGGCGCGCAAGGTGGGGCTCACGGCCGAGGGCGAGCAGCTTTTGGGCTATGCCCGCAAGATGCTCGCCTTGAACGATGAGGCGTTTCAACGCCTGACCACCGATGTGCATGAGGGCGAGATCGTGCTGGGCGTGCCGCATGACATTGTCTATCCCGCGATCCCGCAGGTGCTGCGCCGCTTTGCCAAGGATCACCCCAAGATGAAGGTGACGCTGTTGTCCTCCTTCACCCGCGTGCTGAAGGCGCAGTTCGCGCGCGGCGAATGTGACATCATCCTGACGACCGAGGCAGGCGTCGACCCCGAGGGCGAGACGATTGCCGAATTGCCCTTGATCTGGGTTGGCGCGCCGCAGGGGGCGGCGTGGAAAAGCCGGCCCTTGCGGCTGGCCTATGAGCATAACTGCATTTTCCGCCAAGGCGTGCAGGCGGCCTTGGACCGCTCGGGCATCGCTTGGGAAATGGCGGTGGAAAGCGATTCAACCCGCACGGTAGAGGCCAGCGTCTCCGCCGATCTGGCGGTGCATACCGTTCTGGCCGGGTCCGAACCGCCCTATGTCGAGCGGATCAATCACGCCGGCGCTCTGCCGGATCTGTCGACGATGAAGGTCAATCTTTACGTCGCCCAGCCCGCCCATTCGCCCACCATTCAGGCCATGGCCGAAATGATCCGCCGCGCCTATGCCCAAGGCAAGGGCCGTGCGGTGGTGCAGGAACGCGAGTTGAAACTGGTTCAGTCCTGAACCCGGATCACGATCTTCCCAGTGGATTTGCGCGCGCGCAACACCTCCAGCGCCTGCGGCAATTGGTCAAACGGTAGCTGGTGGCTGATATGGGGGCGCAAGCCCCCCGCCGCATACCAGCCGAGCAGGGTTTCCAGGCTGCCGGTCAACACTTGCGGCGCAAACTTCAGATAGCCGCCCCAGTAAAGGCCCATCACCGAAAGGTTCTTCACCAGCAACAGGTTGGCCGCCACCTGCGGCACCTGCCCGCTGGCAAAGCCTATCGCCAAAAGCCGACCTTCCGGGCGGCAGGCCGACAGGGCGGCATCGAAGGCCGGGCCGCCCACGGCATCATACACCACATCCACCCCACCCAAGGCCTTGAAGGCGGCTTTCAGATCGGGCGTCTCGCTGTCGATCGCCTCATCCGCGCCCACCGCCCGCGCGATGGCCAGCTTTTCCGCGCCACGGGCGCAGGCAATCACCCGCGCGCCCATCCGCTTGCCGATCTCCACCGCCGTCAGGCCAACGCCGCCTGATGCGCCCAGCACCAACAGCGTCTCGCCCGGTTGCAGCCGCGCCTTGTGATCCAGCGCCAGATGAGAGGTGCCATAGGCAATGGGAAAGGCGGCGGCCTGGGCAAAGGGCATGGCATCGGGGATGGCCACCACGCGATTGGCAGGCGCGATCGCCTGTTCGGCCAAGGCGCCATGATTGAGAAAGGCCAAAACGCGGGTGCCGGGCGCGGGGCCCGTGACCCCCGGACCAAGCGCCTCGACCACGCCCGCCACTTCCATGCCGGGCGTATAGGGCAGGGGGGGCTTTTCCTGATACTTGCCCTCGCGCATCAAGAGATCGGCAAAGTTCAGCGCCGCCGCCGCGACCCGCAGCCGCAACGCGCCTGGCCCCGGCTCTGGCTGGTCGATCTCTTGCAACGCGAAGGCGCCGCCAAGCTGGTCAAGTCGCCAGGATTTCATCGGATGCTGCCCCTCATGCCGCCGCCCTTGCATCAATACGGGGGCAAATGAGGGCGTCAAGCGGTTGTTTCGTTGCATTTTGCAAAGAAACTGTGGCATAATCTTTGCAAAACGCAATGCAAAACGAAAAACATCCCTGACGCGAATCTATCAAATTGCATGACCCTTTAGCGCGCATGAAGGGGCCCCTCTCTCCAAAGTTCTTCAACTGTATAATTGGACATATCCAAAAGGACAGGTTTTCCGACCGGTTTGGTCTGGCACGCGAAAAAACATGGTTAACGCGCTGGCGCTGCATGATTGGCGTAAAATTTGCTTATAACTTTGTGCCGGGGCATGGCCAGTCGGCACTGCACAAAGGGAAGATAAAGAATGAAACATCCTGTTGATGCCCATGTGGGCAAGCG
>JBMSKG010000332.1:0-2868 GCA_049419625.1 Paracoccaceae bacterium | reverse complement strand
TCTTTTGTCCAGCTAGCATTTTGCAGTCGCGGCGTCAATGATTTCAGTATACCACGGGATACCGTATCAAGAGACTTGGCGGCAGCCTCATCGGCCACGACTGGGCGGGAAACCATCGAAAATCTTGCTTTTTCAAGCAGTTCTGGAAAGGTCTTCGCGCGATCTTTGATGCAATACAACCCGCGCGAGAGCCGATCGCGCTGCGCGTCGGTCAGTGCAGGGTGGCCGACAGCTTGCAAGAATCCGTCCAGTTCATGCAGCAGTGCAGCATCAGGCGTCATGGCCATGTGATGGCCGCAGGTGTTTTCCAGCTTTTTGAAATCCAACCGGGCGGGCGCGCGACCGATTCCTTTGAGATCGAACATCTGCATCGCTTCGGCCGTGGTGAAAATCTCGGCGTCGCCATGCGCCCAGCCAAGCCGGGTGAGGTAGTTGCGCATGCCTGCCGCCGGGTAGCCAATGGCCTGATATTCTTCGACCCCGGTGGCACCGTGGCGTTTGGAAAGCTTCTTGCCATCTGGCCCGTGGATCAGCGGGATATGGGCCCAGACCGGCACCGTCCAGCCCATGGCGGTATAGACCATTTGTTGGCGCGCCGCGTTGTTCAGGTGGTCATCTCCCCTAATCACATGGGTCACGCCCATATCGTGATCGTCCACCACCACGGCCAGCATATAGGTTGGAGTGCCGTCCGAGCGCAGAACGATCATGTCATCAAGAGTTTCGTTCTTGATGGTTACGATTCCCTGAACCTCGTCATGAATCTCGGTCTCGCCGGTGCGGGGGGCCTTCATGCGGATTGCAAAGGGGGCGTCGGGGTGGGTGGCCGGGTCGGCATCGCGCCAAGGGCTTTGAAAGACGGCATAGCTTGCACCCTTGGCCTCGGCCTCGGCGCGGAAAGCGGCGATTTCTTCCGGCGTGGAAAAGCACTTGTAAGCCGTGCCGCGTGCCAGCATTTCATGGGCCACTTCGGCGTGCCGATCCTTGCGTTCGAACTGGCTGACCACCTCGCCATCCCAGTCCAGACCGAGCCAAGTCAGGCCTTTGAGGATGGCCGCAGTCGCCTCGGGGGTTGACCTCTCGCGGTCGGTGTCCTCGATGCGCAACAGGAATTTGCCACCGCGACCACGCGCATAAAGCCAGTTGAACAGCGCCGTCCGTCCGCCGCCGATGTGCAGATAGCCGGTGGGCGAGGGGGCAAAACGGGTGACGACCTGGGCGGCGGGGGCGGCGGACATGCGGGATTAACCTTTCGGAAACCATGGGCTGGCTAGGATCGGCAGAGCTTTAGGCAATACAGGGGCGCAAAACAAGGTGGCGGGCATGATGCGCTGGCTGATCTGGCCCTTGGAGGCGCTGTTACAGCTTCGGGGCATGCTTTTTCCCTGGGTGCCGGTGTTCATGGCGGCCGGAATCGGGCTGTGGTTTGCGCTGGCGCGAGAGCCGGGGGGACTGGCCTATGTCGTTGCGGGGCTGGGCCTGGGCCTTGGCGCGTTGGCCGGGCGCTGGGGGGCAGAGTTGGTGCGGCCGGTGGCGGTTGTTTTGGCCTGCGTTTGCGCGGGGTTTCTGGCTGTTGGCGCACGGGCGCATTGGGTCGCCGCCCCCATGTTGGAACGGCCCTACTATGGGCCAGTCCAGGGCCGGATCGTGCAGATAGACCGGTCAGGCACAGATGCCTTGCGCGTGACGCTGGATAAGGTGGTGCTTGACCTTGCGCCGGACGTTACGCCAAAGCGGGTGCGCGTCTCGCTGATGGCGGGGGCGGGGGCGCCCGATCCGGGGCAGATCGTGTTGGTCACAGCGCGCCTTTCGGCACCCGAGGGGCCGACGGAACCTGGCGGGTTCGACTTTCGGCGCATGGCGTTCTTCGACGGTTTGGGCGCGGTCGGTTACACCCGCACGCCCTTGGTGCTGTGGGAAGAGCCCGAGCCGGGGACGGATCTGGTCAACCGGCTGCGGATGCATCTGTCGCGCAGCATCATGGCGGCCTTGCCGGGGGATGCGGGGGCCTTTGCCAGTGGCGCGATGACCGGGGATAGATCCGGCATTTCCCGTGAAACGGTAGAGGCGCTGCGCGATTCGAACCTTGCGCATCTCTTGGCGATTTCGGGCATGAACATGGCCTTTCTGACCGGCTTTGTCTTTTTGCTCATGCGCTATGGGCTGGCCTTGGTGCCGCCCTTGGCGCTGCGGGTGAACACCAAGAAGTTAGCGGCGGTGGTGGCCTTTGGGGTGGCGCTGTTTTACCTCTTGCTATCAGGGTCAAACGTCGCGACCGAGCGGGCGTTTTTGATGGTGTCGGTCATGCTTGGCGCCGTGCTGTTGGACCGGCGCGCGCTTAGCCTGCGATCGGTGGCGTTGGCGGGCTGTGTGCTGTTGATCTGGCAGCCAGAAAGCCTGACAGAGCCGGGGTTTCAGCTGTCGTTCGCCGCGACCGTGGCGCTGATTGCGGCCTTTGATGCGCTGGATGGTCGGGTGATGCGTGAGCGTTTGCCGCGTTGGGTGATGCCGCTCTTCACATTGGTGTTGTCCTCGGTGGTGGCGGGGCTGGCGACAGCGCCCTTTTCGGCGGCGCATTTCAACCGGTTCACCGATTACGGGCTTTTGGCGAACCTGCTGACCGTTCCGATGATGAGCCTGCTGATGGCGGCCGGTGCGATGGCGGCCCTTCTGGCCCCCTTTGGGCTGTCGATGCCGGCGCTGTGGCTGATGGAACTGGCCGCGCGCTGGATCTTGTTTGTCGCCCATTGGATTGCGGGGCTGGAGGGGGCGGTGACCCCCATTCCTGCACCGGGACCTTGGGCCGTGCCGCTGATTGCGGCGGCGCAATTGAACGATGCACATTTACCGGCAACAATTTTGGCAGAT
>JBMSKG010000331.1:0-2882 GCA_049419625.1 Paracoccaceae bacterium | reverse complement strand
CTGAAATACTACCGCGAGATGCTCTTGATCCGGCGATTCGAGGAGAAGGCGGGCCAGCTGTATGGCATGGGCCTGATCGGCGGGTTTTGTCACCTGTACATCGGCCAAGAGGCGGTGGTGGTCGGGCTTGAGGCCTGCACCAAGCCCGGCGACAAGCGCCTGACAAGCTATCGTGACCACGGCCATATGCTGGCCTGCGGCATGTCGGCCAATGGGGTGATGGCGGAACTGACGGGCCGCGAGGGCGGCTACTCCAAGGGCAAGGGCGGGAGCATGCATATGTTCTCGAAGGAAAAGCATTTCTACGGCGGCCACGGGATTGTGGGCGCGCAGGTGCCCTTGGGCGCGGGCCTTGCGATGTCGGACTGGTACAAGGGCAATGACAATGTGACCTTCACCTATTTCGGCGATGGCGCGGCCAACCAGGGCCAGGTCTATGAGACCTACAACATGGCCGAGCTGTGGAAACTGCCGGTGATTTTCGTCATTGAAAACAACGGCTATGCCATGGGAACATCCATGAAACGGTCGACCAAATCGACCACCTTCTATGGCCGGGGTGCCGCCTATGGCATTGAGGGCGAGCAGGTGGACGGCATGGACGTGCTGGCCGTGAAAGCGGCGGGCGAAAAGGCCGTGGCGCACTGTCGGGCCGGGAAAGGCCCCTACATTCTGGAAATGATGACCTACCGCTATCGCGGCCATTCGATGAGTGACCCGGCGAAGTACCGGACCCGCGAAGAGGTGGAGAAGATCAAGCAAGAGAAGGACTGCATTGAGCATGTCCGCGATCTTTTGACCCAAGGCGGGCTTGCCTCGGAGGAGGAGCTGAAAACGATCGACAAGGAGATCAAGGAGATCGTCAACGTATCCGCCGAGTTTGCCAAGGAAAGCCCTGAGCCGGCCTTGAGCGAGCTTTGGACCGACATTTACGCCTGAGGGGGAGAGAGACCATGGCAACCGAAGTATTGATGCCCGCGCTGTCGCCCACGATGGAAGAAGGCACGCTGGCCAAATGGCTGGTGAAGGAGGGGGACCGCGTCAAATCTGGCCAGATCCTTGCCGAGATTGAGACAGACAAGGCGACGATGGAATTTGAGGCGGTGGATGAGGGGATCATCGGCAAATTGCTGGTGGCCGAAGGCACCGCCAATGTGAAGGTGAACACGCCGATTGCGGTCATGGTGGAAGATGGGGAGAGCGTTGCGGCGGCCTCCTCGTCCGTCGCTGGCGGCGCGTCGGTGGCCCCTGCCCCGGTGGCGGCGGCTGCACTGGCCGCACCCGTGGCGGCTGTCGCGGCGGCTCCGGTGGCGGTGGTCTCAAAGGCCAGCCCCGATTGGGCCCCCGGCACACCGATGAAAACCATGACGGTGCGCGAGGCGTTGCGCGAGGCGATGGCCGAGGAGATGCGCGCCAACCCCAATGTGTTCCTGATGGGCGAAGAGGTGGGCGAGTATCAAGGCGCCTATAAGATCAGCCAAGGTCTGTTGGACGAGTTCGGGCCGAAGCGCGTGATCGACACGCCGATCACCGAGATTGGCTTTACCGGGATTGCGGTGGGCGCGGCTTGGGGTGGGTTGAACCCGATTGTCGAGTTCATGACATTTAACTTTGCCATGCAGGCGATTGACCACATCATCAACTCGGCGGCCAAGACCAACTACATGTCGGGCGGCCAAGTGCCGTGCCCGATTGTGTTCCGGGGTGCCAATGGTGCTGCGGCGCGGGTGGGCGCGCAACATTCTCAGGATTACGCGGCGTGGTATTCGGCCATTCCGGGCCTGCGCGTGGTGATGCCCTATTCGGCATCGGACGCAAAGGGGCTGTTGAAAATGGCCATTCGCGATCCGAACCCGGTGGTGTTCCTCGAGAATGAAATTCTCTACGGCCAGTCTTTCGAAGTGCCCGATCTGCCCGACTTCACCATTCCCTTTGGCAAGGCGCGGGTCTGGCGCGAGGGGTCGGATGTGACCATCGTATCCTTTGGGATTGGCATGCGCTATGCGTTGGAAGCCGCTGATATTCTTGCGAAAGACGGGATTTCGGCCGAGGTGATCGATCTGCGCACGCTGCGCCCGATTGATTATGACACGGTGCTGGCGTCGGTGCAGAAAACCAACCGCTGCGTGACGGTGGAGGAAGGCTTCCCGGTGGGGTCCATCGGGGATCACATGGCCAGCACAATCATGCAGCGTGCCTTTGATTATCTGGATGCGCCTGTCGTGACCTGCACCGGCAAAGATGTGCCGATGCCCTATGCGGCCAATCTGGAAAAGCTTGCGCTGGTGACGACGGCCGAGGTCGTCGCTGCTGTCAAATCCGTTTGCTACCGCTGAGGGAGGGGAACATGGCTGTGGAAATTCTGATGCCCGCGCTGTCTCCGACCATGGAGGAGGGCACGCTGGCCAAGTGGCTGGTGAAAGAGGGCGATACGGTGAAATCGGGGCAAGTGATTGCCGAGATCGAGCCCGACAAGGCCACGATGGAGTTCGAGGCGGTGGATGAGGGCCGGATCGGCCGGATTCTGGTGGCCGAGGGCACGGCGGGGGTCAAGGTGAACACCGCGATTGCCGTTTTGCTGGAGGATGGTGAGGCGGCGGGTGCGGCTGTGGCCAAGCCTGCGGCGGCGGTCGAGGTTCGGGCTGAAGCCAGACCTACGGCGGCTGCGACTGCGGTTGCGGCCCCTGCGGCGCCGGTTGTTTCGGTGGCATCGGGCGCGCGGGTCTTTGCCTCGCCTTTGGCGCGGCGGATTGCCAAGGAAAAGGGGCTGGACCTGACACGGGTTGCCGGCTCGGGCCCGCATGGGCGTATTGTGCGGGCAGATGTTGAGGGGGCAAGCCCGGTGGCGGTGGCGGCTGCGGCACCGGCGGCGGTTGCCGCCG
>JBMSKG010000330.1:0-2903 GCA_049419625.1 Paracoccaceae bacterium | reverse complement strand
CGCGCGCCGGACATGCCAGACCTGTCGCTCCACCAACAGCAGGTTGAAACCCCCACTTTGCACCAGATCATACCCGGCCCCGCGCGCCGAGGCGCTAAACCGTGCCATCATCTCTTTGGTGCCCACGGCAAAAAACCGAGGCGAAAACCGCACAAGCACCCCTTGAGCAGTTCGAATGGTGACCGTATCACCGCGCCCAGCCAACAACACCTCGATCGTCGTGACGTCAGACCAATGGACACGCGGGGTTTGATCTTTGCGAAAGAACAGGCGGATCGACAGGGCAAAGCCCGTTTCATGAAACCACACATTCCCCCCGACGCGCTGCGGCGTCGCCAACACATACACACCCAGAACCCCAAAGGCAGCGGCCGCCAAAGCCAGCCAGTTGAACAGCGCAGGCCAGCGGAACACACTGGCCAAGCCATCGTAATGCAGCGCTGTGACGACAGGCAAAGCCGGAAAGGCAGCAAGGATCAGCAAACATAGTCCCAAGACGATGTTGATCCCGGAGGCCGGGCCGATGTCTTTGGGCAAGGTCATGTCAGAAACAGCCATGGCGCAACTCGTCTGAAAGCTTAACTCAAAACTCACGCACAGATTTACCGGCGAAGTTTGTCACAATCTTGGCCCCTAGCCGGCAATGCGTCATAGCCCCCGCAAAGTTGGCCAAAGAAAAACCCCCGAACCTTGCGGACGGGGGTTGATCTGAGCTTGGGGCTCGCGCCCCCAGTGTTCGCTGGACGTCTTAGAGACCGCCTTCGCGCTGAAGCTTTTTCCGGGCGAGTTTGCGCGAACGCCGTACGGCTTCGGCTTGCTCGCGAGCTTTCTTGACGGAGGGTTTCTCGAAATGCTGCTTAAGCTTCATTTCGCGGAACACGCCTTCGCGCTGGAGCTTTTTCTTGAGGGCGCGAAGCGCTTGCTCAACGTTGTTATCGCGGACGCTGACCTGCATGTGGTTTTCACCACCTTTCTAAGTTTGAGTTGCACTATATGTGCAGGCTCGGCGCGCATAGCAAAAGGCGGCGGGCTTGTCTACACTGGGCAGGGAATGGAGGCGGCAATGGACAGTGAAAACAGCATGGAGCGGGCAAAAGCCAGCGTTTTGCAGGCCGCGACGATGCATGTGGCCTTTGACGGTTGGTCCGAGGCCAGCTTTCAGGCCGCGATCATCGATTCGGGGGTAAACCCGGCTTTGGCGCGCGCGCTCTTCCCGCGCGGTGGCGTTGATCTGGCGGTGGCCTACCATCAGGCGGGCGATGCGGCGATGCGCGCAGCACTGGCGGCGCGTGACCTTGCCACATTGCGCTTTCGCGAGCGGGTGGCGCTGGCCATCCGCCTGCGGCTTGAGGCGGCGGACAAGGAATTGGTGCGTCGTGGATCGGCGCTCTTTGCGCTGCCCCATCACGCGATCGAAGGCGCGGGGCTGATCTGGGCTACGGCGGATGCGATCTGGACGGCGCTGGGTGACACATCGCGCGATCTGAACTGGTATTCCAAACGCGCCAGCCTTTCGGCGGTCTATGGCGCGACGGTGCTGTTTTGGCTGGGCGACACCTCCGACCGGGACGAGGCGACCGGGGCCTTTCTGGACCGCCGGATCGAGAATGTGATGCAGTTTGAAAAACTGAAAGCAGGGGCGCAAAAGGCGCCGGGATTTCAGGCCCTGATGAAAGGGCCACTCAAGATTCTGGAAAGGATTTCCGCGCCAAAAGGGGCTGCGGACCTGCCCGGCAAGATGAAAGGCTGACGACGAATGACGATCTCTGATTCAATGCTGGCGATGGCAATCTATCAGCCGGGCGGGCCGGATGTTCTGCAACCCGTCTCGGTGCCGGTTCCGGTGCCCGGCCATGGCCAGATCATCATTCGGCTGGCCTATGCCGGGGTGAACCGCCCCGATGCGCTGCAGCGTGCTGGCTCTTACGCGCCACCACCCAGCGCCTCACCCCTGCCGGGGCTGGAAGGCTCGGGCTCCGTGGTCGAGGTGGGGCCGGGTGTGACGCGCTGGAAAATCGGTGACAAGGTCTGCGCGCTCTTGCCCGGCGGCGGCTATGCCGAATATGCCGCATGTCATGAGGCGCACGCCCTGCCCATTCCCCAAGGCATGAGCCTGCGCGATGCGGCGGGCCTGCCGGAAACCTGCTTTACCGTCTGGTCCAACATCGTGATGCGCGGCGGGCTCAGGGCGGGCGAGCGGTTCCTCGTTCACGGCGGCTCTTCCGGTATCGGTACTACGGCCATCCAGATCGCCCGCGCCCTTGGCGCCAGGGTCTTTGCCACGGCGGGCACCGAGAAGAAATGCAAGGCCTGCGAGGATCTCGGGGCCGAACGCTGCTTCAACTACCGCGATGAGGATTTCCTAGCCGAGGCCAAAAAGATCGGCGGGTTCGACCTGATCCTCGACATG
Source organism: Paracoccaceae bacterium (assembly GCA_049419625.1). Taxonomy (GTDB): domain Bacteria; phylum Pseudomonadota; class Alphaproteobacteria; order Rhodobacterales; family Rhodobacteraceae; genus Tabrizicola_A. The sequence goes on along the minus strand of JBMSKG010000330.1, from coordinate 493 downwards.
GTCGGTGGCAGCTATCTGCCCAAGAACATCAAGGCCCTGGCCGATGACGGGCGGCTGGTGCAGATCGCCTTCCTGCAAGGGCCGAAGGTTGAGCTGAACTTCGCCGAGGTGATGATGCGGCGCCTCACGATCACCGGCTCCACGCTGCGCCCGCAGTCCGATCAGGCCAAGGCACGGATTGCCACGCAAGTGGAGGCGCATATCTGGCCGCTGATCGCGCGCGGGGCGTTCAAAGTGGTGGTCGACAGCGAATACCCGTTGAACGAGGCCCCGGCGGCCCATTGGCGGCTGGAAAGCTCGGGCCATGTGGGCAAGATCCTGTTGAAGGTCGAAGGCGTCTGAACCGCGCGCCCTTGGCAGGACCCGGGGCGCTGCCCCGGACCCCGGAGTATTTTGAAAGGCGCAAATCCAAGGCAGCGTCGCTTTCACGGCTTGCGCCTGTGCAAATACTCCGGGGGTTTGGGGGCAGCGCCCCCATCGCCTGAGCCGTCGC
>JBMSKG010000329.1:0-2927 GCA_049419625.1 Paracoccaceae bacterium | reverse complement strand
ATCAGGTTGTGCGCGGCGTAATGGGGGTGGAGCGTGAAGGTGTCTGGGTCGGCCCGCAAAAGCATGTCAAGTTCGTCACGCGATGCCTTGAACACGGCGGCGTCGATATAGGGCGACCACCAGCACCACATCTTGCCATGGGCCTTTAGCGCCTCGTTGCCCCAAGGGTGGGCCAAGGTGACTTCGGGCAGGCCAAGCCCGAGGGCAAAGGATTTGAGTGCGGGCCAATCGGCCAGCATCAATGCGCCTCGGCCCAGTTGCGGCCTGTGCCCGCCTCGACCGTCAGCGGCACTTTGAGGTGGACGACGGGCTGGTTGGCGCCCTCCATCGTGGCGCGGGCGGCGGCAATCAGCGCGGCCTCGGCGCCGGCCTCGACCTCGAACAAGAGTTCGTCATGTACCTGCAAGAGCATGCGGGCGGGCAGGCCGGAAATGGCCTGTGGCATGCGGATCATCGCGCGGCGGATCACATCGGCGGCGGTGCCTTGGATCGGCGCGTTGATCGCCGCGCGCTTGGCAAAGCCCGCGCCGGGGCCTTTGGCGTTGATCTCGGGTGTGTGGATTTTGCGACCAAAGAGCGTTTGCACATAGCCGTGGCTTTGGGCGAATTTCACCGTCTCGGCCATGTATTCCTTGATGCCCGGAAAGCGTTCGAAATAGCGGTCGATAAAGCCCTGCGCCTCGGCCCGCGCGATCCGCAGGTTGCGCGCCAGACCAAAGCCGGAAATGCCGTAGATGACGCCAAAGTTGATCGCCTTGGCGCGGCGGCGAATGTCAGAGGTCATCTGGTCCAAGGGGACGTTGAACATCTCACTTGCCGTCATGGCATGAATGTCGATGCCATCGCGGAAGGCCTGCTGCAGGGCCGGGATATCGGCGATATGGGCGAGGATGCGCAGTTCGATCTGGGAGTAATCGAGCGACACCAAAACCTTGCCCGGCGGAGCCACAAAGGCCTCGCGGATGCGGCGGCCTTCTTCGGTGCGCACGGGGATGTTTTGCAGGTTCGGATCGGTCGATGCCAGACGGCCGGTGTTGGCCCCGGCAATCGAATAGCTGGTGTGCACGCGGCCCGTGTCAGGGTTGATCGCCTCTTGCAGGGCGTCGGTATAGGTGGATTTCAGCTTGGAAATCTGCCGCCAGTCGAGCACCTTGGCCGCCAGTTGCGCCGCCTTTGGCTGGCTGTCCTGCAGCGTGGTGATGTCTTCCAGAATGTCGGCGCCAGTGGCATAGGCCCCGGTCTTGCCCTTTTCGCCGCCCGGAACCCCCATGCGGTCAAACAGCACCTCGCCCAATTGCTTGGGCGAGCCGACGTTGAACTTCTCGCCCGCAATCTCTTGAATTTCATCCTCATATTGGGCGAGTTTCTGGGCAAAGGCATTGGACATGCGCGACAACACATCGCGGTCCACCTGAATGCCGGCCATCTCCATCTCGGCCAAAACCGGCACCAAGGGGCGCTCGAGCGTTTCATAGACCGTTGTCACCTGTGCACGGTGCAACTGGGGCTTGAACAGCTCCCACAGGCGCAAGGTGATGTCGGCGTCTTCGGCGGCGTATTTCACCGCATCGTCAATGCCCACCCGGTCAAAGGTGATCTGCGATTTGCCCGACCCAAGCAGCGATTTGATCGGGATGGGCTGGTGGCCCAGATACTGCTCGGAGAGCGCATCCATCCCGTGGGAATTCAGGCCCGCATGCATGGCGTAAGACATCAGCATCGTGTCATCAAAAGGCGCGATGCGGATGCCGTGGCGGGCGAAGATCTTCCAGTCGTATTTCATGTTCTGGCCGATTTTAAGCACGGCCGGATCTTCCAGAACCGGCTTTAGCGCGGCAAGGGCCTGATCCATCGGCATCTGGCCCTCCACCAGCGCGGTGGAGCCAAAGAGATCGCCACCACCTTGCTTGTGGCCAAGGGGGATATAGGCGGCGTGGCCTGCATCGACGCACAGCGAAATGCCCACCAACTCGGCCTGCATTTCGTCAAGACTGGTGGTTTCGGTGTCCACCGCCACATGGCCCACGGCATTGATGCGGTCGATCCAAGCGTTCAGCGCGGCCATGTCGCGGATGCAGACATAGCCCGCATGGTCAAAGGGCTTTTGGGGCACCACGGGGGCAGCATCATGCGCACCCTCCACATGCATGCCGCGGGCCGCCTCCATCTCGGGCGCATCGATCTTCAGCCGCTCCGCCACCCGCTTGGTCAGGGTGCGGAACTCCATCTCATTGAGGAACCCCATCACCGCCTCGGGCTCGGGGTCCTTCAGTTCAAGGCTGTCCAAGGCGACATCCAAGGGCATGTCACCATCGAGCTGCACCAGACGGCGCGAGATGCGGATTTGTTCGGCATTGTCGAGCAAAGCCTCACGCCGCTTGGGCTGCTTGATTTCGCCCGCGCGGGCCAAAAGCGTGTCGAGATCGCCGTATTCTTGAATGAGCAGCGCGGCGGTTTTCAATCCGATCCCCGGCGCACCCGGCACGTTGTCGACCGAATCCCCGGCCAAGGATTGCACATCCACCACCCGGTTGGGGGCAACGCCGAACTTCTCGAACACCTCATCCAGCCCGATGCGCTTGTTCTTCATCGGGTCCAGCATATCGACGCCGTCGCCCACAAGCTGCATCAGGTCCTTGTCGGACGAGATGATCGTCACCGTCCCCCCCGCATCGCGCGCCCGTGCCGCCAAGGTGGCGATGATGTCGTCGGCCTCATAGCCTTCGACCTCGATGCAGGGCACGTTGAAGGCGCGGGTGGCCTGGCGGGTGAATGCAAACTGCGGGCGCAGATCCTCGGGCAATTCGGGGCGGTTCGCCTTATAGGCGGGGTAGATGTCGTTGCGAAAGGTCTTGGAGCCTGCGTCGAAGATCACCGCGATATGGGTGGGCGCCTCTTTGCGGGCATGGGTCAACTCGCCCCAGAGC
>JBMSKG010000328.1:0-2932 GCA_049419625.1 Paracoccaceae bacterium | reverse complement strand
ATTCCACACACATCATCAGCTTGCGGCCGCGCACGTCGCCCACCAAGGGCAGGTCTGACAGCCCCGCCAGACGCGTCTCGAAATAAGTGCCGAGGCGGGCGGCATTGCCCAAAAGATCCTCGCGCTCCATGATCTCGATGTTCTTCAAGGCCGCAGCGCAGGACACCGGATGGCCCGAATAGGTGAACCCCGTGGTGAACCAGCGATGCCCACCTTGCGCCATCACATCCCAAATACGGTCGGACATGATCATCGCCCCCAAAGGCACATAGCCCGAGGTCAGCCCTTTGGCCGTGGCCACCATATCGGGCATCACGCCAAATTCGCCCCAGGATGAGAACCAGTGGCCCAGACGGCCAAACGAGGTCACAACCTCATCGGCGATGAACAGGATGTCATGGCGCTGGCAGACCTCCCACATGCGTTTCAGGTAACCCTCCGGCGGCACGATAATGCCCCCGCTGGCCTGAATAGGCTCAGCGATAAAGCCGCCAATCCGGTCCGCCCCTTCGCGGGCGATCAGCGCCTCAAACTCGGCGATCAGGTGGTCGCAGAACTGCGCCTCTGTCATGTGATCGGGGCGGCGGTAAAGGTAGGGCGAAGAGAGGTGATAGATGCCCTCGGACTGATAACGGAACTCCTCCACCCGGTCGCCGTTGCGTTTGCCGACCGACTGGGTCAGGTAGGTCGAGCCGTGGTAAGAGTTTTCCCGTGCGACGATCCCGGTCTTGTTGGGATTGCCCTTGCAATGGTGGTAATAGGCCACCGTTCGCACGGCCGTTTCCACCGCCGTGGAGCCTCCGGTGGTGAAGAACACCCGGTTCAGATCGCCCGGCGCAAGGCTGGCCAGTTTGCCTGCCAAACGGGCTGCGGTGTCTGAGGTGACGTCGCAGAAATAGTTGGTATAGGCGAGTTGCATCGCCTGATCCGCCATAGCCTGCGCCATTTCCGCCCGGCCAAGCCCGATGTTGGTGCACCACATGCCGCCGATGGCGTCAAAGTATTCGCGCCCCGAGGCATCCCACAGCTGGCACCCCTGCCCCTTGACCATCACCAAAGACCCCGCCGCCTCAAACGCGCCGAAGTTCACCCAAGGATGGACCGCATGGGCGCGGTCCAGTTCAAACGGGTTGTCGTTGGGCAGGTTCAGCGGGGCGTTCATTTTGAATCTCCAGTCAATATAAAACTCTGGTAGCAAAGCAGGCCGACGAAATCCAGCTTTTTGATCAAAAATGGCGGCAGGTTTCCCTGCCGCCTGTCTTGGTTGATCCTGCCCTGCGCGCCCCGCACGGGGCGGTTTTCACCGAAAATCCGCGCTCAGGCCAAAGGCTGCGCGCGTTCGACCAGCCGGGCGAAGAAGCTTGCCCCAATCGGGGCGGCTTCGTCGTTGAAGTCATACGCGGCGTGGTGCAACCCCGCCCCCGGCCCGGTGCCGAGGAAGAGATACGCGCCCGGCCGCGCCTCGAGCATGTAGGAGAAATCCTCAGACCCCATTTCGCGCACCGAATTGCCGTTGACCAGCCCCTCGCCCACCACTTCCGAGGCCACTTCACAGGCGAAGGCGGCGTTTTCGGCGCGGTTGATGGTGGCGGGATAGCCCCAGTCATAATCGATGCGCGCGGTCACGCCATAGGCGGCGGCATGGCCTTCGACGATCTCGTAGAAGCGCTTTTTCAAAAGCGCCCGCACTTCGGGTTTGAAGGACCGGATGGTGGCACAGAACATCGCCTCTTCGGGGATGATGTTGCTGGCCGTGCCGGTGTGAATCTGGGTGACCGAGACCACCGCCTCATCCAGCGCATAGACGTTGCGCGGGATGATGGTCTGGATCGCACCGACCATGCCGACCACGGCGACCACCGGGTCAACGCATTCATGCGGGGTGGCCCCGTGGCCGCCCTTGCCGGTGATATAGACAAAGGCGGTGTCCACCGATGCCATCAACGCATCAGGCGTGGTCAGGAACTGGCCGAAGGGCACGTTCGGGGCGTTGTGGATGCCGTAAACCTGCGTGATGGCAAAGCGGTCCATCACGCCCTCTTGCACCATGACCTGACCGCCGCCGCCATCTTCCTCGGCGGGCTGGAACATGAGCGCCACCCGACCCGAGAATTTGCGCGTCTCCGCCAGATATTTGGCAGCCCCCAAGAGCATGGTCACATGGCCATCATGGCCGCAGGCATGCATCTTGCCGGGGATGGTCGAGGCGTGTTCTGCCCCCGTAATCTCTTCAATGGGCAGCGCGTCCATATCGGCGCGCAGGCCAATCGTCGGGCCAGCACCCTGCCCGTTGATGATCGCAACAATGCCGGTCTTGGCGATGCCGGGGTGGATCTCATCCACGCCGATCTCTTTCAGCCGGTCGATGATGAAGGCAGCTGTGTTGTAGCAGTCAAAGGCCAGCTCGGGATGCTGGTGCAGATGACGCCGCCAGCCCTTCATTTCCTCGGCATAGGCTGCGATACGATTGAGAACGGGCATGGGCGACTCCTGATGTCTGATCTTTGATCAAATCGTAAAACTGGGGACACGGCAATGACAGATGCGGCATCCGACCGTCTTGTTCACGACCTAGACGGCGGAATGCCGCGCCTTTTAGAGATCATGCGGCGGCTGCGCGACCCGGTTTCGGGCTGCCCTTGGGATATTGAGCAGACCTTTGCCACCATCGCGCCCTATACGTTGGAAGAGGCGCATGAGGTGGCCGATGTGATCGAACGGCAGGCTTGGGGTGAGCTGCCGGGCGAGTTGGGGGATCTGTTGTTTCAGGTCGTCTATCACGCGCAGATGGCGCGGGATGCGGGACTTTTTGGCTTTGACGATGTGGTGCGGGCGATCTCGGACAAGATGGTGGCGCGCCATCCCCATGTGTTCGGCGATGAGTCACGGGACAAATCCGCCGCCCAGCAGACCGCCGATTGGGAGAAGATCA
>JBMSKG010000327.1:0-2936 GCA_049419625.1 Paracoccaceae bacterium | reverse complement strand
CTGCGGCACGCGGCGAAATGGGCGAAGGCGGGCCGGGCGCGGATCGTGGCTGGCGTCTTGCCTTGGCGCGCGCGGCGCGTGATCAGTTGAAGGCCCCGCTTGACGTGACCTCGCTGGCACAGGCCCGCGTGAGCTTGGCCGAGGTGTTGGAGGTGCCGCCCGAGCGCGCGCTGGTCGCGGTGCTGGAAGGCCCGGGGGAGGGTTTGGGCATGCTGGCACTGTCGCCCGAGGTGTTTCAAGCGATGGTGGAGGTTTTGACCATTGGACGCGTGGCACCAGTGGCCAGCGCGGCCCGCAAGCCCACCCGCACTGATGCGGCGATGCTGGCCCCGATGATCGATGCCGCGCTGATCGACCTGGAGGCTGGGCTGGCAGAAGAGGCAGACCTGACATGGGCCGGTGGCTGGCGGTATGCCTCATTTCTTGAGGATCCACGGCCCTTGGGCCTGATGCTTGAGGATTTTGCCTACAGATTGGTCACGGTCGAGGTGGATCTGGCGCTTGGTGCGCGCCAAGGCCGCGTGGTTTTGGCACTGCCCGCCGAAGGGCGCGGCCGCAAACCTCGGGACAAGGCGTTGGGCGCTGCTTCTGACACGGCGGCGATGGAGCGGCGCTTTGCCGAGGACATGGCCGAACAAGTGTCACATGCGCAGGTGCGGCTTGACGCAGTGCTGACCCGGCTGTCGGTGCCTTTGTCGCGGGTGGCCAGCCTTGCGGTGGGCGATCAGCTTGTGCTGAGCGCGGCGGCCTTGGACAAGATCAGTCTTGAGGGGTTTGATGGGCGCAAGATGGCTGAGGGTCGATTGGGCCAGAACCGGGGGTTGCGCGCGGTGCGGCTGACAGTTGGGGTGAGCGCCGGCCGTGGTCCTGTAGCGCCGTTGGCCGGAGACGGGGCAGCGGCAACATATGCGAGCGCAGGATCTGGTCGGCCTTCGGATCCGCCAGACCCAGCCAGTTTGCCAGACACCTTACGCCAAAGCGCCTGAATGCAGTCGGAGACGGTGCTTAGCCTTGGCGGGCAAAGGCCTCAATCAGGGGGCGAAGCGGCTCATGGGCATAACCGTGACGTGCGGCAATAGCCAACATTTCATCCGTGGGAATCTGCCCCGCGTTCATCAGTTCCCACACCACGGTCGAGCGGTTGCCCGAGGCACAATAGGCCAGAACCGGCCCCCCGGCTGCCGCAATTGCTTCGCGCTGGCGCGCGACGAGGTCGGGCGTGAATTCGCCCGGATAGACTGGGTTGACCACAAATTTCACACCCGCCGTCTCGGCTGCAATCGCCATAATGTCAGCCCGCAGATCGCCGCCGATTTCACCGTCAGGGCGGTTGTCGATCACCAGCACAAAACCTGCCGCCTTGATCGCGGCAAGATCTTCGGGGTCGATCTGTGGAGCCACGGCGTAGTCTGAGGTCAGGCGGCGAAGATCAAGCGTCATGGCGATGTCCTTGGCGAAAACGGTCAGGGGCAGGCGGCGGTTACGAAGTGGTGCGCGACGACAGCCAACCGGCCACTCGCGGTGCGACAACCATACCCGAGACCATGGACAGGAGAAAGAGGGCTCCACCCCAGCCGCCGACGGCGAAAGAAGCCAGAGCCGGGCCGGGGCAAAGCCCAGCAAGGCCCCAGCCCGCGCCGAACATCAAGGAGCCGGTGACCAGTGCCCGGTCCATCTTCGCGGGCGTCCGGTCTGGAATTGGCGTGCCCAGCAGCGACACACCGCGCCGCTCGGCGATGCGCCAGACGAACAGCATCGGCAAGACCGCACCGCCCAGCACAAAGGCCAAGGTTGGGTCCCAGTCGCCGAAAAAATCGAGCCAGCCCTGCACCTTACGGGTGTCGATCATGCCCGAAACCAACAGGCCCGAGCCAAAAAGGCCCCCGGCCAGAAAGGCCACGAGATCCCGCGGTTCGGTCGGGAGTTTGAGTGCCATGTTCGCCATCAGATCAACTCCAGCCCATGGCGGAACACCAAAACGGTGACCGCGCCGCCCAGAAGGTAAAGCGCGGTCGAGCCAAGGCCGCGCGGCGCCAGACGCGAGATGCCGCAAACGCCGTGACCCGAAGTACAGCCATTGGCCAGCCGCGTGCCGATGCCGACCAGAAGCCCGGCGGCGATGATCACAATCGGGTTGGTGGTAATGTGGGTCTCAACGCTGGTGTAAAGCGGCACCAAAAGCGGTGGCACGGCCAATGTGCCAAACACAAAGGCCAGCCGCTCCATCATGGTGCTGCGGCCAGTGCCATCCACCAACCCGCCAAGGATCCCCGACGCCCCCATGATCCGACCATTGACCAATAGATAGATTGCCGCTGCGCCACCGATCATCAGACCGCCGACCGCCCCCCAGATCCAATCACTTGGAATCATTGCTCGTTCCCTCATTCTCGCTGTTGGTGTTTTAGCGCAGCCTGTGGTCAAGGACCATGGCTGCACCTTATGCGCAGATTGGCGCGATCATAGGCCGTTGACCGGCACTTTCAGATAGCTGACACCGTTGTCATCCGGTTCGGGCATTTGTCCTGCGCGCATGTTCACCTGCAAGGACGGAATGATAAGCCGCGGCATGGCAAGGCTGGCATCGCGGGTCTTGCGCATGGCGATGAACTCATCGCGCGACTTGCCAGCACCAACGTGTTTGTTCAGCGACTTTTGCGCACCCACCGTGGTTTCCCACGCGTACTGATCGCGCCCTTCGGCCTTGTAGTCGTGGCCGACAAAGATGCGGGTTTCCTCGGGAAGGACAAGGATCTTCTGGATCGATTCCCAAAGGGTTTCGGCCGATCCGCCCGGAAAATCACAGCGCGCAGTGCCGAAATCGGGCATGAACAGCGTATCGCCCACAAAAGCCGCATCGCCGATGACATAGGTCAGGCAGGCGGGCGTGTGGCCGGGTGTGTGCATGATGCGCAGCCCCCCACCCGTCGGCAGGA
>JBMSKG010000326.1:0-2987 GCA_049419625.1 Paracoccaceae bacterium | reverse complement strand
TTTCTGACCTTGCAGAAAGAGGCGGGCGATGTGGTTCACAAGATCACCGCCGATATCCGCCTTGAACTCGAGAAGGTGCAGATTGAAGCTTCGGTCTATGGCCGAGCGAAAAAGCCCTATTCGATCTGGCGCAAGATGCAGGAAAAGGATCTGGCCTTTTCGCGGCTGTCAGACATCTACGGCTTTCGGGTAATCTGCGGGTCAGTGGCCGATTGCTATCGGATATTGGGTGTCATTCACCAACGCTGGCGCGCGGTGCCGGGGCGGTTCAAGGATTATATCAGTCAGCCCAAGAACAACGGCTATCGGTCGATCCATACCACCGTGTCAGGCCGTGACGGTAAACGGGTTGAGGTGCAGATCCGCACGCGCGAGATGCATGAGGTGGCCGAGGCCGGTGTGGCCGCGCACTGGTCTTACCGCGAGGGTGTTCGCGCCAAGAATCCCTTTGCCGTAGACCCTGCAAAGTGGATTGCCAGCCTGACCGAACGGCTGGACGAAGAGGATCACGACGAGTTTCTCGAGCACGTCAAGCTTGAGATGTATTCTGACCAGGTGTTCTGCTTTACGCCTAAAGGCGACGTCGTGCAGTTGCCGCGCGGTGCGACGCCCTTGGATTATGCCTATTCCATCCATACGCGCATCGGGAACTCTTGCGTTTCTGCCAAGGTCGACGGCATCCGGGTGCCGCTGTGGACCCGTCTGAAGAACGGCCAGTCGGTCGAAATCATCACAGCCGAAGGCCAGCGACCGCAAGCCAGCTGGATTGACATTGTCACCACCGGGCGGGCCAAGGCGGCGATCCGCCGTTCCTTGCGCGAAGAGGATCGGGGGCGCTTCGTACGGCTGGGTCAGGAACTGGCGCGGGCAGCGTTTGAACATGTGGGCAAGAAGGCCACCGACAAGGCGCTGCGGACGGCCGCCAAGATGCTGGGCGTTTCCGATGAGGTCGATCTACTTGCCCGGCTCGGCTCGGCCGAACTGACCGCCCGCAAGGTGGTTGAAACCCTTTATCCGGAGCTCTCCCTGACCTCGGTCGAAGAGGTGGACACCGCCCGCCCTGTGGTCGGCCTTGATGACAGCCAGACCTTCCGCCGCGCCCAGTGCTGCCAACCGCTGCCAGGAGAACGGATTGTCGGCATCGCCTATCGCGGTCAGGGGGTGGTGATCCATGCCATCGACTGCCCGGCTCTGGAGGAATTCGAAGAGCAACCGGCGCGTTGGGTAGATCTGCACTGGCATGCCGGGCGTCACAAACCGGTGAACACCGTCAGCCTTGAAATCACGATTTCGAATGATGCCGGGGTTCTGGGCCGTGTCTGCACCTTGATCGGCGAACAGAAGGCCAATATTTCCGATTTGCGGTTTACGGAACGCAAACCGGATTTTTATCGCGTGATCGTTGACGCCGACTTGCGTGATGTTGAACATTTGCACATGGTCATGACCGCGCTCGAGGCTGAGACGGATGTGGCACAGGTCGCCCGTCATCGGGATGTGACGCGAAAGCCCTGATACTGGGGCAAAGTTCGGGCAAATCGGCCCGATGGGAAGGAAACGGGTTGGTTTTCAAACGCAGAGATCCCTTGTCCTGGGGCGCATGGCTGCGGGAACAGGTCTACCCGAAATCCGGGTTCAAGCGGGCAACGCAATATGTGCTGCACCGGATGCGCCGTCTGCCCGACCAGCCGCATCGCATCGCCCGCGGCGTGTTTGCCGGGTCGTTGATCGGCTTTCTGCCGCTGCCAGGTATGCAGTTCATCGCCGCATGGGCCGCCAGCCGGGCAATCAATGGCAACCTCTTGGCCGCCCTCTTGGCCACCTTCAACACCAACCCGATTACCACACCCTTCTTTGCCGTGCTGGCTATGACGCTCGGCCATTGGATTTTGGGGATCCAAAAACCATTAAGCTGGGAATACATCAGCACCGCCACAGAACAGGCGGCGGGCGATCTGTGGTTCAATTTCCTCGCGCTGTTCACCTCTGATGTGACGCGCTGGGACGGGTTGATCCAGTTCTGGCATGAAATCTACTGGCCATATTTCATTGGGGCCTTGGGTCCAGGTATCATCCTTAGTCTGATTGCCTATTACATCACCATCCCGCTGGTTGAGGCCTATCAAAAGGCCCGCGCGGCGAAGGCGGATGACCGCAAAGAAAAGCGATCTCGGCTAAAGGCGACCATTGCCGAGGCGGCGGCGCGCTTGCGCCCGCACCGCGACGCGGACAAGTTAGAGACGAAGGCTGACCGGACAGATTCGGGCGACCCACAGAACTGACCAAGAAAGGAAGCGGGCTTTGGAAAAGCTGCGGCTGGGTGTCAACATTGATCATGTGGCCACTGTGCGTAACGCGCGCGGATCGGCTTGGCCAGACCCGCTGCGCGCAGCACTGCTGGCCGAAGCTGCAGGCGCCGATGGTATCACCGCGCATTTGCGCGAGGATCGGCGTCACATCCGCGACTCGGATATGGATGCGCTCATGGCGGGAATCGGCATTCCTTTGAATTTTGAATGTGCGGCGACCGAGGAGATGGCCTCTATTGCCCTGCGGCTCAAGCCCCATGCGGTCTGCCTTGTGCCCGAGCGCCGCGCAGAACGCACGACCGAAGGCGGTCTTGATGTGGCAGGCGATGACAACCGCTTGGCCCAGTACATCGCACCTTTGCGTGCTGCTGGTTGCCGCGTGTCGATGTTCATCGGCCATGACCCCCGCCAGATTGAGGCTTCGGCACGCATCGGGGCGGCCGTGGTCGAGCTGCACACCGGACATTATTCCGATCTGCACGCCGAAGGTCGTCTCGACGAGGCTGAAGCCGAGCTTGAGGCGCTGCGCAAAGGGGCTACGCTCGCCCATTCTTTGGGGCTTGAAGTGCACGCTGGCCACGGGCTGACTTACGACAACGTTGCCCCCATCGCTGCTATCCCTGAGGTGCGAGAGCTGAACATCGGCCATTTCCTGATCGGCGAGGCGGTGTTCATGGG
>JBMSKG010000325.1:0-2988 GCA_049419625.1 Paracoccaceae bacterium | reverse complement strand
ACTCCGTCGGCGCGCCTGCCGGTTTCGACAAGCTAGAGGTCTACACCACCCGCCCCGATACGCTGATGGGCGCAAGCTTTGCCGCCATCTCGCCCGATCACCCCTTGGCCAAAACGCTGGAGTCTGATCCCAAGGTCGCCGCCTTCCTCGCCCAGTGCCGTCTGGGCGGCACAACCGCCGAGGCATTGGAAACCGCCGAGAAGATCGGCATGGACACCGGCATCCGCGTGAAACACCCGCTGGATCCCGCTTGGGAACTGCCGGTCTGGATCGCCAATTTCATCCTGATGGACTACGGCACGGGCGCCATTTTCGGCTGCCCCGCCCATGACCAGCGCGATTTCGACTTTGCGACGAAATACGGGTTGCCGATCAAACCCGTTTTCAGCGCCGACGGTTCAGATGCCACCCTGACCGAGGCTTACGTTCCGATGAAGTCGGAAAAGGTCACCTATATCCGCGGCTTTGCGGGCAACGCCGTTCAGACCGGCGAAGAGGGTGTGGCTGCTGCCATCGCACACGCCGAATCCAATGGCTATGGCCAAGGCGTCACCAAATACCGCCTGCGTGACTGGGGGATTTCCCGCCAGCGCTATTGGGGCTGCCCGATTCCGGTGATCCATTGCGCCACCTGTGGTGTGGTGGCCGAGAAAAAGGCAAACCTGCCCGTGCAACTGCCCGACGATGTCACCTTCGACATCCCCGGCAACCCGCTTGATCGCCACCCGACCTGGCGCAACTGCACCTGCCCGAAATGCGGCGCGGCGGCCCGGCGCGAAACCGACACCATGGACACCTTCGTGGATTCGTCATGGTATTACGCCCGCTTCACCGCGCCCCGCGCCACCACACCCACCGTGGCCGAGGATGCCGACTATTGGATGAACGTCGATCAATACATCGGCGGGATTGAGCACGCGATTCTGCACCTGCTGTATTCGCGCTTCTTCGCCCGTGCGATGCACAAGACCGGCCACCTGCCCGCCAAAGCGATCGAGCCGTTCAACGCGCTCTTCACCCAAGGCATGGTGACGCATGAAATCTACATGACCCGCGACGCCAAGGATCGCCCGGTCTACCACCTGCCCGAAGACATCATCCGCTCCGAAGCCGGTGCGACGCTGAAGGACGGCACCTTGGTTGAGGTCATCCCCTCCGCCAAGATGTCGAAATCCAAGAAAAACGTCGTCGACCCGATGAACATCATCGCCTCTTTCGGCGCTGACACCGCGCGCTGGTTCGTGATGTCCGACAGCCCGCCAGAGCGTGACGTGGAATGGACAGCCTCCGGCGCCGAGGCCACCTACAAACACCTCTCCCGCGTCTGGAGCATCTGTGACCGCATCGGCCAGATGCCTGCCGACCACAAGGGCGAGGGCGACGAAGAGTTGGCCCGCAGCGTCGCAAAGGCCATCGATGAGGTCACCCGCGCGATTGAAACCTTCGCCTTCAACAAGGCCATCGCCGCCCTTTACGGCCTGACCAACACGATTTCCCGGGCCAATGCCTCCACCCCGGCCATGAAAGACGCCATCCGCACATTGGCCAAACTGATGTCCCCCATGACCCCCCATATCGCCGAATCGATCTGGACCTATCAGGGCGGTGCGGGCCTCTGCGCCCAGTCGCCTTGGCCAAAAGCCGATCCCGCACTTTTGGTCGATGACACGGTCATCCTGCCGATCCAGATCAACGGCAAGCGGCGGGCGGAAATCAGCGTGCCAAAAGACATGCCCGCGTCTGAGGTTGAAAAGATCGCTCTGGCCAATGATGATGTGGTCAAATTCTTGGCCGGTCAGCCGGTCAAGAAGATCATCGTCGTGCCGGGGCGCATCATCAATGTCGTCGTTTAACCGCCGAACCCTCCTGACGCTGCCGCTGGCGCTGCCAGCCGTCTTGGCCGCCTGCGGCTTTACTCCGGCCTATGGCCCCTCGGGCCCCGCCCAAGGGCTGCTAGGTCGCATCCGCGCCGCCGATCCCGGCGACAAGAATGGCTTTGACTTCGCCACCGCCATTGAGGCCCGCTTTGGCCGCAGTAAAGATCCGCGCTATGCGCTGGCCTATACGATCACAACAGAAGCGGTTGGCGTCGGATATGCCACCGACAACTCGATCACCCGCTACAACCTCAAAGGCCGGGTTGATTGGTCGCTGACCGACACCGAAAGCGACACCCGCGTTGCGGGCGGCACGGCGCAGAACTTCACCTCATGGTCCGCCACCAGCGCCACTGTCGCCGCATTCGCCGCCGAACAGGACGCGGCCAAACGGCTTATGGTGATCCTCGCCGACCAGATCGCCGCCGAAATCATCGCCTCGTCGGTGCGGTTTACTCCATGATCCTCAAGGGGCTTGAAGCCAGCCGCTACACAGCCAAGCCCAACCCGGCCCATGAGGGCCTTTTGATCTTTGGCGCCGATCCCATGCGCGTCGCGTTGAGGCGCCAAGAGGCCATCGCCGCCTTGATCGGCCCCGAGGGCGAGGCCGAAATGCGCCTAACCCGCATCGCGGCGGCGGAATTGCGAAAAGACGCCGCCGCCCTCTTTGATGCCATCAAGGCGGTCGGCTTCTTCCCCGGCCCCCGTGTCGCCTTTGTCGAAGACGCCACCGACGGGCTGACCGACACCATCGCAGCGGCGCTGAAAGATTGGAAACCGGGCGATGCCCAAATCACCGTCACCGCAGGTGCGCTCACTGCAAAATCCGCGCTGAAAACGCTGTTTGAAAAGCACCCCAGCGCGGTCTGCATCGGCCTTTACGACGACCCGCCCTCGCGCGAAGAGATTGAAGACGCGCTGAAAAAGGCCGGCCTCACCCAGATCGACCCCACCGCCATGGCCGACCTCTCCGCCTTGGCCCGCGCACTCGATCCCGGCGATTTTCGCCAGACGCTCGAGAAGATCGCGCTCTACAAATGGGGCGATGCCACGCCGCTGACCCCCGCCGAGGTTGCCGCCATGGCCCCCGCCACCATCGAGGCCGAGGTGG
>JBMSKG010000324.1:0-3023 GCA_049419625.1 Paracoccaceae bacterium | reverse complement strand
AGGGTAGAGCCCATATTGTCCCCCGCCCCCGCCGCCACCGAGACCGGCCCGGCCCGGCCATGCCCCAGCGCGCCAGAAGATCGGCCCGCAAGCGGCCCGCCTCTGCCCAGCTTGCGACAACAGGCGGCAAATGGCCGATGTCCCATCCCGCCGCGGCGCAAAGCTGCGGGTCCCATTGGCCACTGGCCACATCCAAAAGCTGGGTGCCCCCCGCATCAGAAGGCTCGGTCGCCACCTCGCCTGTCAGGGCAAGACGGACGTAATCCTTGGTCAGCATCAGCATCCGCGCGCGGTCCATCAGCGCCGGCTCATGCTTGCGCAGCCACATCAGTTTCGGCGCTGTGATGCCGGGGTCGGGCGTGCCATTGGTGCGCTGGCCAATGTCGGGAACCACCGCCAAAAGCTCGGCACATTCGGCCAAAGCGCGCTGATCGTTCCACAGCATCGCCGGACGCAAAGGGCGCAAATCCGCGTCCAGGATCAAGGCGGCCAGCATCTGCCCCGACAGGCCAATGCCCCGGACCGCCGCCATCTCCCTCGGTGCCTCTGCCGCCAACCGGTCAAGGCAGGCAAAGACGCATGACACCCAAAGATCGGCATCCTGCTCGCTGTGCCCCACCTTCGGGCGGCTGACCGCCACGGGTTCCGAGGCCACGGCAATGACCCGGGTCTGATCCTCGATCAGCACCGCCTTGATGCCCGAGGTGCCAAGGTCAATGCCGATGTGCAAGGCCATCAGCCACGCTCCAACAAGGCGCGTGCGGTCACCTCATCGGTTACCAGAGTGTTGACGACTTGGCGCTTCAAAACCGCCCGCACAATCGCCACCTTGCTGGGCCCTCCCGCCGCCAGAATAACGTTGGGGATGGCCGCCAAATCCTCCAGCCCAATCCCGATCACCCGCTCGTTGATCGGGTGGTCGATGGGCTGACCCTCTGCGTCGATCACCACGCCCAGCGCGTCCCCGACCGCCCCCAGCGCCAAGAGATCCTCCATCGTCACATCGCCCGGCAAACCATCGCGCATCAAAAGGGACGCCTTAGAGATATCCCCCGCCGCCAAGGCCAACGCATCCACCCCGCGCAGCTTTTCCAGCACTTCGCGGAACACATCCAGCTGCATGATCGTGTCCCGGCTTTCCCGGCTGCCCGCATAAAGCGGCGCGGTGAAATAGCTGTGCTGCGCGCCAAAGAGGTCCGCCAGCCGCGTGGTGATCTCGAACGAGTTCAGATCAGACCCCCGCGTCAGCCCGCCCATCACCGAGATCACCTCCAGATCCGGGCGCTCGGTCGGGGCGACAAAGCGCGTCGCAATGTTCAGCGTGCCGCCCCAAGACATCCCGAACAACCGAACCGACGGATCGGCCAGCACCTCGGACAAGAGATTGCCCAAGGCGGCGCCAACAATCATCTGCACATCCCGGCTGTCCACCGGGGCCGGTGCAACATAGGCTTGCCGCAGCCCGAACCTTGCGCGCAGCGCCGCCTCAAGCTCGGCACAGGCGGCAAAAGCGGTGTTGAAGGTGATCCGCACCAACCCACGCGTGCGTGCCTCGGACAGGGCCTTGTTCACCCTGAGCCGGGTCACCCCCAGCTTGTCGGCCACCCTCTCTTGGGTCAGCCCTTCGACATGATAGGCCCAGGCGACCTGCGCCAAAAACCGTTCTTCAGTGTCGATCTGCGGAAGTTTTGGTGCGCGTGCCATGGAAGCCCTACTTTACGGCCCCCATCGTCAGGCCCCGGACAAGGTGTTTCGAGGCAAGCAGCGCAAAGATCAAGACCGGCACGACAATCAGCGTCGACGTGGCCATGATCTTTCCATACGGCACATCATAGCCTTCCATGAAGGTCACCGCCATCGCAGGGGCGGTCTTGGCCGCCTTGGGGGCAAGGATGTAGGCAAACAAAAGCTCGTTCCATGAGAAGATGAACGACAAAATACTGCTGACCGCCACGCCGGGCATGGCCAAGGGCAGGCAGATCTTGCGGAAAATCGTCCACTGGCTCGCGCCTTCCAACATCGCGGCCTCGTCCAACTCGCGCGGGATCGACCGGAACTGATCGGTGCAAATCCAGATCACGATCGGCAAGGTAAAGGTCAGATACATCAAGATCAGCGCCAGATGCGTGTCACGCAGGCCAAGTTCTCGGCTGATCAGGAACACCGGAAAGGCCAGCACGACGGGGCTGACGAAGCGGTTGGTGATGAACCAGAACCACAAGTCCGTCTTGCCGCGAAACTCAAACCGCGCCAGCGCATAGGCCGCCGGCGTGCCCAGCCCGACAGCCAGCGCCGTGGTGCAGACGGCCACGATGATCGAGTTGATCAGCGCCGGGCCGACCTTATCCACGAACAGCACTTCCCAGTAATTGGCCAGCGTCGGCGTGAACCACCAGACCGGCGGGGATTCCAACGCGACGACTTGGGTTTTCAGGCTGGTGGTGACCATCCAGTAAAACGGGAAAACGCAGAAAAGGCCGATGAGCAAGAGGACAAGGGCTTCACCCCACAGGCTGCGGCGGTTCAGGGGGGCGGCCATGTCAGCGGACCTCGCGGTAGAACAGACGGATATAAAGCCGGGCCAAGGCGATGGTCACGGCCAGCATGATGATCGATTGCGCCGCCGCCATACCAATGTCGAACTGGCGGTTGCCCACCCGCTCGATCAAGACAGCGATGAACTCGGTGGCCGACCCCGGCCCGCCGCGCGTCATGGTAAAGGGCATGTCAAACAGCTTCAGCGTGTCAGCGGTGCGCAAGATCAGCACGGCCACCAACGAGGGCACAAGGAAGGGCAACTGCACATGGCGCAGCAAGGTCCAGTTGGACCGGGTCTCCAGCTTCGCCGCCTCTTCAATCTCGGGCGGAACGGTGGACAGGCCCGCCAGCAAGACCAGCGCCACAAAGGGGGTCCACTGCCAAATGTCCCACATCACCACGGCGATGAATGCATTTGTAGGGTCACCGATAAAATTGATCGCGTCGACACCGATCCAACCCAGCATTGGATTGATGACGACGTA
>JBMSKG010000323.1:0-3024 GCA_049419625.1 Paracoccaceae bacterium | reverse complement strand
GCGCGGCGCGGCGGGCATCGGCGGTGCCGATGGCGGCCTTGACGCCCGACTTGTCTGCGCCTTTGGCCATGATCTCCGACACGCGGACCAGGGTCCACTTTTGGCGGTGGCCTTTGGTGCGCTGCGACGAGTGCTTGCGGCGACGCTTCACAAAGTGAATGGTCTTTTCGCCCTTGATGTTGTCGATGACATCGGCCTGAACCGCTGCACCTGCCACCATCGGAGCGCCGACGGTGACGGTTTCACCGCCAACCATCAGAATTTCGTTGAACTGGACTTTGTCTCCAGCAACGGCGTCAATCAGTTCGACGCGCAGGACGTCGCCCGCACGAACGGTATACTGTTTGCCACCGGTCTTGATGACCGCAAACATGGGTCGTTCCTTCTTTGTCAGCCGCGCCCTGTGGCCCCCCGGATTTTTCAATCATCGGGTGTTCGTGGGTTTCCCCGCCTCGGACAGCGCGCCCCTCTCGGGACGAAATGAAAATTGCCCGCACAGATTCGCACCTGTCCGGGATGCGGGCTTATCGGGGGATTGGCGCGTGCTGTCAAGTCTGCGGTTTCCGCGCGGGGTTGGGGGCCTTACTTGGCAAAGCCCGGTTTTTTGCCCCAGTCATGGGCGTGGCGGATCATGTCGGCCAGATCCGGGTAGCGGGGCTTCCAGCCCAAGACCTCAACCGCCCGCGTCGAGCCTGAAACGAGCGCGGCCGCATCGCCTGCCCGACGTGGTCCTTCCACCACCGGCACCGTGCGGTTGGTCACGGCGGTGGAGGCGGCAATCACCTCGCGCACCGAAAAGCCGCGGCCCGAGCCAAGGTTGAATTCAGCATTGCCCTTGCCGTCCAAAAGCCAGCCAAGGCCCAGAACATGGGCATCCACGAGGTCGGAGACATGCACATAGTCGCGCACACAGGTTCCGTCATGCGTGGGATAATCGGTGCCAAAAACCGTCAGCGCCGGGCGGCGGCCGTCGATGGCGTCCAAGAGCAGGGGGATCAGGTGGGTTTCGGGGCGGTGCTGTTCGCCAATCTCGCCCTCGGGATCGGCGCCTGCCACGTTGAAATAGCGAAAGATCACCCGGTTCAGCCCGTGGGAGGCGGAGAAGGTGTTCAGCATATCTTCGATGGCGCGTTTTGAGGCACCATAGGCATTGATCGGGCGCTGGACGCTGTTTTCGTCCAGCAGCACCCCATCTTGATCGCCGTAGGTGGCGCAGGTCGAGGAGAACACAAAGTTCAGGCAGCCTGCATCGAGTGCCGCCTCGATCAGGTTCAGCGCCGAGTTGACGTTCACGCGCCAATATCGGCCCGGATCGGCCATGCTGTCGCCCACCAAAGACAGGGCGGCGAAATGCATCACCGCGACGGGTCGATAGCGGGCAAAGGCCGCATCAAGGACGGCGCGGTTCAACAGATCGCCGTGGACGAAGGGGCCGAACTTCACCGCCTCGGCCCAGCCGGTAGAGAGATTGTCGAAGGCCACCGGCTGAAAGCCCGCCCTCGCCAGCGCCTTGCAGGCATGCGCGCCGATATAACCGGCACCCCCGGTGACCAATACAGTCTGCATAATGCGGTTCGTCCTGAAAATGTCTTGCCCTGTTCTTGGCGCAAACCAGCCTGCAGGCGCAAGATGTAAGCGCGCCTAGAACAGAAAGTCGGCGTCCGTCAGCGACAGGCTGCCACCGCCCGCGCGGGTGATCGTCAGGGTTTCGGTGTCATAGCTCACCACCGCGCCGGTGGGGGTGGCGGTGATCTCAAGCGCCATGGCCGTATAAATGCGCCCCCAGTCCGACACATCCAGCCGGTCAATGCCGGCTTGAAAATCGCCGATGCGGTCGGGGCTGTTGTCGCGACCAAAGACAAAGACATCGGCGCCCGTGCCGCCGATGAGAAGGTCATTGTCGTCGCCATCGTGCAGGAAATCATCGCCCGCGCCCCCCATCAGCGTCTCGGCATCGGTGCCGCCGATCAGGCGGTCATCCAACGCGCTGCCGGTCGTAGTACCGCCCTGCGCGGTGATGATGCTGCCTAACTCTTGCAGCGGGATGGCGAAATGATGGATGCGGTCACCGCGCGCGTCGGTCAGAAGGATCTGCGCGGCGGTGCCGATCACGGTCACTTCGATGCCGGTGACATTGGCGATGCCGGCCCCGGTCTCGAGCGCGTGCGACAGCAGGTGCGACAGCCGTCCGTCTGGCAGCAGTTCCACCACCGAGACCCCAGAGTCGGTTCCAGCGGCCACGACAAAGACGCGACCCGCGTAGGTGAACATGTCCAAGGCGGTGACATGGTCAAACCGGGTGGTGCGGTCGTCGATCATGTGGTCCTGCACAAAGAGCACCCCCATGTCATTAACACGCAGCACGCTGAGCGAGGATGAGAGCGTGCCGGCGACCACCAAAAATTGTGTGCCGCCGATCTTGGCGCTTTGCAATGCCGCAGGTCCGCCCACGGGCAGCCCATCGGCCGCGCCCAGCGCATCGACAAAGCTGGCTGTGCCGTCAGCTTCGATCTCAAAGAGGCTGACGCCGTTTTCCAAGGCTGAGGCGGCCAACAGAAAACTGCGCCCGGCCACCTCGACGCTGGTCAGGGCGCTGACATCCGCAAGATAGGATTTGGCGCTGTCTGACAGGCTGGACAAAAGCGTGACGGTCCCGCTTTCGGTGATGGAAAAGAGCCTCAGCCCTGGTGCGTTGCGCTGGGCGATCACGGCGATGTCGGTCGCGCCGCGTTCCAGAATTTCCATGGCGGTGACGCCAAAGAGGAAGCCTTGATCGGTCTGCGTGCCATTTGTGAGGCCCGGTTGACCGGTGGGGCCAAGGGTGGCGTGGCGCAAAAGCCCGTCATAGCTGGAAAACACATAAATGCGGTCTGTGGCCGGATTGTCCTGCACCACCAGATCTGCCCCGGCGCTGCGGCCGATCTGGGGATCGGTGGGCGCAGGTGGAGGGGGGCTGGTGCCTTCGGCCAGGGTCAGCGACGACAGCCGGTTGTCGGCGCGCGCGGCATAGAGCACCCGCACATA
>JBMSKG010000322.1:0-3024 GCA_049419625.1 Paracoccaceae bacterium | reverse complement strand
GTTTCGGCGATGTCGCCCATTTGCCCGGCAAAGGCGACAAAGGGCGAGGCCCACAAAAGATGCCACGCCCCGTAGCCCGCCGCCCAAAAGCCATAGCCCACGGCCACGGCACCCAACCAACCCGCCATGGTGCCAGACCATGTTTTCTTGGGGCTGATGGCGGGCCAGAACTTCGGCCCCCCCATGCTACGCCCGGCAAAATAGCCCATCACATCCGACACGATCACCACGGCAAAGACCCACAGAACGGGCGCAAGGCCAAGGCTTTCGCGCAGCATGACAAGGCAAAGCCCGGTGGCCATGATGACAAGCGCATAGCCAAAGAACATCTTGCGCTTTGTTGTTTGGATCATCGCTCCGACCACGGCAGGCACCACAAGGCCCACCAGCATCCAAGGAGAAGGCGACCACAGGTTGACCGCCAGCATCCCGGCCGCAAGCGAACCCAGCCACAGCGACAGATCGCGACCGGGATCGGCGGTCATCCGCGCCAGTTCCCACATCATGCCGCCGGTCAACGCCACAACCAACAAGGCAAAGGGTGCGCCGCCCAGCCAAACCTCGACGCCGCCGATCACCAACATCACAATCGCCGACAAGACGCGCGGGCGCAGGTCACCCCAATCCACTCTGCCCGCTGCGCCTTCGCCTGCAGTCATGCCGTGATAACCCCGCCAAAGCGCCGTTCGCGCCGACCAAATCGACCGACGATCTCGGCCAGATGCTGGGCCGTAAAGTCGGGCCACAGCGTTTCGGTGAATTCATACTCGGCATAAGCCGCCTGCCAAGGCAGAAAGTTTGACGTCCGCGTCTCGCCCGAGGTGCGGATCACCAAATCAGGATCGGGCAGATCGGCTGTATCAAGGTGCTGGCTGATCAGTTCATCGGTGATCTGGTCCGGCAGCAGACGCCCCTCGGCCACGGCACGGGCAATATCCTGCGTGGCGCGGGTGATTTCATCGCGCCCGCCGTAATTGATGCCCACGGTCAGGTTCAACCGGTCATAAGTGGCGGTGCGGGATTCGATCGAGGTCTGCAGCCGCTTGAGCCGCGGGTTCAGCATCGAGCGATCCCCGATAAAGCGCATGCGCACCGATTCGGCGGCCATGCGGTCCGCCTCTCGCTCAATATAGCGCGAGAAGATGGCCATCAGGCCAAGGACCTCTTCTGTGGTGCGCTTCCAGTTCTCGGTCGAAAAGGCATAGATGGTCAGCCATTTGATCCCAAGATCCGGTGCCGCGCTCACGATTTCCTTCACCCGTTCGGCGCCTTTCCTATGCCCCACCAGTCGTGGCCAACCGCGTTGGGTTGCCCAGCGACCATTGCCATCCATGATGATGGCGACGTGTTCGGCCTGGCGGGGACTCTTGCTATCTGCAGCCACGTCTCGACTTTCTTTGCTTTGCCCCAAATTGGGGGCGTATCCATCTCAAATAACCGGGGAAGAGAGCGCCCGGACGCCTAGACGCCACTGCTGGCGTTAGATTTGCATGATTTCGGCTTGCTTGGCCTCAAGCGCCTTGTCGACGGCGGCGACATGCTTGTCGGTCATGTCCTGCACCTCGTCCGACCACATTTTCTGGTCATCCTCGGACATGCCCGCGGTCTTGGCCTTCTTGATCTGGTCCATCCCGTCGCGGCGGACGTTGCGGATCGCCACCTTGGCGCTTTCGGCATATTGCGCGGCGACCTTGGTCAGTTCCTTGCGGCGCTGCTCGTTCAACTCGGGGATTGGCAGGCGGATCAAGGGACCGTCGGTCACCGGGTTGATGCCGATGCCAGATTCGCGGATCGCCTTTTCAATCTTGCCGATCATCGCCTTGTCCCAAACGTTGATCACCACCATGCGCGGCTCGGGGACGTTCACGGTGCCCAACTGGTTGATCGGGGTCATCTGACCATAGGCATCAACCTGAATGGGTTCGACGATCGAGGCCGAGGCGCGGCCGGTGCGCAAGCTGGCAAATTCCTGCTTGAGCGCGTTCATCGCGCCATCCATCCGGCGCTGAATGGCATCAAGATCAATCTCAAGATCGTCGGACATCGGGACTTCCTTTGGGTCTTTGGGTCTGCGGCCAGACCTCTGCTTTGCGCCGTTCTACCCAATGCTGGCGCGAAAATAAACCGGGGCTTTCAGGGGAAAGCGTGCAGGCGTCAGTCTTGCACGCGGGTGTAGGTGCCCTTGCCTTCCAAAATGCCGCGGAAGCCACCCGGCTCATCCAGCGAAAACACGATGATCGGCAGGTTGTTATCGCGCGCCAAGGCAATGGCCGAGGCATCCATCACACCGAGATGCTTTTGCAAGACCTCGTCATAGGTCACATGCGTGTACCGCTTGGCATCGTCGTGTTTCTTGGGATCTTTGTCATAGACGCCGTCCACCTTGGTGCCCTTGAAGATGGCCTGACAGGCCATTTCAGACGCCCGCAGCGTGGCCGCCGTGTCGGTGGTGAAATAGGGGTTTCCGGTTCCGGCGGCGAAGATCACCACGCGCTTTTTCTCCAAATGGCGCACGGCGCGGCGGCGGATATAAGGCTCGCAGACCTGATCCATCGGAATGGCCGAGATCACGCGGGTATAGACGCCGATCTGCTCCAGCGCCGACTGCATGGCCAGCGCGTTCATCACGGTGGCCAGCATGCCCATGTAATCGGCGGTGGTCCGCTCCATCCCTTGGGCAGAGCCCGCCAGACCGCGGAAGATATTGCCGCCACCGATCACCATACAGACCTCGACACCCATGTCGCGGACCGATTTCACCTCTTGCGCAATCCGCGCCACTGTCGGCGGGTGCAGCCCGTAGCCTTGATCGCCCATCAGCGCCTCGCCCGAGATTTTGAGCATGACGCGGTCGTATTTGACCCCCGGTTCGGCGGTGGCTTTGGACATGGTGTTTCCCTGTATTTGGGTGTGATCTTGGATTGATGCGCAAAATGTCGCAAAACGACTGAAGGTTCAACCACAATGCGGAGCGGGGGGGGGGGGGGGGGGGGGGGGGGGGGGGGGGGGGGGGGGGGGGGGGGG
>JBMSKG010000321.1:0-3033 GCA_049419625.1 Paracoccaceae bacterium | reverse complement strand
CCGCCCCGCACCGTGTCTTAGAACTCGTTCATCAGTTGCGCCTTTGCGACCGGCAGCAGCTCAGCCATTTTGGCACGGACTTCGTCGACAGAGGCCTTGCCCGCCAGATCGCCAGAAACCTTGCGCACGACATCCTCGATGCCAGCTTCTTCAAAGTCAGAAGCCACCACACTCATCGCGTAGTCGGTGGCGTCGTCGTCGGTTTTGCCCAAAAGCCCCGCAGCCCACAGGCCGACCAGTTTGTTGCGGCGGGCCTCAGCGCGGAATTGCATTTCCGTGTCATGGGCGAACTTCGCTTCAAACGCGTTTTCGCGGTCATCAAACGTGGTCATGAACTGGACCTCCTATTCAAGAATGCTCTCATCTCATATGCCCGCAGGGGCGGGCGCGTTCAAGCCCCCGGCTGCAATTGCCCCCCATCGAGAGCGGCTTTGCTTTGCTGGCCTGGTGCGGCCGGGTTGCATGCGACGCCTGCAATGCGTATAGCCGGGCAGACCGGGAAGGGTGGCAGTCGCCGCCCCATTTCCCATTGTGATTGAGGCATTCATGGCGCGCAGGAAAAAGGTCTACGAGGGCAAGGCGAAGATCCTTTACGAGGGGCCAGAACCCGGCACTTTGATCCAGTATTTCAAGGACGACAGCGCCCCCACGATTGATGAGCCCAAACCGGCGGCGGTGGATGGCAAAGGTGTGTTGAACAACCGCCTGTCAGAGTTCTTTATGTCCGGCCTCAATGCCATCGGCGTGCCGACCCATTTCATCCGCCGCGTCAACATGCGCGAGCAGATGGTGCGGATGGCCGAAATTCTGCCTTTGGAGGTTGTGGTGCGCAATTTTGCCGCGGGCGAATTGTCGACCCGTTTGGGCATTCCCGAGGGTATGGCGCTGCCGCGTCCGATTGTCGAATATTACTACAAGGACGAGCGTCTGAATTCGCCCATGGTGGCCGAAGAGCATATCGTGGCCTTCGGTTGGGCCAATCAGCAGGATCTCGACGATATGGTGGCGCTGGCCTTGCGGGTCAATGATTTCATGTCGGGTGTCATGCTGGGCGTGGGCATCCGGTTGGCCGATTTCCGGCTGGAAATGGGTCGGGTTTGGGAAGGTGAGTTCATGCGGCTGATCGTGGCCGATGAGATCACGCCGGACAGCTGCCGTTTGTGGGACCTGCGCGCGGCGGGTGAGCGGGAGGGCCAACCTGCGGTAGATCCTGCACCTTTGCCCGACGTTTACACCGAACTTGCCCGGCGTTTGGGCGTCTTGCCGTCCAACGTGACCCATACGACGAAACCGACACTGATCAACTGACCGCCCGTGCCCTCTTGTCGGCCTGCGGCGGCAAGGGTAAGGGGGCGGCAAAGCGCAACTTGGGGGATGCCATGAAAGCCCGTGTCACTGTCATGCTGAAGGCCGGAGTTCTGGATGTGCAGGGCGAGGCGGTGCGCCATGCGCTGGGCGCCTTGGGGTTTCAGGGTGTGAATGGCGTGCGGCAGGGCAAGGTGATCGAGCTGGATCTGGCCGAGACTGACCGCGCTGGGGCGGAAACCGCCGTCAAGGCCATGTGCGAAAAGCTGTTGGCCAATACGGTCATCGAAAGCTATCGCGTCGAGATCCTGTAAGGGGCCGCACCGCGGACCAAAATTTTTCGAAGAATCCTGGCAAATTTCTGCAAAGAAATTTGCGACTGCCGACATCGGCGGTCGTTTCCCTGTCTGACAGGGCGCGGATTTTGGTCTGACTGGACCAAAACCCAAAGGAGTGCCCCATGCGCGCCGCCGTCATTCGTGAGTATAACGCCGATCTGTCCTTGGAAACCGTGCCCGATCCGGTCTGCGAAGCGGATGGGGTGGTGTTGAAGATCTTGGCTTGCGGCATTTGTCGCAGCGATTGGCATGGCTGGGTGGGCGAGCATCCCAAGGTCAAGCTGGGCGCCATTCCGGGCCATGAATACTGCGGCGAGGTGGTGGAAGCCGGGCCCTTGGCGAAATGGCGCGTGGGGGATCGGGTGATCGCGCCCTTTATCCTGTCTTGCGGCCAGTGCCCCGAGTGTCAATCGGGCCAGACCACGACCTGCCGGGCGCAGCGGGTGCCCGGTTTTGGCGAGCCGGGTGCCTATGCCGAATATGTCAGCGCGCCGCATGCCCACAACCTTGCGCGCCTGCCCGAAAGCCTGACGCCGGCCTTGGCGGCGGGTTTGGGGTGCCGGGTGACCACGGCTTTTCATGCGCTAACGGGGCGCGCGGCCTTGCAGGCGGGCGAATGGCTGGCGGTGCATGGCACGGGCGGGGTGGGCTTATCGCTGTTGATCTTGGGCCGCGCGCTGGGCGCGCGGGTGGTTGTGGTGGATGTCGTGCAGGAACGGCTGGATAATGCGCTGTCCTTGGGGGCCGAGGCCGCGATCAACGCTAAGGACGGCGATGTGGCGGCAAGGATCATCGAGATCACCGGCGGCGGCGCGCATGTGAGCGTGGAGGCTTTGGGGATTGAGGCGACCGCCAACGGATCGTTGGAATGTCTGCGCCCGATGGGGCGGCATGTGCAGGTGGGCTTGCCTGTGGGCCATACAGCCAAGATGCAGATCAACATGAATGCGGTCTATATGAAGCAGCTGTCGCTCTTCGGTTCACGCGGGATGCCGTCGTGGCGCTATCCGTCCTTGCTGACCTTGATCGAGATGGGCCGTGTCGATGTTGCACCGATCGTGGCGCGGCATGTCGCGTTGTCGGATGCCTCGGTCGAGTTGCGCGCTTTTGGCGGACCTATGCCGCCCGGTGTGGCGGTGATCACCGATCTGATGGGGTGATCGTTCTGGCAGGACTGTGCCCGCTGTCTGCGAGGGAATGGGTATTTTTGCCAAGATGAAATTCATTTCGGGGTGGAAGGCCGGGGGGCTTTGCGCTATGGGCGGCCATCCCCATTTTTCGGAGGCCATGGCCATGAAAGCCGCTGTCGTCACCTTCCCCGGTTCCAACTGCGACCGTGATCTGGCGCTGGCCTTTGAGCGCGCAGGGTTCGAGGTGGCGCGGGTCTGGC
>JBMSKG010000320.1:0-3042 GCA_049419625.1 Paracoccaceae bacterium | reverse complement strand
CCCCCCCCCCCCCCCCCCCCCCCCCCCCCCCCCCCCCGGGTGTCAGCAGTCGCAGTCTTTCAACCGCTGATCCATGGTGACAGACGGTGTATCGCAGCCCGCCTCGCCCACGATGCGGGCGGGGACCCCGGCGACGGTTTTGCACGGCGGCACGTCTTGCAGCACGACAGAGCCTGCCGCAATGCGGGTGCAATAGCCGATCTCGATATTGCCCAGAACCTTGGCCCCGGCCCCGATCAACACGCCATTGCCGATCTTGGGGTGACGGTCTCCGTCCTCTTTGCCTGTGCCGCCCAAGGTGACGGAGTGGAGCATCGAGACATTGTCGCCGACGACAGCGGTTTCCCCGATGACGATGGAATGGGCGTGGTCAATCATCAGCCCGCGCCCGATGCGGGCGGCGGGGTGGATATCGACGCCAAACACCTCGGACACCCGCATCTGGACGAAATAGGCCATGTCGCGGCGGCCTTGTTGCCACAGCCAATGGCCGATGCGGTATGCTTGAACCGCTTGAAAACCCTTGAAGAACAGGATCGGCTGGATAAAGCGGTGGCAGGCCGGGTCGCGGTCATAGATCGCCATGATATCGGCGCGGGCGGCTTGACCGATTTCCGTGTCTTCGGCATAGGCCTCATCGGCGATTTCGCGCAGGATTTGCTCGCTCATCTCGCCGCTCGCGAGTTTCAGCGAGAAGCGGTAGGCGAGCGCGCGTTCCATCGTGGGATGGTGCAAGAGGCTGGAATGGACCAAACCGCCCAGCAGGGGTTCGGCCTTGACCATCTCGGAGGCCTCATCGCAGACGCGAGACCAGACCGGATCGACCGCAGTCAGTTTTGCTTTTATTTCTGCCATGATCATCTCCCAGTTCGCCGGCATCATAGCACAGGCGGATATCGGGTGACAAACCATGTCGGCGTTGTGCGCCATCGTGGCGGAACGCAGCCACTGCCAAGGCCATTAGGGCGAGTGATTGCAGGCAAAGTGGGCGGCCCGTCGGGGCCGCATCGCCCAGCGCGCGGGCCATGATGCTGCCATTGCCCCAGCGCGGATGGGGCACACCAAAGCGGCGCATGAAGTGATGGGCAGCATGGGCTTCAAGGATAAGCCGTTGTGCCAGATCGGGCCGCAGGGATGGCGGGGCAGCAGCAAGCCGCGCCGCCCCTGCCAGAAGATCATCCAAAAGGCAGCGGCGCACGGTCTTAGCCCAGCGTGATCGAACGCGCTGGGCCTGCGCCAAAGCTGGCCGAGACCTGCGCCACCTCGATCCGGGTCAGCGGCCCTGCCCCGTCCACCGCTTGCAGCGCGGCAGGGTAGGTCCAGCCGGGTTGGGTTGTCGTCACCTCGCGCAAGAGCGTGGCGCCAGAGAATACTTGCAGGCGATAACGCTCGCTTTCTTCGCCCAAAGGCACCTCGATGGACTGCCAACTGTCGCCGTCAATCCGGGTTCGGCGAATCCAGCTGATGTCGATATCAACGCCCAGCGCGCCGCGTTTTTTCAAGTGGCAGACCGAATAGGGCCGCAACCCATTGCCCTGAAAGGCCGCGCTAAGCGCGACGACTCCTTCGGAGTCATACCCGCGCGTGGCGTCGCCAACGCGGTAATGGCGCAGCAAGCCCCGGGCGGATTGCGGTAGGGTGATCTGCCGCAGGGCCGCATCGAGCAACACCACTGTGCTGCCCGTGGGCCAGAGGTTGGGCATCAGCCCATCGGTGCCAAGCTGACCGCGCAAGCGGGTGTGAATCTCATAGGTCCCCGGCGCGACGAGGACCGCATCGGCAAACTGCACCACCTCCCAAAGATCTGCGCTGCCATCACCGATGGCCAGCGCATTGACCCCGGCCAGCACCGAAAGCTCATCCGCCGAGGACAGCTGTCCGGACCCCAACCGGATGCGCAAGGCAGGACCGCGCTCCCACCGCCCTGCCTGACCGCGGGCCAGCGCGGTCTCGGTCACGCCCACAATGGCAGGGCGGTCGAGAAGGGTGTTGAGTGTGAAACCCGCCTCGGTTGGCGAGGACCAAAGGGCCACCTGCCCCGGCCAAGGGCTGGCCGCCACGGCCAGATGCGGCACATGCGGCTGTTCCGATCCTGTCAGCAAGGGCAGATCGAGAAACACCGGATAGGGCGGCTAGGGCGGTAGATAGGGCGTCCAGCCTGTTGCTTCGGGGTCAATTCTGGGGTCGCGGTAGACTGCCGGGTCGATGCGCACCGCCTCGAGGGTTTGCATCGCGGTCAATTCGCAGCGGTCCACCCGATAGCGTTTGCCTGCCACCTCGATCACCGATCCCGCTCCGATGTCACGGCGCGAGGGCGGCAGGCCGAGACGCAGGCTGTTACGGGCCAGACGCGCCTCGACCAGCCAACGCTCGGCCAATGCCGTTCCCTCGGCCCGCGTGAGCGCCAAGGGCAGATCACTTTGCGCCACCGAAGCACCCGTGGCATCGGGCAGGCTCGCGGCCACGGCGCGCACGGCAAAGTCGCTTTCGGCTTCAAGATAGATCAGGCGCAGATGGTCATAGGTCTGTGTCTCCCCTAGGCGCGTTGCCTCAAGGCCCGCTTCACCGCCCTCCATCAGGGCAAGGGTCTCGGGTGAAAGGGGCATCGGTGCCAGCCCGGTGCGGCGCATAAAGCTCATGCGCCCCTCGCGCTCCACCGCATCGACCGAGGCTGCCTGCAATACCGGCTGCAAAACGGCTCGCGCCGAGGCAACCTCGGTCACATGATAGCCGCGCACGACGCCATGCGCGCGGGCGGTGTCAACATTCGTCACCTGCGCGGCCGTGCAGATATCCTCGATCACCGCCGCCAGAGACTGGTTTGCCGAGCGCCCGTTCAACCAATGCCCGGCCTCAAAATTCGCGCCATCGCTCCAGACCGCCTGGTTCAAGGGAAAGGCCGGAAACGGTCGGGCATCCCAAGCCCACGCCAAAGAGCGGTCGAAGTCCAGCATTGGCCCGGGATAGGCCAAAGAGGTGGGATTGTTGGTTGGTCTGCCCCCTGAAAAGTGGTCCTCCCTGAGGTATGGCTTTTGAGCCATT
>JBMSKG010000319.1:0-3060 GCA_049419625.1 Paracoccaceae bacterium | reverse complement strand
GCTTCAGAGGTGTCTCCCGCATCGGCTGTCATGTCCTCGGCCAGCACGGCCGAGGACATCAGCAAACCTGCGAGAACCGAAACACCGGCCTGCGTCAGCAGGCGCTTTATCAAAAGATCGTTTACCACAATCAGTTCTCCAACTCGTTTCCTCAACTCCCGGCAGGGTCAAAGCGATTCGCCGGGTGAATTCACGAAGACAGGACCGCCCCCACAATACCATCTTTCGAAGGTTTGTGTGGGTCAATTGTGGCAGAATAAAGGCAGATAAACAAAGGTTTATCAGCAAAATCAAACAGTTGCCGGAATGGCGTTAGACTTTCATGTCCACGCCAAGGTGTTTTGCCACCGTGAAGATGTCTTTGTCGCCACGCCCGCACATGTTCATCACGATGATATGGTCCTTGGGCAGGGTCGGCGCGATCTTCATCACATGGGCCAAAGCATGGCTTGGCTCCAGCGCGGGGATGATGCCTTCCAGCTTGCAGCACAGCTGGAACGCCTCCAGCGCCTCAGCATCGGTGATCGAGACATATTTCGCCCGGCCGATGTCATGCAGCCACGAGTGTTCGGGCCCAATGCCGGGATAATCAAGGCCGGCCGAGATCGAGAAGCCTTCCAGAATCTGGCCATCCGGGTCTTGCAGAAGATAGGTGCGGTTGCCATGCAGCACGCCCGGACGCCCGCCGGTCAGGCTGGCGCAATGCTGCATGCGATCGTCCACGCCTTTGCCGCCGGCCTCAACCCCGATGATGTTCACCGACGGATCATCAAGGAAGGGGTAGAACAGGCCCATGGCGTTCGATCCGCCGCCGATGGCGGCCACGACGGTATCGGGCAGGCGGCCTTTGCCTTCGTGCTCTTCCATCTGCCAGCGCACCTCTTTGCCGATGATCGACTGGAAGTCGCGCACCATGGCTGGATAGGGATGCGGACCGGCCACGGTGCCGATGCAATAGAAGGTGTCGCGCACATTGGTGACCCAATCGCGCAAGGCATCATTCATCGCGTCTTTCAGCGTGCCACGACCAGAGGTGACCGGGATCACTTCGGCGCCGAGAAGCTTCATGCGAAAGACGTTCGGGGCCTGACGTTCGACGTCATGCGCGCCCATATAGACGATACACTTCAACCCGAACTTGGCGCAGACCGTGGCGGTGGCGACGCCGTGCTGCCCCGCGCCGGTTTCGGCGATGATCCGGGTCTTGCCCATGCGGCGGGCAAGGATGATCTGACCCAGCACATTGTTGATCTTATGCGCGCCGGTGTGGTTCAGCTCGTCGCGCTTCATATAGACCTTGGCGCCCCCGAGATGGGCGGTCACCCGTTCGGCAAAGTACAGCGGCGAGGGACGGCCGACGTAATGCTTCCAAAGATTGTCCATCTCGGCCCAGAAGGTCGGGTCGGTCTTGGCATGTTCATAGCGCGCCTCAAGGTCGAGGATCAGCGGCATCAGGGTTTCGGACACGAAACGCCCACCGAACTGGCCAAAGCGCCCGGCCTCATCCGGCCCAGTCATGTAGCTGTTCAACCCGTCCTCGGCCATGGCCCATCTCCCCTGTGACTTGGAATTGGATGTAGCGCCCTTCGCGGCCCGGGGAAAGGGGGGCCGTCTGCCCCCCGAGGATATTTGGGCCGCATTGAAGGCGGAATGGCGAGATTAAAGCCAGATGCCGCGATGGGTGCCGGTGGCTTCGGTCAGGCTGGCATAGCCGTCACGGGCCAACAGCGCATCGAGCCCGCGGGCAATGTCGGTGACGAGGGACAGCCCGCCATAGACGAGTGCCGAGTAGAGCTGCACCGCCGAGGCCCCGGCGCGGATCTTGGCATAGGCCTCATCGGCGGTTGAGATGCCGCCAACCCCGATCAGCGGGAGTTTCCCGTTGGTCAGGTGCGAGAGGTGGGCGAGGACGCGGGTGGACTTTTCAAAAAGCGGCGCGCCAGAGAGACCGCCTGCCTCATCGCGGTGAGCGGAGGCCAGACCCGTGCGCGACAGAGTGGTGTTGGTGGCGATCACCGCATCGATGCCAGAGGACAGCGCCACCTCGGCCAGTTGCGCCAGCTCATCAAGGTTCAGATCCGGGGCGATTTTCAGGAAAATCGGGATCGGGCGGTGCAAGCCCGCGCGGGTTTCCATAACGCCTTGCAGCAGGGCTGACAGGGCTGCCGGCCCTTGCAACTCGCGCAGCTTTTCGGTGTTGGGCGAGGAGACATTCACCGTGGCAAAGTCGACATGCGGGCCGCAGATCGCCAGCACGCGGGCGAAATCGGCGGCGCGGTCGGTGCTGGTTTTGTTGGCGCCAAGGTTCAGACCCACCGGCACTTCACCGCGCGGATGCGCCGCGAGCCGGACCGCGATCGCCTCGGCGCCCTCATTGTTGAAGCCAAAGCGGTTGATCACCGCGCGGTCTTCGGTCAACCGGAAGAGCCGGGGCTTGGGGTTGCCGGGCTGCGGCAAGGGGGTGGCCGCGCCGACTTCGACAAAGCCGAAGCCCGATTGCACCAAGGCGCCAAGCGCGGTGGCGTTCTTGTCGTAGCCGGCCGCAAGGCCGACCGGGTTGGGCAAGCGGAGCCCGGCGAGTGTGGTGGCCAAGCGGCGGGAGCTAAGGGGGCCGGGCCGGGGCGCAAGGCCCGACCGCAGCGCGAGGAGCGAAAGGCCATGGGCGCGTTCGGGATCAACGCGGTGCAGAAGGGCAAGGCCTAGGCGTTCGGTCGGGGTCAAATCACGCCCTCGGGAAAGATATGTCCCGCCGCACCCAGCGGCAGGGATTTGTCCCAGACCACTTCGGACAGGCTGAGCGCGCGGTAAAGATGCGGGAACAGCGCGCCCCCGCGCGAGGGCTCCCATTTCAGGGCCGGGCCAAGGGTGTTGGCCTCGAACGCGACGAGAACCAGATCGCTGTCGGTGGCAAACCATTTCGCGGCCGTCTCGGCCACTTGGGCAGCCGTGGAGAAATGGATGAAGCCATCGGCCAGATCGACGGGGGCACCGCGGGTCTGGCCTGCGGTGCGGAAGGCATCCCATTCGGGGCGGCGAAAGATCTTGTAGATCAGCATGGGT
>JBMSKG010000318.1:0-3064 GCA_049419625.1 Paracoccaceae bacterium | reverse complement strand
GATCTCGCCCAATCTTTTGCTGGGCATTTTCACCCAACGAGAACCCGCCGCCTCCGGCGGGGTGTGGGACCGGGTGGACGCGTTTCAACGCTTTGAAGAGGCGTTGCAGGCGGGTGATGTCACGGCGGTCGAGCAACGGCTGCCTTTGGCCTACGCCCGCATGGCCGATGTCGAGATCGAAGTCACCTTCGCCACCCTTTTCGCTGAAGACCTTGCCCGGCTGCCGCTCACAGGTGATTCGGCGCGTATCGCCTATGATCTTGGTCTGCTTTCGCCTGATTTCTTGCGTCTTTCCGCCAGCCGCCATGCGCCCCAAGATCTGCGCGGCAAGTTCCTTGCCGGGCTTGCGCAAGGACGGTTGCAGGGTCTTGCCCCCCCGGACAGCATGGCCCGCGCCCTTGCCCCGGCCTTTGACGGCAGCGACGTACCGCTCTCGGCAGATGCCCGATTGCTGTTGGCACAAAACCGGATTGGCGAGGCGTTGTTCTTGGCCATGGCTCGCGTCGAAGTCGGGCTGCACGGCGAGATGAGCAAGCTGACCGAGGGTTTGGTTCTGCTGCGGCACTTGGGTCTGGAAGAGACCGCTCGTGCGACGGCGTTACAGCTTATGCTGTTGGAACGGCGGGGCTAGGTGGTGTCCGAGCGCTGGATATCAACCTTTCTGGACGCCCAAGCTGCCGAGGCAAACGCAGCGCGCAACACGCTGTTGGCATATGGGCGCGATTTGAAGGATTTCTTGGACTGGTCGGCACGCCGTGGGCTTGTGTTTGAAAGTCTGAATAAATCGGCGGTTGAGGATTATCTGGTCTTTTGTGAAGCAGAGGGCCTGTCCAAGGCCACGCGGGCGCGGCGCCTTTCGGCGATCCGGCAATTGTTCCGATTTGCCCATGAAGAAGGTTGGCGTGCGGACAATCCGGCCTTGCGGATCTCGGGCCCAGGTGCGTCGCAACGGCTGCCCAAAACACTAAGCCATGATGAGGTTGACCGGTTGTTGGACGCGGCCCGAACCAAAGGCCGAAGCCCCGGTGAGCGTTTGCGCAACTGCACCTTGGTCGAGTTGCTTTATGCCACGGGCATGCGGGTGTCCGAACTTGTCGGCCTGCCGGTTTCTGCCGCGCGGGGCGATCCAAAAATGATTCTGGTCCGAGGCAAAGGCGGGAAAGAACGGTTGGTCCCCCTGTCCTCACCCGCGCGGGTCGCGCTTGGCGAATGGCTGATCTGGCGCGACGCGGAAGAGGCCCGCTTGCACAGGCTTGGTCATCGCCACAGCAAGGCCCTTTTCCCGGGTCCCGGTGCAGATGGGCATCTGACGCGCCAGCATTTCTATTTATTGATCAAGGATATAGCTGTTCTTGCCGGCGTGGACCCCTCACGTGTTACCCCCCACACCCTGCGCCATGCCTTTGCCACCCATCTTTTGGCTGGCGGGGCGGATCTGCGCGTGATCCAGACGCTTTTGGGCCACGCAGATGTTGCAACAACCGAGATTTACACGCATGTGCTGGATGATCAGTTGAAATCGCTGGTACTGACGCATCATCCTTTGGCGAAACCCAAACCTTGAAGTGACCTGACCAATGCCCGAGACGAGTTTTTTGGACACCACCTTTTGGCTGACAGCCCTTGGCATCCTGTGCCTTTTGGTGATGTCGGCCTTTTTCTCAGGGTCTGAGACCGCGCTCACGGCATCATCACGGGGCAAGCTGAAGCAGCTGGCCGACAAGGGGTCATCGGGGGCAGTTGCCGCGATGAAGGTGACCGACGACAGCGAACGCATGATCGGTGCGCTTTTGCTGGGCAACAACATTGTCAATATCCTCTCGGCCTCGCTGGCCACAGCGCTGATGACCAAAGCCTTTGGAGACAGCGGGGTCGCGGTGGCCACGGCGATCATGACGGTCTTGGTTTTGGTGTTTGGCGAAGTCATGCCCAAGACGCTGGCCATTACATTTCCTGAGTCATTTGCCCAACGTGTCGCACCCGTGATCAGTGTCCTGATTTTGATCTTTTCTCCTGTCGTCACCTTGGTTCGGGCACTGGTTCGGCTTTTGCTTCGACTGGTGGGCGTCAAGGCCGATCCGGACAGCAAGATCCTTGCGCTGCGCGAAGAAATCGTCGGAGCCATCTCGCTTGGCCATTCCGAAGGCGCGATGGAAAAAGAGGACCGCGACCGGCTTTTGGGTGCGCTTGATCTGGGCGAACGCACGGTCGATGAGATCATGAAGCATCGCCGCCAGATCGAGCTGATCGACGCTGATCTGCCCCCAGATGCGCTGATTTCGGAAGTTCTCGCCTCGGCCCATTCACGCCTGCCGCTGTATCGCGGAGATGAGGAAAACATTCTCGGCGTCATTCACGCCAAGGACCTCTTACGCGAGGTGGACCGTTTGCGCCGCGCCGGTGAGGGCCTTGAAAAACTGGATATCGTCAAAGTGGCGATGAAGCCCTATTTCATTCCCGACACCACGACGCTGGACGAGCAGATGCGCGAATTCCTTAAGCGGCGCACGCATTTCGCGATCGTGGTGGATGAATACGGCGCGATTCAGGGGTTGATCACGCTGGAGGATATTCTGGAAGAAATCGTTGGTGAGATCACCGATGAGTTCGACGTTGTGGCGCGTGACTCAGGCTTGACCCGCGACGAGACCGGCGCTTGGCTCGTTGAAGGCGCGATGACGATCCGCGACCTGAACCGTGCGATTGAGTGGAACCTGCCGGATGATGAGGCCAATACCGTTGCGGGTTTGGTCATTCACGAGGCGCAGATGATCCCGCTGGAGGGTCAGGCGTTCAGCTTCCATGGCTTCCGCTTTCAAGTGCTGCAACGGCGCGAAAACCGGATCACCAAGCTGCGCATTCGGCCCCTTTGATCCGGCCGGCTGTCAGAACAGAAAAATCTGACCTGCCAGCCCGCTCAGGCTGCCCAGTCCATCCAGCGTGACTGAATGGCCCTGCCCCAGATCGATGACCACATCGCCGCTGACGATGTGGGCATGATCGGCCACAACCTTGTACAGTAGGTGCCCAAGAACGGATTCCATTTCCAGTAGAGGTTAGATAA
>JBMSKG010000317.1:0-3075 GCA_049419625.1 Paracoccaceae bacterium | reverse complement strand
CTGTTTGGTTGAGGGGCCAAAGCCCTCTTTGCCGACATCCACAAGGCGCGCGGTGGCGGGGATCAGCGCCATGATCTCGGGGCCGACGAGACGGTCATGGATCACCACCTCGGCCGCCTGCAGCGCCTGATAGGCGCCCAGCGTCAGATGGCGCGCCGCGCCGGGACCGGCGCCGACGAACAAGACAGGCGAGAGGGGCTGTGGGGCGGTCATGATATCCTCGGCAGTTACCTGCGGAATATAGGATATTTTCCCATATTCCTGCCAGATACCCTTGCCAATAAGGATGTTTGTTCCGATATTGCCGCGCATTGGAACGAGGTTCCGCCAAATTGGGGTTCGCGCGAATGTCTGACCGGATTGACGATCTTGACCGGAAAATCCTTGCCGAGTTGCAAGCCGATGCCAGCCAGTCGCTGGACGAAATTGCACGCAAGGTGGGCAGTTCCAAGACGCCCGTGTGGAACCGGATCCGGCGGATGAAGGAAACCGGGGTCATCACTCGCCAGACCGCCATTCTCGACCCCGAGGCCTTGGGGTTGGAGGCCTGTTTCTTCGTGCTGGTGCGCACCTCGGAACATGAAGCCGACTGGCAGCGCCGGTTTCTGGATGTGTTGAAGCGTCGCCCCGAGGTGTTGGAGGCCCACCGCTTGGCGGGCGACATCGACTATATCCTGAAGGTGCGCGTCAAGAATGCCCGCGCCTATGACCAGTTCTATCAGGCGCTGATCTCGGAGGTGAAGATTCACAACGTGACAGCGCTGTTGAGCATGGAAGAGATCAAATCAACCACGGTGCTGCCGCTTTAGGAGCTGGTTGCCCCCCCACCCCCAGCTCCTTCCGCCTTTGTGGGGGGGCTAGCCGGTCACCATCAGCCGCGTCAGCCCGTGGAAATGATAGACATCGCCATACTGTGGATGGCCCACCAACTTTAGCCGCGGCAGGCGTTTAAAGAGGATGGGCAGGGCGGTGGTCAGCTCCAGCCGCGCCAAAGGGGCGCCGACACAGAAATGCAGGCCTGCGCCAAAGCTGGCATGGGGTTTCACCTGACGCTGGGGCTGGAACATCGCCGGGTTCTCCCATTGGCCGGGATCGCGATTGGCCGCCGCCAAGAGGAGCCCGACCTGATCGCCGCGATGGAAGGTGTGGCCCATCACCTCGATGTCCTCATAGGCGTGCCGCGTGAACATGTGCAGCGCCGGATCAAAGCGCAGGATCTCTTCGACCGTGGTTTCAGCGGAGTCTTCGGTGATGCCATGGTCGGTTTGCAAAAGCGTTTTCACCCCATTGCCGATGGTGTGCACCGTTGCTTCGTGCCCGGCGTTGAGGAGCAGGATACACGTGGTGATCAACTCATCCGTCGTCAGCTTTTCGCCGCCTTCCTCGGCGGCGATCAACTCGGTGATCAAATCATCTCGCGGATCATTGCGGCGGGCGTCGACATATTGGCGCAGGAAGGCGACGAAGGCTTCGGTCGCGGCCACGGCGCGGGTTTCGGTCTCGCGGGTGCGGCCGGCCATATACATGCCGACCATCGCATTGGACCAGCGCAGAAGGTCGTCCGACATCGCCTCGGGCACGCCCAGAAGCCGGGCGATGATGATGACCGGCAGCTTCTGGCCAAAGTGTTTGAGCAGATCAAATTCGCCTGGCGGGAAGGCGTCGATCAACTGATGGGCAAGGGTCGCGATTTCGGGCCCCAGCGCGTTGATGCGGCGGGTGGTAAAGGCGCGCAGGACCAAGGAGCGCAGGCGCGTGTGGCGCGGCGGCTCCAGCTCCAGCATCGAATGGGCCTCGACCGCACAAAAGGGGCGTAGGTGATCGGGGATCACGGGGGCCAGTTCGGCGGGCACTTCGCGGCCAAAGCGGCGGTCGCGGAAGATGGCGCTGACGGCGGCCCAATTGCCGGTGCAGGTCAGCCCATAGTCGGCCCAATGGAAAAAGGGGCCGGTTTTACGGGCAGCCTCGTAGAAGGGATAGGGATTTTGCACGAACCCAGGATCGGTGGGCGATTGGTGCAAGGTCTGCATCAGCGGCGTCCGAAGGGCAGGGGCAGGATGCCTTGGGCGATCAGGACGCCAAGTCCGACAAGGGCGGCGGCAAAGGCCTGCGGCCAGTTCCAAAGCCCGCCCAGCGCAAAGAGGATCAGCATGACATAGAAGGGGGCCGCGTTGATGTGCAGCGCCGACAAGCCAATGCCCAAGCGTTCCACCGACATGATCCACATGACTTGGCTGATGCCCAAAGCCCCGACGGAGAAGAGCAATATCGCCCCGATTTCCTTCCAGCCCCAAGCGGCAAAGGACGGCATCTCGCCGCCCATGCCCACCTGACCGCCCGCCACGATCAGGGCAGCAATCGCCGCCTCGGTCAGCGTGACGGCGGTGCGCCCGAGGGGTGTTTCATCGGGAAAGGCGGTGACCGTGAGCCGCGAGCCGATGGCAAAGCTGACCACGGAGCCAAAGCACAAGAACGCGCCCCAGGCCAGCGACAGGCCCCCGCCCGCGCCACCTGCGCCCAGGTCCAGCGCCATGACCCCGCCTGCCAGCGACAAGATCAGCCCCAAGATCAACGCGAGTGTGACCTTGCGCCCTTCGAGCGCCACCTCAAGCGCGATGCCAACGACGGGCAGGGTTGACGAAATCACCGCTGCCGTGACCGCCCCGCCAAGTGCCTGTCCCTTGATCAGGAACCATGCGCCCAGCCCGATCAGGCTGCCGACGGCGATGCCTTTCAACCAATTGGTACGGCGCAGCGGGCCAAAGCCCTCAAAAAGTGCCCAGACCACCACCAGAAAGACGCCTGCGAGCAACATGCGCAGCGCGTTCAGTTGTTCGGCAATCAAGAGCGGGATCAGATGATCCGCTGCAGGCAGGCCCGCTGCCCAGATCAGCATAGAGCCCATACAGATCAGATTGGCGGTCAAAAGACTGGATTGGCGGGTTTGGGGCAGGTCGGTCATGAGGGCAATCTTTCAGGGCCGGGCATGTCCCGCGCGGCTGTTTGCGACAGGATCGCCACTCAGGCGGCGGAAAGGGCGGCCACGATGGGGGCGAAATCGGCGGCCTTCAGGCT
>JBMSKG010000316.1:0-3079 GCA_049419625.1 Paracoccaceae bacterium | reverse complement strand
ATCGCGGCCTCAGGCGACCAGACCCCGCCCAGATCAATCCCCGGCAGGCCGGGCAGGTGCGGCTGCCAGCGCTGGAACCCATTTTCATCCGGCAAGGACCCGGTGGCCAAGATCACCACCTCGGCCGGATGGGCGGCAATCTCATCGGCATCAAGGAAAGTGTTCAGCCGCAGCGTGACACCCAGCTTGGCAAACTGCCGCTCATACCACTCCATCAGATCCAAAATCTGCGCCCGGCGCGGCTGCATGCCCGCCAGCCGGAACTGGCCGCCAATCTGCGGCAGGGCCTCGACAATCTCCACCCGATGCCCGCGTTCCGCCGCCGCCCGCGCCGCCTCCAGCCCTGCGGGCCCGGCCCCGACCACCAACACCGACTTGGCCACTCCAGCCGCCGTGAACCGATCGCCGCCCCATTCCCATTCGCGGCCCACCGACGGGTTTACAAGACAGGAAATCCAATAATCCCGGCTGCGCCGCCCCCAGCACATCTGATTGCAAGAGATACAGCCGCGAATGTCCTCGGCCCGGCCTTCCGTCACCTTGCGCGCCAGATGCGGATCGGCGATCTGCCCCCGTACGATCGACACCATATCCGCCTCACCCGCCGCGAGGATCGTCTCGGCATTGTCCGGCGTCCGCACCCCCGCCTCAGACGTGATGACCGCATGTTTCACCACCGCTTTCAGCCGCTGCGTCAACGGCGTGGTCAGCTTTTCGCCCTCGGTAAAGGCCGGGATAATGCCCTCAAATTCCAGATAGCTGCCAAAGCCGCAGGTGACGTAATCAACATCCCCCGTCGCGTCATGCAAGGCGATGATCTCGCACAGATCATCGGCCGACAAAGACACCGAATAGCCCGGCGAATAGCTGATGGCCAAACCGATAATGAAATCCGGCCCACAGTCACGGCGAATTCGGGCGATCAACGCGCGCGAAAACCGGGTGCGGTTTTCCAAGGACCCGCCCCATTGATCGTCACGCTGGTTCGACCACGGCGTCCAGAACTGGTCAATCAGCGAATGATAGGCCGCCCAGACCTCCACCCCCTGAAAGCCGCAGGCCTGCGCACGGCGCGCGGCGCTGGCATGCGCCTCCAGCACCTCATCAATCTCGGCTTCCGTCATTTTATGGCTGCCGTCGCTGTCATGATACGACGGCCCGCCCGATGGCGACCAATGCGGCTGGAACGACAGATCCGAATCGCCATGGGCGCCGACGTGATAGATCTGCTGCACAATCACCGCGCCCGCGGCTTTCACCTTTTCGGTAATCGCCTGAAAATGCGGAATGACGGCGTCAGATTCATGGGCCAGATTGCCCCGCGTCAACACCCCGGTGCGGTGCGCGGGCACCGGTTCGGTCACGATCATGCCCGCCCCGCCCAGCGCACGCTCCAGCCAATAGGCGCCTTGGCGCGCCAGCGGCAGCCCCCCTTCGGCCATGTTGTTGGTATGCGCGCCAAAGACGATGCGGTTGCGCAAGGTCTTGCCGCGCAGGGTCACGGGCGACAAAAGGCGGGGATGCTGGGTCATGTCGGATCCTTCGGCTGGTGCCCAAGGGAAAGATAAATCGACATATGTGTCAAGTTTTCTTTGGGTAAAGAAAAACCCCGGCTAAGGCCGGGGTTTCTTGTCAGTCTTGGCTCGGGTCCCAGGCGGAAACGGCCTTGACCTCAAGGAATTCTTCCAAGCCCCAGACGCCACCCTCCCGCGCGCGGCCCGATTGCTTCACGCCCCCAAAGGGCGACCCTGCGGCCCGGCTCTTGCCGTTCATCTGCACCATGCCCGCCTTCAGAGAACGCGCCATGCGGTTGCGCTTGGCCCCATCTTGGCTTTGGACGTAATGCGTCAACCCGTAGGGCGAGCCATTGGCGATGCGGATCGCATCCGCCTCATCCTCAAAGGGAATCATGCACAGAACCGGGCCAAAGATTTCCTCGCGCTCAATCGTCATGCCCGGCACCACATCGGCAAAGATCGTGGGTTTGACGAAGTAACCGCGATTGAACCCATCCGGCAGACCGGGACCCCCGGCCACCAGCCGCGCCCCCTCGTCAATGCCCTTCTGGATATAGCCCTGAATCTGATCCCACTGGCGCTTGTTCACCACCGGGCCGATATGGCTGCCCTCTTCCAGCGCATTGCCCACCTTGATCTCATTGGCAATCTGCGCCGCGGTTTCCACCGCCTTGTCATAAACCCCGCGCTGCACCAGCATCCGGCTCGGCGCGTTGCAGGACTGGCCGGTGTTGTCCATCATGTGCCGCACGCCACGTTCCACCGCGCGATCATCGGCATCGGCAAAGATCACATTGGCCCCCTTGCCACCCAGTTCCAGCGTCACGCGCTTCAGCGTCTCGGCAGCGGCCTTGGAAATGGCGCGGCCCGCGCGAGTCGATCCGGTAAAGGAAATCATCTCGACATCGGGGTGCGAAGACAGGCGGCTGCCCACCCCAAGGCCATCCCCATTCACAAGGTTGAACACACCCGGCGGCAGGCCCGCATCATGGCAGAATTCAGCGAAAATCATTGCGTTCAGCGGGCTTTCTTCCGAAGGCTTCAACACACAAGTGCAGCCCGCCAAAATCGCCGGAATGGCCTTCAGCGCGATCTGGTTCATCGGCCAGTTCCACGGGGTAATCAGGCCCACAACGCCAATCGGCTCCAGAATGATCCGGTCATTCGGGGCATGCTCGCCCAGCGGGCGGTCCCATTCCAGCGTGTCAAAGGCGGTCAGGAAATTGCCCGCATGCCACGGCAAGCACGGCGCCTGCAATTCGCGCGCATGTTTCAGGGGTGAACCCATTTCCAGGCTGATGGCATGGGCCAACTCTTCCTTGCGCGCCTCATACTGCTTCAAAATCCGCACCACAGCGGCGCGGCGCGTCGCCGGAGAGGTCGCAGCCCAAGCCGGAAAGGCCGCCTTTGCGGCAGCCACGGCCGCATCGCAATCAGCCTCCGAGCCCAGCGAGATCACCGCCACCGGCTCTTCGTTTGACGGGTTGATCACATCGCAATCGCGGCCCGCAATCGGGGCGACCCAACGGCCATTGATGTAGAAATCGCGCTTGATGAGCATG
>JBMSKG010000315.1:0-3107 GCA_049419625.1 Paracoccaceae bacterium | reverse complement strand
GGCGCTTCGGGCAGGCTGGGCTTGCCGGGATAGGCGAAGAAGGCGGTGGGGCGCTGGGCGCCGCAGAGGACGAGGGTTTTGACATCGGCCAGAATGGCGATGTTGAGATCCACCTCATAAGCAAGGCGCTGCATCCGCACCGATCTGGCGCCGCGCCGGGCGCGGGCGGCGAAGAAGGGGGCCATCAGCCGCGCGCCGGTGGCGGCTGCGATGCGGGCGGCAAGCTGGGCGGTGGCATCGTCGTAAAGGGCGGGACCGTCCACCATGAGTGCTGCACCGGGCTGGCGCAGGGCGGTGAGGGCGGCGGTGATCGTGGCCGGGGAGGGCAGCCGGAGCGAGGGCGGTGGGGCGGCTGTGGCAGGCGCGCTGCCCTCCTCCCATGCGGTGTTGGCGGGCAGGATCAGGGTGGCGATCTGGCCGTTCAGGCTGCGTGCCGCCTGCACCGCTGCGGCACCATCGCTGGCGACTTGGGCCGCATCGGCGCTGGTGCGCGTCCAATGCGAGATGGATTGGGAAATGCCGGTGGTATCGCCCTTGAGCGGGCTTTCGTGGCGCAGGTGATAGGTGGCGTGTTCGCCCATGACATTCACCACGCCCGACTGCGCCTTGCGGGCGTTGTGCAGGTTGGCGAAAGCGTTGCCGAAGCCGGGGGCCAGATGCAGAAGAGTCGCGGCCACATTGCGCGACATGCGGAAATAGCCATCTGCCGCGCCGGTGGTGCCGCCTTCGAAAAGGCACAGGATGCAGCGCATCTGCGGATGATCGTCCAGGGCGGCGACGAAATGCATCTCGGAGGTGCCGGGGTTGGCGAAACACACCTTAACCTCTGAGGCGAGGAGGGTTTTGACCAAGGATTCTGCGCCGTTCATCATATGACCCTTTTCCTGCCGGGCCAGTCTGGCCGCATGGGGCGAGCGAGGCAAGGTCAGCCGGTTAGAAAAAACCCGTCATGGTCTTGCCAATAGCGCAGGAGGTCGGCGCCGGTGCGATGAGGCAGGCCGAGGGCCTGCGCGTCGTAAAGGTCAACGCCCAGAAGCGCGGCCATGCGCCAGGTTTCCCGGGCGAGACCTTCGGCCTCGGTGCCGGTCAGGGTGCCTTCGATGCCATTGGCGGTGAGGGCGAGCACGAGGACATATTCCAGCGCCAGGCGGTCGGGCCAGCGAGTCGCCAGCTCTCGGGGCAGGGCCCGCGCGCTGCCGCGCCCGGACAACAGAAAATCGATGGCAAACTCCGCCAGATCATCGCCCGTATCCAAGGCGTCACCCCACACACAACCGGCCGCCCTGCGGGGCGGGCCGTCCCACGCAGTCAGTTGGCCATGGCGGCGGGGGCGTGGCAAGTCTCAAGCCGAGGAAGCGCCGGGCGGCGGCGCCAAAAGGTCACGCGATGTCGCGCACAAGCCAAGCGTTGGCGTCCTTGCGGACCTCGAACCGTTTGGGCAGGCCCTTGATCAGGTCTGAGAGCTTGGCCGCCCCATAGGTGCGCGAATCGAAGTCGGGATCGGCGCGCACCATGTATTGGCCGATCTGGCCCAGATGATACCATTCGCCATCGGGGTCGATGCTTTGCATGGCCTTGGCGATCAGGGGGATCGCCTCGATCATCGGACGTTTGGTGGGCGGGGTGCTGGCTGTGCCCTCGGCGCGGGGGGCGGCAATGACGGGGGCGGCTGGGGCGGTCTCAGCCTCGGCCTCGGTCACGATGTTTTCGATCAGGATAAAGCGATTGCAGACCTTGCGCAGGCTTTCGGGAGTTTTCGCCTCGCCGATGCCGATCACTTCCAGCCCTTCCTCGCGGATGCGACTGGCAAGCCTTGTGAAATCGCTGTCGGAGCTGACCAGCACGAAGCCGTCGAACTTGCCCTGATGCAGGATGTCCATCGCATCGATCACAAGGCCGATGTCGCTGGCGTTCTTGCCCTTGGTGTTGGCCG
Organism: Paracoccaceae bacterium; assembly: GCA_049419625.1. Taxonomy (GTDB): domain Bacteria; phylum Pseudomonadota; class Alphaproteobacteria; order Rhodobacterales; family Rhodobacteraceae; genus Tabrizicola_A. The sequence continues at coordinate 1,174 of JBMSKG010000315.1, read as the reverse complement.
ATTGCTGGTGCATCACCAGCCCCAGATCGCGGGCGGCGGATTTCCAGCCCGCAAGCTGCGAGCTGGACCAATCGCCGTAAACCCGCCGGAGCGCGGGTTCGCCAATGCGGCCGACCTCTTTCAAGATCGCTTCGGCATGCCGCGAGAGCACGTTGTCAGCGTCAATCAGAACGGCGAGCAGCTTGGCGCCATCGCGGGCCACTTAGTAGACCACGACCGAGCGGATCGATTCGCCCTTGTGCATCAGATCAAAGGCGTCGTTGATCTTTTCCAAGGGCAGGATGTGGGTGATCATCGGGTCGATCTCGATCTTGCCGTCCATGTACCAATCCACGATCTTCGGCACATCGGTGCGGCCACGGGCGCCGCCAAAGGCGGTGCCTTTCCAGATGCGGCCGGTGACCAGTTGGAAGGGCCGGGTTTCGATCACCGCGCCCGCAGGGGCCACGCCGATGATGATCGACTGGCCCCAGCCGCGATGGGTACATTCCAGCGCGTCGCGCATCACCTTGACGTTGCCGGTGCAGTCGAACGAGTAATCCGCGCCGCCGATCTTGTCGAAGGGCGTCTTGGTCATGTCGACGATGGTTTGCACAATCGACTGACCTTCGGCCAGCTTCTTGGGGTTGATGAAATGGGTCATGCCAAAGCGGCGGCCCCATTCCTCTTTGCTGTCGTTCAGGTCAACGCCGATGATCATCCGCGCGCCGGCGAGTTTCAGGCCCTGAATGACGTTCAGACCAATGCCGCCCAGACCAAAGACCACGGCGGTGGCGTCCTGTTCCACCTGGGCGGTGTTCAGGACCGCGCCGACGCCGGTGGTGACGCCGCAGCCGATGTAGCAGATCTTGTCGAAGGGCGCGTCGTCGCGGACCTTGGCCAGCGCGATTTCGGGCATCACGGTGTGCTGGGCGAAGGTGGAGCAGCCCATGTAGTGATAGATCGGCGTGCCATCCAGCATGGAGAACCGGGTGGTGCCATCGGGCATCAGGCCTTGGCCTTGGGTTGCGCGAATGGCGGTGCACAGGTTCGTCTTGCGCGACAGGCACGAGGGGCATTCGCGGCATTCGGGGGTGTAAAGCGGGATCACGTGATCGCCCGGCTTCAATGATTTCACGCCGGGGCCGCATTTCACCACCACGCCCGCGCCTTCATGGCCAAGGATCGAGGGGAA
>JBMSKG010000314.1:0-3114 GCA_049419625.1 Paracoccaceae bacterium | reverse complement strand
TATCAACGGTCTTTTTCAGATCAAAGGTGTTGATCGGCACATCGCCGATATCGGCAACCTGCAGATGTTCAAACGGGGCGGCCCCGGTCGCCATGTTATAGGGGCGCAGCATCCGGCTCTCGTCCCGGATCTGGCGCGGACCAAGCCGCGTGCCCGACCGGTTCGAGGTGCCATGATCCATCGGAATGCCAATGAAGGCCACATCCAGCCCCTTGGCCCCCACCTGCGTGGGCAGGCGCATCATGGTGGCAGGGCCGCCAAAGCGGGCCATGTCATTGCCACCCAAGGGTTGATTGAACGTGCTCATTCTGCGGCCTCCTGCCGTGCCAAAATTCCAATAGTCCCTGCCAAAAGCTGGGCCGCCACCAAGGCGCCCTGCCCGTCGATATCGCGCTCGGGCATGAACTCCACCATGTCAAAGGCGACAATCCGCGCCTTGGCCGCCACCCCGGCAATCAGTTCGAACACCTGCCAATACGACAGCCCACCCGCCGTCCGGCCAATCACCGCGGGCATGATGGCCGGGTCCAATGCATCGACATCCAGACAGATCACCACCCGCGCACCCGGCGCAATCAAGGACAGCGCACGGCCTATGCCTGTCTCGGCGACCTCACGTGCTGGCACAAAGCTTACCCCTGCGGCCAAAGCCGCCTGATGATCCCCCGGCCGGGCCGAGCCAATGCCACGCTGGCCCACCTGAATGATCTGGGCCACATGCGCCATCTCAGAGGCGCGCCTCATGGTCGAGGACAGGCCCCACCGCTCACCGCCCACCTCATCGCGCCAGTCGATATGCGCATCGATCTGCAAAATCGTCAGCGGTCCGTGCTCCTCCAGCGCCTGCAGCATGGGAATCGGCAGGGAATCATCCCCCCCGATCAGCACCGGCACGGCCCCCGTCGCCAGCACCTGCCCAACAGCGCCACGCAACCGATCACGGTTGGCCGCCCCATCGGCGGCCGTCATCGCCAGATCGCCCGCGTCTACGGCGCGACTCCCCTCGGGCAAAACCGTGCCGCCCAGATCGAAATTCATATGCCCCAGATTCGCCGCATAGGCAGCACCCCCCGCCCGAATGGCCGCCGGCCCACCCGCGCAGTAATGCCCGACCGATGCATAGGGCGTGCAGCCGGGCGCGCCCAGCACCACCACTCGCGCGCCGCCCAAATCGGCAAGCGACACCTGCGGCAGGCCCATGAACCCCGCCACCTCGCCCGCTCCAAACATCGCCCCCAGTGTCGCGCCGCCTGTTGCCATATCGAGCCCCCCTTTTGGCCCGATCATGCCTGCCGCCGCCGCCACCGCAAGTCCCAGAAAGCAGATTCCCGAAACGAAAAAGGCACCCCGAAGGGTGCCCATTCCGTAACCTTGATCCAAAAGATCAGGCGGCTGACGAGATGAACTTCACCGCATCGCCAAAGGTCTGGATGGTTTCGGCGGCGTCATCGGGGATCTCGATGCCGAACTCTTCTTCAAAGGCCATGACAAGCTCGACGTTGTCGAGGCTGTCCGCGCCCAGATCGTCGATGAACGAGGCAGACTCGGTCACCTTCTCGGCGTCGACGCCAAGATGTTCCACCACGATCTTCTTCACGCGATCGGCGATGTCGCTCATGTTAATTCCTCTTTCACATTGCGGGAGGGTTCCCGGCTGTCACATGATCCCGCCGTGTCCGGTGGGGTTGGTCCCGCGCGCCTATAGCAAGGGCCAAGGCGCATGGCAATCATTTCCTGAAACCATAGCTCAGAGCATATCGCCGCCGCCGTTGATGTCCAGCGTTGCGCCCGTCACATAGCCTGCTTCAACCGAGGCAAGGAACACAACCCCCGCTGCAATCTCTTCAGGCTTGCCGATCCGGCCAACCGGAACACCGGCCAGAATCTTCCCCCGCTGCTCGTCGTTCAGCTTGTTGGTCATTGCGGTTTCCACCAAACCCGGTGCCACGCAATTCACCGTAATGCCCCGGCTCGCCACTTCCTGCGCCAAAGACCGGCTCAGACCCGCAACCCCAGCCTTGGCAGCCGAATAGTTCACCTGCCCCGGATTGCCCGCCTGTGCCACCACCGAGGTTACATTGATGATCCGGCCCCAGCGCGCCTTCATCATCGGGCGAATGGCCGCCCGACACAGCCGGAAGGTTGAGGTCAGGTTGACCTCAATCACACTCAGCCAATCCTCATCCGACATCCGCATCGCCAAGGCATCGCGGGTGATGCCGGCATTGTTCACCAGAATATCGACCGAGCCCATCGCCTCGACCGCCTGCTTCACCAGATCTTCCACCGCCGCTGCGTTGGACAGATCACAGGGCAAGACATGCGCCCGGCCACCCAACTCGGCCGCCAGCGCCTGCAAAGGTTCCACCCGCGTGCCCGACAGACCCACTGTCGCGCCCGCCGCATGAAGCGCGCGCGCCACCGCGGCGCCGATACCACCCGACGCCCCGGTCACAAGGGCGTTCTTTCCGGTCAAGTCAAACATGGCAAACCTCCTGTTTCTGCCGCGCCGCCCTTGGGTCTTGCGCCTTTTGAAATACTCTCAGGGGGTCCGGGGGGCGACGCGCCCCCGGGGTCGGCCCCAGACGCAACCTCAGCCCTTGGCAGCCAGCACATCCTCGGGTGCGCCAACGGCGCGGGTCACCACCTCGCCGGTGCAAATGCGCTTGATCATGCCCGATAGCGCCTTGCCAGCACCAATCTCCCAAAACTCGGTGACACCCGCGCCTTCCATCCACATGACACTCTCGCGCCAGCGCACCGATCCAGTGACCTGTGCCACCAAAAGCGCGCGGATGCGGTCAGGTTCGGTTACGGCCTCGGCCCGCACATTGACCACGACCGGCACTTTGGGGGCGGCAATCGCGACACCGGCCAATGCCTCGGCCATGACGGCGGCTGCCGGTTGCATCAACGCGCAATGGAAGGGGGCCGAAACCGGCAACAGCATCGCCCGCTTGGCGCCGCGCGCCTTGGCAATCTCAACCGCGCGTTCCACGGCCGCCTTGTGGCCCGAGACGACCACTTGGGCGGGATCATTGTCATTGGCGGCTTGACAAACCTCGCCTTGGGCGGCCTCGGAATCCATTGCGTCACGAGTAGTTTCGAGTTGTT
>JBMSKG010000313.1:0-3127 GCA_049419625.1 Paracoccaceae bacterium | reverse complement strand
GAGGATTTGCCTTCGGTCATGCTGGAAGAGCTGTTTCAATGTCTTGGCTTTCTTTACGACATTGAAAACCGCTATTACGAGGGCCGTTCGATCCTGTCGCAAGACAGCAACGCAACCACCAGACTGGCCGGGCAGGACCGCATGATCCTGCGCAGGCTTTATCCATGAGGGGCCGCCATGGCGAAATCTGTCCGCGACTATATCCGCACCATCGTTGATTTCCCGCATGAGGGCATCCTGTTTCGCGATGTGACGACGCTGTTTGCCGATCCGCGCGGGTTTCGGATGTGTGTCGATCAGCTTTTGGCGCCCTATGCGGGGATGCGGATTGACAAGGTGGTGGGGCTGGAGGCGCGGGGCTTTATCCTGGGCGGTGCCGTGGCGCACCAGCTTTCGACCGGCTTTGTGCCGATCCGCAAGAAGGGCAAGCTGCCCGGCCAGACCATCGCCCAAGCCTATACGCTGGAATATGGCGAGGCGGTGGTGGAGGTGCATGACGACGCCATGGCGCCGGGGGAAAAGGTGCTGTTGGTCGATGACCTGTTGGCCACCGGCGGCACCGCGGAGGCGGGGATCAAGCTGATTGAGCGGCTGGGGGCCGAGGTGATTGGTTGCGCCTTTGTCGTTGATCTGCCTGATATTGGGGGCCGCAAGCGGCTGGAAGGCATGGGGATGGAGGTGCATACGCTTTGCGCCTTTGACGGGCTGTGAGCGCGCGCGCACCCTGCCGATTGTGCGCCCCGATGCCATGGGCTAACGTGCCGAAAACGCAGGCAAAGGGCTGTTCCCGCGCATGACCGCGCTGAAGAAATACCAGCGGCTTGAGGCTTCGGGCCTGTGGCGGGAGCGCCCCGGCGCGCAGGCGCGCGATGTGGTCGTGGGTTTGCGCGAGGCAACGCTTGTCTTGAGCGACCCGCGCAGCGAGGCGCCTTTGACCCAATGGTCATTGCCCGCGACCCAGCGGCTTAATCCCGGCCAGATGCCGGCGCGTTTTGCCCCCGGCTTGGATGCCGGGGAAGAGGTGGAGATTGACGACAAGGAGATGATCAGCGCCCTGGAAACCGTTCACCGGTCGATTGAGCGGCGCAAGCCGCGGCCGGGGCGGCTGCGCGGGGTGATCCTTGGCGTAGGGGCGCTGGTGTTGGGTGCGGGGGTCTTGTTTTGGCTGCCGGGGCAGATGAAATCGTACGCCGCCCATACGCTGCCCGCCCCCACCCGCGCCGCTTTGGGCGATCTGGCGCTGGCCGATATCGCCCGACTGACCGGCAAGCCGTGCAAATCGGTGCCGGGGCGGCGCGCGGCGGCAGCGCTGGCCGCGCGTCTTTTCCCCGACGCGCCACCCCGGATTGAGGTGTTGCGTGACGCACTGCCCGCTCCGGCGGATCTGCCGGGCGATCTTTTGTTGTTGCCGGCCCGGCTTGTGGAAACGGCCGACAGCCCTGACGTGATTGCTGGTTATCTCTTGGTGGAACATCTGCGCGCCCAAAACGATGACGCGGTGGCACAGCTTCTTGACCACATGGGCCTTGGCACCACGCTGCGGCTCTTGACCAGCGGGACGGCCCCGGAGGGTGCGGCTGAGGGCTATGGCGAGGCGTTTCTTGGACGCCCCCCCGGCCCTGAACCGACGCCCGACCAGCAGCGCGCCGCATTCGAAGCCGCACAGGTCAGCTCGGCGCTTTATGGTCAGGCGATGCGCGGCACCAGTGCCGCTGCCGATCTGTTGATCTCGGATGATCCCTTTGCCCTTGGCGCGCCGCTGGTCGTGATGAGCGACGAAAGCTGGCTAGAGTTTCAGGCGATCTGCTCGGATTGATCCGGGGTGTGCGACCCTAGCGGATAAACGCGTCGCCAAAGCCCGCTTGCCGCGCCATCGACAAGGCTGCCGCCGCTTCTGCCGCCGATCCAAAGGGTCCGGCCATCACGATCTGCATCGCCCGCCCGCCCGAGGTGATCTTGGCCCGCGCCACCGGCAGACCCATGCCCTGCAAGCGTGCCGCCGCGCCATCGGCGTTGGAGGCAACGCCAAAGGTGCCGACCTGAATAAAGGCCCCGCCCTTGGCCACACTCTTTTCAACAGGTGCCTTTGCTTTTTGACCTTTGGTCGAGGTGGTCACCTTGGTGCCCGATTGGACATAAACCACCTTCTTGTTGCGTTTGGTCGTCGGCTGCTCGGCCACGAGTTTCGAGGGCACCTTGCGGGTCCAGACCTGATCTTGATCGGCCCAGCCCTCGGCCGTGCCCTTGCCCCGGTTGGGGTTCAGCCGGTCATCCTTCCAGGCCAGCTTATAGCCCTTGGGCGGCGTCGGCACCGCATCGGCGTGGCCGTGCGCATAATCATGCCCATCGCGGCCCGAAGCGCCGTGGCCCATATGGCCTGCCCCATGATCGCCGCGTGAGGCCACGACCGGATCGGTCAGCGCAGCACCCACCCCGGCACCTTGCGGATAGACAGGTGGGCGCCAGCCGGTCATCGTGCCATCGCCGCGCGTACAGACCACGGCCGTGCCACCGTTGCGGGTCTTGACCCGCTCGGCCACCGGCGCCGAGGAATAGCAGCCGATCTGGCCCGCGCTGGGACCACCACTCGCCACCACCTCATAGCCGCCACTGGGCGCCGCTTCGACATAGGGCGCAGGCCGCGCTGCCAGTTTCGGCGCGGCAACAACCGGATCCGCCAGAACGGGTGCGGGACGCAGCACCACTTGCGCGCGGGGAACCACGGGCACCACAGGCTCAACCGCCGCCATCGCACGCGGCGCGGGCGCGGCTTCGGCCACGGCGGCGGGTGCGGCCATCTCGGCCTCTGTCGCCACCTCAATCGCGGCCCGCGTCGTGCCGGTGGGCGGATAGCCGCACATCGCACGGCGATCACGGCCCACGCGCGGCACCCAATTCACCTGCCCGCCATAGCCCGCTTTGAGGAACACACAGCCCCGGCTGTCCACCCATTGCTGCCCTTGGAACCCGGCTGGGGGCAGGTTGGCCGGGCCACCCACACGGGCCACCGATTGCGCCTCAACCGATCCAGCGCCAAAGATGGCCGCCAAAAGGGCGACCGAAACGACCTTCAAAACCATAATGTCCCCCAAGGAGAATTCTCGCAGCAATTGTGGCGATATTGGGG
>JBMSKG010000312.1:0-3132 GCA_049419625.1 Paracoccaceae bacterium | reverse complement strand
TGGACTTGAGCAACTCCACCAACCTCAAGATCAGAAGGTTTGATTGGGCGATCTGGGCACAGTCGCCCTTCTGGGCCTGTTGGAGGGGTTGACCGAGTTTCTGCCGGTCTCCTCCACGGGCCATCTTTTGCTGGCCTCGCATTTTCTGGGCTTTGAAAGTGCCGGTAAAACCTTTGAGGTGGTGATCCAGCTGGGTGCCGTGCTGGCGCTGTTGACGGTGTATTTCGCCAAGCTTTGGCAGGTGTTTTCTACCGCCCACCGCGATCCGGCGGCAATGCGGTTCATCGTCTCGGTTCTTTTGGCCTTTATGCCCGCCGTGGTGATTGGCGTTCTGGCGCATGACTTTATCAAGACGGTGCTGTTTGAAACCCCACGCCTGATTGCCATCATGCTGATCTTGGGCGGCGTTGTGTTGCTATTCATTGACCGCATCGCGCCGACCCCGGTCTATCATGATGCCACCACGCTTCCGTTTCGCAAGGCGCTGATCATTGGCTTTGTGCAATGCTTGGCCATGATCCCCGGTGTGTCGCGGTCTGGTGCCACGATTGTGGGCGCGCTGTTGATGGGGGTGGAAAAGCGGGCGGCGGCGGAGTTTTCGTTCTTCCTGTCGATGCCGACCATGGCGGCGGCGGTTGGCTATGACCTGTTGAAGAACCGCGATGTGCTGGATTTCTCGGCATGGTCACAAATCGCGTTGGGCTTTGTGCTGGCCTTCATCACCGGGGTGATCGTGGTGAAATGGCTGCTGAGCTATATCAGCCGGCATGGCTATGCGCTGTTTGGCTGGTGGCGAATCATCGTGGGATCCTTGGCTTTGATTGCACTTTCCTTGGGGTTTTGAGCATATAGGTAAATTGTACTGACCTAATATTCGGCCATTTTCCGCAGGAACCACCTCTTCGCGGCGAAAAACAGCCAAATAGGTCACGCATACTGACTTTTATTCTCGGCCCGTCCAAAGTATCCCTGCGCCGATAGCCAAGAAGTTGGGGGCGCAGCCATGGCAACGCAGAAGATGCTGAAATTCGTGTCGCTGGGCAAAGAGATGCCCACCAAGCGCGATGCCACCATGCGCGCCACCGATTTCCATGAGATTTACCGGGAGTTCGCTGCCGAGAAGGCCGCCGAACAGGCCAGCCGCTGCAGCCAGTGCGGCGTGCCCTATTGCCAGTCGCATTGCCCTTTGCACAACAACATCCCCGACTGGCTGCGCCTGACCGCCGAGGGACGTCTGCAAGAGGCTTATGAGATCAGCCAAGCCACCAACACCTTCCCCGAAATCTGCGGCCGTATCTGCCCGCAGGATCGGCTGTGCGAAGGCAACTGTGTGATCGAACAATCGGGCCATGGCACGGTGACGATTGGCGCGGTTGAAAAGTATCTGACTGATATGGCTTGGGAAAACGGCTGGGTGCTGCCGATCAAGCCGAATTCCGAGCGTGCGGAATCCGTGGGGATCATTGGTGCGGGCCCCGGCGGGCTGGCGGCGGCGGATGTGTTGCGGCGCAAGGGTGTGCAGGTCACGGTCTATGACCGCTATGACCGCGCGGGGGGGCTGCTGACCTATGGAATCCCGGGGTTCAAGCTGGAAAAGCCGGTGGTGATGCAGCGGATTGAGCAGTTGGAACAGGCGGGCGTGCAGTTTGTGATGAACTGCAACGTGGGCACCGACATTTCCTTTGACGCCATCCGTGGCCAGCATGATGCGGTGTTGATCGCAACGGGCGTTTACAAGGCCCGTGACATCGAAGCCCCCGGCGTCGGTCTTTCGGGTGTCGTCAAGGCTCTGGACTATCTGACCGCGTCGAACCGCAAGAGTTTTGGTGATGACGTGCCCGAGTTTGACAATGGCATGCTGGATGCCAAGGGCAAGCGCGTGGTGGTGATCGGTGGCGGCGACACCGCGATGGACTGCGTGCGCACCGCTATTCGGCAGGGTGCGGTAAGCGTTAAGTGCCTCTATCGCCGCGATAAAGCCAATATGCCCGGCTCGCAGCGCGAGGTGCAGAATGCCGAGGAAGAGGGCGTGGATTTCGTCTGGCTGACCGCCCCGCGTGGCTTTGTCGGATCGGATCATGTGCACGGCGTGATCGTGCAGAAGATGCGCCTTGGGGCGCCGGATACCTCGGGCCGTCAGTCGCCGGAGATCATCGAAGGGGCCGATTATACCGAGCCGGCGGATCTGGTCATTCAGGCGCTGGGCTTTGAGCCCGAGGATCTGACGGGCCAATGGGATGCGCCGGATCTGGCCGTGACGCGCTGGGGCACCATCAAGGCGGATTTCCGCAGCCATGCCACCAACCTGCCCGGTGTTTATGCCGCAGGGGATATTGTGCGGGGTGCGAGCCTTGTCGTTTGGGCCATCCGTGATGGGCGTGAGGCGGCGGATGCGATCTTGGAATATCTGGCCCAAGCCCCTGCTGTGGCGGCGGAATAGCCGTATGGCAGGCGTCGGTTCTGCGTCGGATATGCGTATGGCATCCGTCCCGACACGCGTCAGTCAGTGGGCGCCTGTGTGTAAAGTGTTCATCGGTCAGCACCGCTGACCAAAAACGGAGTGACAGAATGAAGGCCCTGATTGCGCTTCCGCTCCTCTTTGCCACCCCCGCCATGGCGGGCAGCTTTGTCGCGCCCGAGGGCTGCACAACCTATCTGACCGTGCAGTCGCGCGGCTGCTATGTCGCCAACCACTATACCTGCGAGGCCGATCCGGCGGGCCACAAGTGGCGTGCCGATTTCGATCAGGAAGGGCCGTTCTTTCTGAGCCGGATCGACGATGAAACCCAGTGGATCGAAAGCATCGAGTTGAACCCGGTGGTGACCCAAACGCTGGACCCCAACCCGCAGGACCCTGCCAGCTTTACCAACCTGACCGAGACGGGCCGCGATGATTTCGTCTTCAGCCTGTCCAAGGACAATGGCGAACATTCCAACGTCGTCGGCTTTGACGAGCTGACGGGCCGCACCATCACCATCGATGGCATCACGCTGGACGAGACGCAGTTCGAATACACTGAGACCGACGATGCCGGCACCGTGCTGCGCCGGGCGCGGGGCAATGAATACATCAGCCTCGAGTTTCGCATGTTCTTTTCGGGGTCTTCCGAATGGGACGACGGCAATGGCGGC
>JBMSKG010000311.1:0-3147 GCA_049419625.1 Paracoccaceae bacterium | reverse complement strand
TGCAACGAGCACGCCCCGGACAAGACGCTGGAAGACCTGCTGCGCGCCGACCTGTTCTATCGGCTGGGGGCAATGACCATCATCTGCCCGCCCTTGCGGTCACGCGGCGAGGATATTCTGACGCTCTTTGCCCGCGCGTCTGAGGCCTTTGCCGAGGAATATGGCTGTGAGGCGCCGCAGGTGACGGCGCAAGAGGCGGCGCAGCTGTTGCAGGCCCCTTGGCCGGGCAATGTGCGCCAGTTGGTCAATATTGCCGAACGCGCGGTGTTACAAAATCGCCGGGGCTCTGGGTCGATTGCCAGCCTTTTGATGGCGGACAATGAGGCCTCGGGCCCGGCGATGACGACTGAGGGCAAACCCTTGAAGGAATATGTCGAAAGCTTTGAGAAAATGCTGATCGACAACACGATGCGTCGCCACAAAGGCAGCATCACGGCGGTGATGGACGAGCTGTGCCTGCCGCGCCGGACGCTGAACGAAAAGATGGCGAAATACGGGTTGCAGCGGCAGGATTATACCTAAGCCGCGCCGTGCCGCACTGGGGCACGCAGCTTTGGTGGTTCGAAAAGGGCGCAGAAAGGCATTGTGTTTGCCGCCCCTTTGCCGCTAGGGTTTGGACAGGTGACATGACGTCGCCGCGAAATTCTCTGCCCAAACTCACAGGATGCGCTGACGCGCCGTGGGCAAGGGCGGTCGGATCGGCCCGATTGGCCGCGAAATTGCGCGTAGGCTTTTGTTTTCAAAGGAATACGCGCTTGAACAGGTGGGCGGCCCCAAAAGCCGCTCAGACGTGAACCGCGATGGCGCGTGCTGTGATTGCATGGACAGGTGAGGAGTGCCCACAGGGCATGTCCCGCCAGCATGTCTTGCGCGCGCCCGCCCGAACAAGCCGCCTTGTTTCGTATGACACCCCCTCCGGTCCGCCGGGGGACATCTTGCGTTCAAGGCGCAATGGATTGATATGTCAAAGAAAATGCTCATTGATGCCACCCATGCGGAAGAAACCCGCGTGGTTGTGGTCGACGGAAACAAGGTTGAGGAATTCGACTTTGAAACCCTGAATAAGCGCCAGCTTGCAGGAAACATCTATCTGGCAAAGGTCACACGCGTTGAGCCGTCGTTGCAGGCGGCTTTCGTGGATTACGGTGGCAATCGCCACGGGTTTTTGGCCTTTGCCGAAATCCACCCCGATTACTACCAGATTCCCGTCGCGGACCGTCAGGCGCTTTTGGAAGAAGAGCGCGCCTATAACCGCGCCGAAGAAGAGGAAGAAAACCGCCGCTCGCGCCCCCGTCGGGGACCAAAGCCCGGCCCCAAGGCCGAACGCGCCGCCTCGGGTGATGAGGTTGCGACGGGCGAGATTTCCTCGATGGATGTGGTCGATCTGACCGAAACCGAGTCGCAGGCCGATCAGGCCAGCGAAGCCGAAGCGCGCGGCGGCGATGAGGGTGACGAGGGCCATGGTGAGAGCCACGGTCACGATCACGCCTATCACGCCATCGACCACGCCTCGGACACCGATGACGACATCGAATCCATTGCCGAAGAGGATGTGGCCGAAGAGATCAGCCAGCCCCGCCGCCCGCGTGCACGGCGTTACAAGATTCAAGAAGTCATCAAGATGCGCCAGATCATGCTGGTGCAGGTGGTGAAGGAAGAACGCGGCAACAAGGGGGCCGCGCTGACGACCTATCTGTCGCTGGCGGGTCGCTATTGCGTTCTTATGCCCAACACTGCGCGCGGTGGTGGCATCAGCCGCAAGATCACCCAAGCCGCTGATCGCAAGAAACTGAAAGAAATCGCCGGTGAGATCGAGGTGCCGGAAGGCGCTGGCCTGATCATTCGCACGGCAGGTGCCAAGCGCACCAAGCCCGAGATCAAGCGCGATTACGAATACCTGATGCGTCTGTGGGAACAGATCCGTGAATTGACGCTCAAATCCATCGCCCCCGCGCCGATCTATGAAGAGGGCGATCTGATCAAACGCTCGATCCGCGATCTTTACACCAAAGAGATCGAGGAAGTGCTGGTTGAGGGCGAGGCAGGTTATCGCACCGCAAAAGACTTTATGCGGATGATCATGCCGAGCCATGCCCGGCAGGTGCAGCGCTATACTGACCCGACCCCGCTCTTCGCCCGCTATCAGGTGGAAGGCTACCTTGGCGGCATGTTTAACCCGACCGTGCAGTTGAAGTCGGGCGGCTATATCGTGATTGGCGTGACCGAAGCCTTGGTCGCCATCGACGTGAACTCGGGCCGGGCCACGAAAGAAGGCTCCATCGAGGACACCGCTCTCAAGACCAACCTTGAGGCCGCCGATGAGGTGGCCCGCCAGTTGCGTCTGCGCGACCTTGCGGGCCTGATCGTCATCGACTTCATCGACATGGAAGAGCGTCGCAACAATGCGGCCGTCGAAAAGCGTCTGAAGGACAAGCTGAAAACCGACCGCGCGCGAATTCAGGTCGGCCGCATTTCGGGCTTTGGCCTGATGGAGATGAGCCGTCAGCGCCTGCGTCCGGGTATGCTGGAATCGACGACCCAGCCTTGCCCGCATTGCCATGGTACAGGACTGATCCGGTCGGATGACAGTATGGCCTTGCAGGTTCTGCGCGCGCTGGAAGAAGAGGGCACGCGCAAGCGGTCGAAAGAGGTGCTGTTGAAGGCACCCATTGGAATCGTGAACTTCCTCTTCAATCAAAAGCGCGAGCACATCGCGCTGATCGAGGCGCGCTATGGCATGTCGGTTCGGATCGAGGCTGATCCTTTGCTGATCAGCCCCGATTACGCGATTGAGAAGTTCAAGACGGCGACCCGCCTTGTACCAGAACATGCGCCGGTGATTTCGGGCCATGCCGGTCTGATGGGCGATCCGGTGGATGAGGCCGATGAAGATATCGTCGAAGACGATATCGCCGAAGAGGCCGAGGCTGAGGGTGAAGCCGTTGAGGTTGTCGCATCGTCAGAAAATGCCGAAGGCAATGGTGGCAATCGCAAGCGCCGTCGCCGTCGTCGTCGGCGCAAGCCCGGTGGGGCAGGGGCCGCAGGTGAGGCGGCTGACAACGGCGGTCAGGATGATGGCCAAGAAGATGGGTCCGATGAGGATCCGTCCGAGGACGGCGAAGGCGAAGCTGAAAGCGCTGCAGATGT
>JBMSKG010000310.1:0-3147 GCA_049419625.1 Paracoccaceae bacterium | reverse complement strand
AGGTCGGGCTTGAGGGGCGCGAGGGGCATGACCCTTCGCAGCTTTCGGGCGGCCAGCAGCAGCGCGTGGCGATTGCGCGGGCGCTTGCGGGGCAGCCTTCGGTCATTCTGGCCGATGAGCCGACGGGCAATCTTGATTCCGCGCGCGGCCATGAGATCATGCAGCTTTTGCAGGCGCTGAACCGCAATGAGGGCATCACCATTGTGATGGTGACCCATGAGGACGACATCGCGCGCCATGCCAAGCGGCTGATGGTGTTCACCGATGGCCGCCTGACCCGCGACACCCCCGTTGGGGAAAGGGTCTGACATGCTGTGGGATGCGGTCCGTCTGGCCTTTACCGCGATCATCCGCAACAAGTTGCGGTCTTTCCTGACCGTCTTGGGCGTGGTGATCGGGGTGGCGGCGGTGATTGCCATGGTGACGGTGGGCGAGGGGTCGTCAGCGCAGGTGCAGGCCTCGGTCGAACGGCTGGGCACCAATGTCTTGGTGGTGCGCCCCGGACGGGTGCGGATGGGGCCACCCACGGGCGAACCCGCGCCGCGCTTTGATCTGAAGGACGCCGCCGCCTTGGCTGAGTTGCCCATCGTGGCCCATGTCGCACCGCAGTCGAATGGCAACTATTCGGTCGTGGCGGGCAATGCCAATACCTCGACGCAGGTATCGGGCACCACGGCGGATTATCTGGTGGTGCAAAACTGGGCGCTGGCCATGGGCCGCAGCTTTGAGCGCAGCGAAGAGATCAGCGGAACAGCGGTCTGTATTCTGGGCCAAACCGTGCGCGCCACGCTTTTTGGTGCGGGTGATCCGATTGGTGCGACTGTGCGGGTGCGGGGGCTGTCTTGCGAGGTGATCGGGGTTCTTACAGCGCGCGGGGCTGGCAGTTTCGGGCAGGATCAGGATGACCTCGTGCTGATCCCGATCAAGACCATGCAGCGCCGATTGAAGGGTGACAACGAGGTGGGGTCAATCTCGGTGGCCTTGCTCAAATCGGTCGACAGTGCGACGGGCATCCGTGCGGTGCAGGCGCTGATGCGCGACCGACGCGACATCGAGATCGGCGAGGGCGACAATTTCTCGGTCACCGACATGCGCGATTTCAACACGCTCTTGAGCGGGGTCAACTCGGTGATGGCGGGGCTGTTGTCGGCGGTGGCGGCGGTAAGCCTGTTGGTGGGCGGCATTGGCATCATGAACATCATGCTGGTGTCGGTGACCGAGCGCACGCGCGAGATTGGCATCCGGCTTGCCGTGGGCGCAAGCGGGGGGCAAGTCTTGGCGCAGTTCCTGATCGAGGCGGTGGTGCTTTCGGTCTTGGGTGGCGTGATCGGCATTGCGCTGGGCCTCGCGCTCGCCTGGGTTGGGTCGATCTTTCTGGCCATCCCTTTTGCGCCCTCGGCCTTGGTTGTGGCCATGGCCTTTGGCTTTTCAGCGTTGGTGGGGGTGGTTTTTGGCTATTTCCCCGCCCGACGGGCGGCGCGGATGGACCCGATCGAGGCCCTGCGCCACCAGTAGGCGCTACAGCTTTGGCCGCTTGGCCGGGCTGGTGAACCAACCGCCCAAAGCCGCCTCATAAGCCATGCCCGCCTGGAATACGTCGCGGTCTGAGTAGCTGCGCCCGACGATCTGAATTCCGGTCGGCACCCCGTTTGAGGCATGCCCAGAGGGCACCGCCAGCACCGGCAAGCGCGACAGCATGTTGAAGGGCACGGTCATCGCCCAACCCAGTTCAGGGCTGACTTCGGTGTTGTTGATGATCATGCGGTCCTTGGTGTTGTCAAACTCGGCCGGGGGCGCGGGGATGCCAAGGGTGGGGCAGATCAACAGATCATGGCGGGTCAGAATCTCGCCAATCGGGGCATAGGCGGCGGCAATCACCTCAAGCGCCTGCACATAGTCTTGCGCGGTGGACGCGCGGCCTTTTTCGGCAAAGGCGCGGACATAGGTCGTCATCTCATCGGCGTGATCGTCAAGCAGGCCCGAGATATAGCCGCCGAAGATATGGGTGAGATAGGCCATGCAGGCCGCCATCACCTCGGGTCCCCAGCCGGTTTTCACCTCGGTCACCGTGGCACCCAGATCGCGGAACACCTGCACCGCGGCCAGCGTGTTGGCGCGCACGTCGGGGTCCACCTCGAACATGCCAAGGTCCAGCGAATAGGCGATCTTCCAGCCCTTGATTGGGCGGCCCTCCAGCGGCAGGGTCAGCTTGGGACGCAGGCTGGCGATGTCGCTGGGGTGCGGCCCCGCGATGACGTTTTGCAAGAGCGCCGCGTCGCGCACAGAGCGCGCCATGGGGCCGGTGTGACAGAAGAAATCAAGGTTGAAGGGCGGGTCATCGACGTTACGGCCATAGGGCGGTTTGAACCCTACCACCCCGCAGGCCGAAGCCGGGATGCGGATCGACCCGCCAATGTCGGACCCCATCGCCAATGGCGAGGTGCCCGCCGCCAGCGAGGCGGCCGAGCCGCCGGAGGAGCCACCCGGCGTGAACGCGGGGTTCCACGGGTTTCGGGTGACACCCCAAAGCCGGCTCCAGCAGATGCCGGCGGCGGAAAACTCGGGCGTGGCGGTGCGGGCATGCACGATGCCGCCTGCGGCCAGAATCCGCTGGTTGTTGACCGAGGTGCGGGTGGCCACGTGATCCTTGAGGATGAGCGAGCCCGATGAGGTTGGCTTGCCCGCAATCTCGTTTTCATCCTTGATCCCGATGGGCAGACCTTCCAACGCGCGGGTGCGCTGACCTATGGCGTATTTTGCCTCGGCCTTGCGGGCGCGATCCATTGCCTCGTCGAAATGGGTGAAGGTAAAAGCGTTGATGGGGTCTTTCACCGCCTCGGCACGGGCAATGACCGCCTGCATCAACTCCACCGGCGACAGGGTTTTCGCGCGAAACCGCGCCAAAGCTTCATGCGCGGGCAGGTAGCACAGATCAAGATCAGACATTTCGGTCCCCCAGTGTTGCGGCCACGCTACCGGGGGCAGGGCCATCGGTAAAGCGGGTTAGAAGATTTCCTTCACCGCCTCCATCGCCACATAGGTCGAAGTGCCCGCGACATGGGGCAGGGCGCTGATCTGTTCGGCCAGCACCCGGCGGTAATCCTGGATATCGGCGGTGCGCACTTTCAAAAGGTAATCAAACCGGCT
>JBMSKG010000309.1:0-3150 GCA_049419625.1 Paracoccaceae bacterium | reverse complement strand
CGCCGACCGCATCTGGCCCTCAAGGGAGGAAACCATGACCGAACAGACCCCCAACTCCGGCTTCCACGCCTCGTCCTTCCTGAACGGGGCCAACGCCGATTACGTTGACAAATTGGCCGCCCGCCACGCCGCCGACCCCTCCTCGGTCGATGCCGGCTGGGCCGAATTCTTCCGCGCCCTTGGCGACAGCGACATGGAGGCCAAACGCGCCGCCGCAGGCCCCTCATGGGCGCGCGCGGACTGGCCGCCTCTGCCCACCGATGACCTGACCGCCGCCCTCACCGGCGAATGGCCGGTCGAGGCCAAGGCCGCGGGCAAGAAGATCGTTGAAAAGGCCGCCGAAACCGGCGTGGCGCTGACCCAAGACCAGATCCAACGCGCCGTCTTGGACAGCATCCGCGCCATCATGATCATCCGCGCCTACCGCATCCGCGGCCATCTTGCGGCCGATCTTGATCCCTTGGGCATGACCACCACCGGCAGCCATCCCGAACTGGACCCGGCCAGCTATGGCTTTACCGAAGCCGACATGGACCGCCCGATCTTTATCGACAATGTGCTGGGTCTGGAAACCGCCTCGATGCGCCAGATCATCGACATCGTCAAACGCACCTATTGCGGCACCTTTGCCCTGCAATACATGCACATCTCCGACCCCGAGCAAGCTTCGTGGCTGAAAGAGCGGATCGAAGGCTATGGCAAGGAAATCGCCTTCACCCGCGAAGGCCGCCGCGCCATCCTGAACAAGCTGGTCGAGGCTGAGGGCTATGAAAAGTTCCTCCATGTCAAATACATGGGAACCAAGCGCTTTGGTCTGGACGGCGGCGAAGCGCTGATCCCCGCGATGGAAGCCATCATCAAGGTCGGCGGCGCGCATGGGGTCAAGGATGTCATCATCGGCATGCCGCACCGGGGCCGTCTGAACATCTTGGCCAACGTGATGCAAAAGCCCTACAAGGCGATCTTCCACGAATTCCAGGGCGGCTCCTACAAGCCTGAAGATGTGGATGGTTCGGGCGACGTGAAATACCACCTCGGCGCCTCCTCGGACCGCACCTTTGACGGCAACACCGTCCACCTGTCACTCACCGCAAACCCCTCGCACCTTGAGGCGGTGAACCCCGTCGTCCTCGGCAAGGTCCGCGCCAAGCAAGACCAGCTGGGCGACACCGACCGCTATCAGGTGCTGCCGATCCTCTTGCACGGCGATGCGGCCTTCGCAGGCCAAGGCGTTGTGGCCGAATGTTTCCAGCTTTCAGGCATCAAGGGCCACCGCACCGGCGGCTGCATCCACATCGTGGTGAACAACCAGATCGGCTTTACCACCGCCCCCGCTTTCAGCCGCACCTCGCCCTACCCCACCTACATTGCCCTCATGGTCGAAGCGCCGATCTTCCACGTCAACGGCGACGACCCCGAGGCCGTGGTCCATGCCGCCAAGGTCGCCACCGAATTCCGCCAAAAGTTCCACAAGGACGTGGTCCTCGACATCTTCTGCTACCGCCGCTTTGGTCACAACGAGGGCGACGAGCCGATGTTCACCAACCCGGCCATGTACAACCGCATCCGCAAGCAAAAGACCACGCTGCAACTGTACACCGAACGTCTGGTCAAAGACGGGCTGATCCCCGAAGGCGAGATCGAGGATATGAAGGCCGCCTTCCAGGCCCGCCTGAACGAAGAGTTTGAGGCTGGCAAGAACTACAAGCCCAACAAGGCCGACTGGCTGGATGGGCGCTGGAAAAACCTGCAAACCAAAGACCTTGAGAATTACGAACGCGGCGAAACCTGGATCAAGGCCGAAACCTTTGCCGAAATCGGCGCAGCCCTCACCCGCGTGCCGGACGGCTTTGAGATCCACAAGACGGTCACCCGCCAGCTTGAGGCCAAGAAAGAGATGTTCGCCAAAGGCGACGGCTTTGACTGGGCCACGGCCGAGGCGCTGGCCTTCGGCTCGCTCGCCGTCGAAGGCTTCCCGGTGCGTCTGGCAGGGCAGGATTGCACCCGTGGCACCTTCTCGCAGCGCCATTCGGGCTGGGTCAATCAGGTGACCGAGGAACGTCACTACCCCCTGAACCACATCCGCCCCGGCCAAGCCAAATACGAAGTCATCGACTCGGCCCTGTCTGAATACGCGGTCTTGGGCTTTGAATACGGCTACTCGCTGGCCGAACCCAATGGCCTGACCCTGTGGGAAGCCCAGTTCGGCGATTTCGCCAACGGCGCGCAGATCATGTTCGACCAGTTCGTTAACTCGGGCGAATCGAAATGGCTGCGGATGTCGGGCCTCGTCGTCCTGCTGCCGCATGGCTACGAAGGTCAGGGCCCGGAACACTCCTCGGCCCGACTGGAACGCTTCCTGCAACTGTCGGCAGAAGAAAACTGGATCGTCGCCAATTGCACCACCCCGGCGAACTACTTCCACATCCTGCGCCGCCAGCTGCACCGCAGTTTCCGCAAGCCGCTCATCCTGATGACGCCGAAATCGCTCTTGCGTCACCCGATGGCCATCTCCAAAACCGCCGATTTCCTCGACGGCTCCACCTTCCACCGCGTGCTGTGGGATGATGCGGAAAAGGGCAACTCCAAGCTGACCCTGAAAGGCGACGACAAGATCAAACGCGTCGTCCTGTGCTCGGGCAAAGTCTACTACGACCTTCTGGCCGAACGCGACGCGCGTGGCCAAGACGACACCTACCTGATGCGTCTTGAACAGATCTACCCGATGCCAACCAAGGCGCTGAAGGCGGAACTTGCCCGCTTCAAAGGCGCTGATTGGGTCTGGTGTCAGGAAGAGCCCAAGAACCAAGGCGCGTGGTCCTACGTGGAACCCGAATTGGAAGCCATCCTCACCGAGATTGGCGCCAAGAAAACCCGCTTTGCCTATGCCGGCCGCAAGGCCAGTGCCTCGCCCGCCACGGGTCTGGCCAGCCGTCACAAATTTGAACAGGAAACCCTCGTGAAGGAGGCTCTGGGCTGATCGCCCAGAGGTAGGAGAAGATCATGACCGATGTTATGGTGCCCGCCCTGGGCGAAAGCGTATCTGAGGCCACCGTCTCGACCTGGTTCAAGAAGGTCGGCGATACGGTGAAACAGGACGACATGCTGTGTGAACTGGAAACCGACAAGGTGTCGGTTGAGGTTCCTTCG
>JBMSKG010000308.1:0-3158 GCA_049419625.1 Paracoccaceae bacterium | reverse complement strand
TTTCACTGCAACGGCTGGTGCCACACTTGGATGGTGCCGATGATGGGCGGCACGCTGGTCTGTTGCCGCGACATCACGGCGAAGGCCATCTATGACGCCATTGCCGATGAGGGCGTCACCCATTTCGGCGGCGCGCCGATTGTTCTGAACACCATCATCAACTGCAAAGCGGAGGACCGGCGGAGCTTCTCACATGTGGTTGAGGTGTTTACCGCAGGCGCCCCGCCCCCTGCGGCCACGCTTGCCGCCTTTGAACCCCTGGGCTTCAACGTCACCCAAGTTTACGGCCTGACCGAAACCTATGGCCCGGCAACCGAATGTCTGTGGCAGCCCGAGTGGGACAAGACCACCGGTGATGACCGCGCCGCACTAAAGGCCCGCACCGGGGTGGCCATGGCCATGCTGGAGGGGGCCGAGGTGCACGACAGCGTCGGCGCACCCGTGCCGCGCGACGCGGCCCATCTGGGCGAGATTGCCATGCGCGGCAATCTGGTGATGAAGGGCTATTACAAGAACCCCACCGCGACCGCCGAGGCCTTCAAGGGCGGCTGGTTCCGGTCGGGTGACATCGCGTTCCAGCACCCCGATGGCTATTTGAAAATCACCGACCGGGCGAAAGACATCATCATTTCAGGCGGCGAGAATGTCAGTTCGGTCGAGGTGGAAGGCGCCTTAATGCACCACCCCGCCGTCAGCCTTTGCGCCGTGGTGGCCAAGCCTGATGATAAATGGGGCGAGGTGCCTTGCGCCTTTGTCGAATTGAAACCGGGCGCCACCGCCACCGAGGCCGATCTGATCGCCCATTGCCGCACGCGTCTGGCCGGGTTCAAAACGCCCAAACATGTGGTCTTTACCGAATTGCCCAAAACCTCGACCGGGAAGATCCAGAAGTTTGAGTTGCGCGCCGTGGCCAAGCTGATGCCCTGATCAGTAGATATAGCGGATCTGTTCGGTCCAATAGCGTTCAATCCGCTTCAGCGCGGTGTTCATCTGATCCATGCCCGCGGCATCGACCAGCCCGCGCTTGACCAGCCCTTCGGCGTGGCGGGCGAAAAGATCCGACAGTTGCGCCCGCACCCTTCGGCCCTTTTCGGTCAACCGTACCCGCACCGAGCGGCGGTCAATCTCAGACCGCTGGTGGTGCATATAGCCCAGTTCCACCAGCTTTTTCAGATTATAAGACACGTTCGAGCCCTGATAGTAGCCGCGCGATTTCAACTCGCCCGCGGTCACCTCATTCTCACCAATGTTGAACAGCAACAGCGCCTGAACCGAGTTGATCTCCAAGATCGCAAGCCGCTCAAACTCATCCTTGATGACATCCAAGAGAAGCCTGTGAAGCCGCTCCACCAGCGCCAAGTTGTCCAGATAGCCCACCATCATGGCCTTTTGTGAGCCATCCAGAACCGGGGAGTGAATTGACATGTCTGCCTCCAAATCCACATGAATTTGGGGCAGACTGCGCACAAAACGCAAACATAACGTAAACTAAAGCGGGTTTCGCGGCGAATTTTCAGGAAATCGCAGCGGTCCCGATCCTTGCCCAGATCAGCGGCCCAAACGGGCCCGGGCGAAGGCACCGATCTTGGCGATCAGCTCGGAAAACGCCTCAGGCGCGGGGCGTTGGCCCAGAACCCAAGGCAGAAGATCCTGATCGTTTTCGTTCAAAAGCTGATCATAAAGCGCCAGCGTCGGTTCATCCATCGCGGCCAGATGGGCATCGGCATAGGGGCCCAGCACCAGATCCATCTCCTTGGTGCCGCGCCGCCAAGACCGCATACCCATGCGTTTCAGCCGTGCCTCAGCCGTTTCCATGCCCAACCCCGCTTGCACCAAAGCCATCCCAAGCCTATGAGAGCGCCGAACCCTTTTCAGCTTCGGAGCCCGCTCATGGCCTTCCTGTCCGATACCCTCGCCCGTGTCAAACCCTCGCCCACCATCGCCGTTACCACCAAGGCGGCCGAGTTGAAGGCACAGGGCCGCGACATCATCGGTCTGGGCGCGGGCGAGCCGGATTTCGACACGCCGGAAAACATCCGTGCGGCGGCCAAGCGCGCGATTGATGAGGGCAAAACGCGCTATACACCGGTGGATGGCATCCCCGAGTTGAAAAAGGCGATCTGCGTCAAGTTTGAACGCGAAAATGGCCTGAAATACGCGCCAAACCAGATCACCGTCGGCACCGGCGGCAAGCAGATTTTGTACAATGCGCTGATGGCCACCTGTAACCCCGGCGATGAGGTGATCATCCCCGCGCCCTATTGGGTGTCTTACCCCGATATGGTGCTTTTGGCAGGCGGCACCCCGGTGGCGGTGGAATGTGGCATTGAGAATGACTTCAAACTGACCCCGGCGCAGCTTGAAGCCGCGATCACGCCCAAAACCAAATGGTTCATTTTCAACTCGCCCTCAAACCCCACCGGCGCGGGCTATACCCGGGCCGAGTTGAAGGCGCTGACCGATGTTCTGATGCGCCATCCGCATGTGTGGATCATGTCGGACGACATGTATGAACACCTTGTGTTCGACGATTTCGAGTTTACCACGCCGGCACAGGTCGAGCCGGGGCTTTATGACCGCACCCTCACCTGCAACGGCGTGTCGAAGTCTTACGCCATGACCGGCTGGCGCATCGGCTATGCCGGCGGTCCTGTGCATCTGATCAAGGCGATGGGCACGATCCAGTCGCAATCCACCTCGAACCCCTCCTCGGTGTCGCAATATGCCGCGCTCGAGGCGCTGACCGGCCCGCAAGACTTCCTTGCCCCGAACCGCAAGCTTTTCCAGCGCCGCCGCGATCTGGTTGTCAATATGCTGAACGCAGCGCAAGGCGTGACCTGCCCGAAACCCGAGGGCGCGTTCTATGTCTATCCCGACATTTCGGGCTGCATCGGCAAAACATCGGCCGGCGGCACCAAGATCACCGATGACGAGGCCTTTGCCAGCGCGCTTTTGGAAGAAACCGGGGTTGCGGTGGTGTTTGGAGCGGCCTTCGGGCTTTCGCCAAACTTCCGCGTCAGCTACGCTACTGCTGACAGCGTATTGGAAGATGCGTGCAAGCGCATCCAGACCTTTTGTGCGGGCTTGAAATAGGGGCGACATGTCGGGCGATTTGCCAGACTATTACTTTCGGGTCCGCGAAAACGGCGCGGTGGTGT
>JBMSKG010000307.1:0-3180 GCA_049419625.1 Paracoccaceae bacterium | reverse complement strand
ATGCGGCCGATGCAGCGGCGGCGGGCAAGACGGTGGTGGTGTCGCCCGGCACCTACCGCTTGGCGACGCATTTCACCTTTGACAACCCGGTGAAGTTTGAAGGCACCGTGGTGATGCCCGAGGATCAGCGGCTGGCCTGCACGCGGAATTTCAACCTTGATACCTATGCGGCGGCCTTTGGTGGCGAGTTGGCGGGGTTCCGCAAGGCGTTGCAGGCGCTGTTTTATTTCACCGATCATGTGGCGCTGGACTTGTCGGGGCGGCGGGTGGAGTTGACCCAGCCGATTGATGTGGCAGCCCTTGCGGGCCTGACGAGTTTCGGCCAGCGCCGGGTTTTGACCCATGGGCTGTTGCAGGCCGCGCCCGGGAGTGCGTGGAACACCCAGACGGTGACGGCGGTGGCGACCTATAACCCGGCCAACCCGAAAACGCTGACCGGGGTGGCCAATATCGCCGCCATTCCGGTGGGCGCGCGGATTTCGGGCACCGGGGTGGGGCGCGAGATTTATGTGGCGTCAAAGAACGTGGCGGCCGGCACCATCGAATTGACCGATCCGATGTGGGGGGGCGCGGCCACGCGGACCTTCACCTTTCAGCGCTATCGCTACATGCTGGATTTCAGCGGTTTTGCGGAACTCAGCCGGTTCGAGATTTCGGATATCGAGTTCAACTGCGGCCAGACGGCCAGCGGGGTGATGTTGCCGGTGACGGGCAAGCTCTTTCGCATCACGGACTGCGTGTTTTCCTTCCCCAAGGATCGCGGCGTGACCTCCATCAAGGAGGGCTGTCAGGGGATTGTCATTGAAAGCTGCATGTTCAACGGCTGGGAATTTTCATTGACCGCGCAGAACCGCACCACGGTGGGGTTCAACGTGAATGCCAATGACGCCAAGATCCGCAACAACCGCGCGGCCTATTTCGCGCATTTCGGGGTTCTGGCGGGGGGCAGCCATATCATTTTGGGCAATCACCTGTTTTCCGAGGATGAAGAGCCCTTGGGCCTGCGCCGGGCGGGGTTGGTGTTTTGCACGCGCAATGTGCGCGGCTTTGTGGTGGGCAATTACATCGACAACTGTTTCATCGAAGTGTCGAACGAGCGTGATCAGGTGCCGAATTTCTCGACCGGGTTTACCTTTGGCGGGCTGACGATCACCGGCAATCTGTTCCTGTGTTCCAACACCAGCCCCGGTTTCCGCTTTTTGGTGCTGGCCCCCAAGGGCAGCGGCCATTCGATTGCAGGCCTGTCGGTGACGGGCAATGTGTTCCGCAATGGCACTGGGGCGATTGACCGGGTGGAGATGGTGGACACCACGCATGCCACGCTGAACGCGGGCAATTATCGCAATCTGGTTTTTGCCAACAACACCTTTAACGGCATCACGCAGGCCACGGTCAGCCCGATTTTGGTGGAGCATACGCAAAACACCGCTGCCGAGACATGGGTGGTGGATGCGGGCGATTATCTGCCGTTTGGGGCGCGGGCGCGCAATGTGGAAAGCCATGTGCTGGAAGGCCCGGCGCGCAATGCGGGGGGCACGGTGCAATGGGTGCAGCCCTATGTCGAGGTGGAGCAGGGCGTGGGCAACCGGTTTGTGCATCTGCGTTGGCCCTCGGCGGTGCGTGGAAAAGCGATGGTGCGGGTGCGCTGTGATAATCCGCTTTAGGGGGCCGCTTTAGGCGCGCAGATCCTCTGGCAAGAGCCGGAAGGCGCGCCCAAAGCCGCCGTTCAGAAGTGCGCCTTCCGGCGTGAAGCGCACAAAGGCGAAATCGGCAAAGTCGATGTAAAGGGCTGCCTTCGGGTGGCCCTGAAGCCAATGGGCGCGCAGGGCGGGGCGGTCGGGCGCATCGGCGGCGACAAAGGCGGCATGGGCACGGATCATCAGGCGCGGATGGGTGAGCGGATCGCCCTTGTCGCCCACCTCGCCAACCATCAGCGAACAGCGCGGATCGGCCTGCAGATGGGCGAAATGCGGGGCGAGAGACGAGATCAAGGTGAGGGGAAGGCCGTTGGGGCAAAGACCAAAGGCGACGCGGCTGATCGCGGGGGCGCCGCTGGGGTCAAGCGTGGCAAGCGCGGCATGGTTGGCCGTCATCAGCCCGCGCGCGAGTTGGCGGGCGGCGTCATCGGCGGTTTGAACCGGATCGGGGCGGCGGGGGGTGGACATACGAGAACCTGAGCGGGCGATTGATGGGCGTGTTAAATGACAGGCGAATATATTGACAGGCGCGGATCAGGGGCGTTTGTTAGCGGTATTCGATCCCGCCTGCCATGATTTCTGGCATTCCGCCCTTCATATCAGGTTGCCGAGCGCATGGCTCTTCTTCCCACTCCTGCACACAGTCCTTCAGAGTTTCTGCCCAAACTTGTGACGACGCTGCGCGAGGGCTATCGCCCGGCCGACCTGCGCGCCGATGCGCTGGCGGGGTTGACGGTGGCGATTGTGGCGCTGCCTTTGTCGATGGCGATTGCGATTGCCAGCGGGGTCAGCCCCGAGCGGGGGCTTTTCACCACCATCATCGGCGGGTTCATCGTGTCGCTGCTGGGCGGGTCGCGGTTTCAGATCGGCGGGCCCGCGGGGGCGTTCATCGTGCTGGTGTCGGCCTGCGTGGCCGCGATTGGGGTTGAGGGGCTTTTGCTGGCCACGCTGATGTCGGGGGTGTTATTGGCGGTGCTGGCGGCGTTGCGGGCGGGGTCTTATGTGCGGTTCATCCCCTATCCGGTGACGGTGGGATTTACCGCAGGCATTGCAGTCATCATCTTTGCCAGCCAGATCAAGGATCTCTTGGGTCTGATGCTGCCCGGGGCGGAGCCTGCGGAGATTGTTCACAAGGTCGAGGCGCTGTGGGCCGCGCGAGGCAGTCTGAACCCGGCGGCGCTGATGGTGGCGGTGGGGACGGTCGCGCTGATCGTCGGGGTCAAGCGCTGGGCGCCACGGGCGCCGAACCTGCTCATTGCGGTGGCCTTGGCCTCGGTCGTGGTGGCGGTGTTGGGCTTGCCGGTGGAGACGGTTTACAGCCGCTTTGGCGACTTGCCGCGCAGCCCGCCTGCGCCCGCCCTGCCGGATTTCGGGCTGGCGGCGGTGCAGGCGGCGCTGCCTTGGGCGCTGTCGTTCACGCTGCTTGGCGCGATTGAAAGCCTGTTGT
Organism: Paracoccaceae bacterium; assembly: GCA_049419625.1. GTDB lineage: Bacteria > Pseudomonadota > Alphaproteobacteria > Rhodobacterales > Rhodobacteraceae > Tabrizicola_A. The sequence goes on along the minus strand of JBMSKG010000307.1, from coordinate 36 downwards.
CGGCGGTGGTGGCCGATGGGATGTCGGGGCGGCGGC
>JBMSKG010000306.1:0-3193 GCA_049419625.1 Paracoccaceae bacterium | reverse complement strand
TACCCAAGAGAATCCGGGCCGAAACGGCCGATGGTTTGTTTATGACTACTCCACAGGCCTCGTCGCGTCAAAGCCCCTTGGCTCACGCAACGGTGAACAGAGCCGCAAAGATCTGGGCGGGTCCTAAAGCGTGGTGCGCAGGTGCCAAAGCTCGGGGAACAACTCCACTTCCAACATGCGGCGCAGATAGCTCACGCCGGATGTGCCGCCTGTGCCGCGCTTAAGCCCGATGACACGCTCGACCGTGGTGACATGGTTAAAGCGCCAACGCCGGAAGTAATCCTCAAAATCCACCAGTTTCTCGGCCAATTCATAGGCCTGCCAATACCGCGTGGGATCGCGGTAGACGATCTCCCAAACCTCGCGCACGGCATCCTGCGCCACCCAAGGCTGACGCAGATCGCGGCCCAGCACCTCGGCCGGAACCGGCAACCCCGCGCGCGCAAGATGGCGCAGCGCCTCATCATAGAGCGTGGGACGGGCAAGTTCCGCCTCAAGCTTGGCTGTCAAGTCGGCGCGGTGGGCATGGGGCTTGAGCATGGCCAGATTGCGATTTCCAACCGCGTATTCGATCAGCCGATACTGCCAAGATTGAAAGCCCGATGACTGTCCCAGACCCTTGCGAAAGGTGGTGTAGTCCGAGGGCGTCATGGTGCGCAGCACGTCCCAGGCGTTGTTCAGTTGTTCAAAGATCCGGCTGATCCGGGCCAGCATCTTGAACGCCTCTGGCGCGCGGTCGGAGGCGATGGCCTGGCGCGCGGCGTCCAATTCATGCAGTGCAAGCCGCATCCACAGTTCGGACGTTTGGTGCTGGATGATAAACAACATCTCGTCATGCGCGCCGGTCAACAGGCGCTGGGAATCGAGAATGCGGTCAATCTGCAGATAGTCGCCATAGGACATGCGGCCGTCGAACGACATTTGCGCACCCTCACGGGCGGGGTCATAGGTGGTCATGAAAATCTCCGTCGGAATGAAGGGAAGGCTACGTCAGGCGACGCAGCCCATCCGGTTCAAAACCGACAGATTGCCCATCCGCCGCCACAGGCAGGTCCAGCCAGACGGACGGCACAATGGGGTGCTTGCCGCTTTCACATTGGTCAAAATACCCCCGCCGGAGGCTTCAACGCCAAGGGCAGGAGCCTCCGGCGGGGGTATTTGAGCCAAGATGAAATCCCTCATCCTTAGGTAACCTTTTTGCGGGTCTTGAATTCGGGGGTGTCCCACAGTGATTTGGACATGATTTCGCTGAGGATATCCACGGCCTGTGCCACCTCGTCATGGGTGGTGTAGAGCGGGGTAAAGCCAAAGCGGATGATGTCAGGCGCGCGGAAATCTCCGATCACGCCTTTGGAAATCAGCGCCTGCATGATGGCGTAGCCTTGCGGATGGCGGAACGACACTTGACTGCCGCGCATCGCGTGATCGCGCGGGGTGGCCAGTGTCAGGGTGGGGCAGGCAGACTCAACCCCCGCGATGAACTGGTCGGTGAGCGCAAGCGAGCGGGCGCGCAGCGCGGCCATGTCGACGCTGTCCCAGATATCGAGCGAGGCTTCGAGGGCGGCCAGTTGCAAAATGGGCGGGGTGCCGACGCGCATGCGCTCTGCGCCGCGCGCGGGGCGATAGTCCAGATCAAAGGCGAAGGGCGCGTCGTGGCCTTGCCAGCCGGAAAGGGCGGGGCGGGCGCGGTCCTGATGGCGGGGGGCAACATAGATGAAGGCCGGGCCGCCGGGGCCGGAGTTCAGGTATTTGTAGGTGCAGCCGCAGGCGAAATCGGCCCCGGCCTTGGCCAGTTCCACCGGGAAGGCGCCTGCGGAATGGGCGAGGTCCCATATTGTCAGCGCGCCTTTTTCATGGGCACGCTTCGTGATCGCGGCCATGTCGTGTTTGCGCCCTGTGCGGTAGTCCACCTCGGTGATCAGGGTAACGGCCACGGTTTCGTCAATCGCGTCCAGCACCTCTTCGGGGGTGACGATTTTCAATTCATAGCCTTCGCCCAGCGTGCGGCACAGGCCTTGGGCCATGTAAAGATCGGACGGGAAGTTCCCGGAATCGCTGAGAATAACCTTGCGCGGTGCGTTCATCTCAAGCGCCGAGGCCAAAGCCTGATAGACCTTGATCGACAGCGTGTCGCCCATGGCGACCGACTCGGGCTCGGCCCCGATCAGGCGCGCAATGCGGTTGCCGACGCTCATCGGCTTGTCCATCCATCCGGCCCGGTTCCAGCCGGTGATGAGCATATCGCCCCATTCGTCCTGCACGGTTTTGGCCACGCGCGCGACAGCGGCACGCGGCAAAGGACCCAACGAATTGCCGTCCAGATAGATCAGGCCCTCGGGCAGATGGAACTGGGCGCGGGTGGCGGCGAAATCGGTCATTTGTGTCCTCTGGATTTCGAACAAGAGTCGCACCCTTCGTTCCGGCAATCAAGGGAGCGGTTGAAAAAATTTCAAGCTTGAAATTCTTGGCGTGATTTTGCGCTGTGAGGCTTGAACGAATACGACGCTTTGATGCTGGAAAGCGGTTGCATGTGCAGGGGCCTTGGGCATTATGCATCCGCAGAATGCGGGGGAGAGGCCAGGGTGCAGGCACTTTTGGCAAAAGGGCTGGATTGGCCGCCGGTATGGACATTGGGCGGGCTGGTGGCGATCTGGCTGCTGGCCTTGATTCCCTTGCCCTTTGGCTTTGGCCAGTTCGCGCCGGGTCTTGCGCTGGCCTGTGTCATTCTTGGCTTGTGGCTGATGGGCAAGGCGCTGTTGCGGATGCGCGCGCATGGGACAACTGTGATCCCGCATCGGGTGCCGCAGGCCCTGGTGACCGACGGAGTGTTCGCGCTGTCGCGCAATCCGATCTATCTGGGCGACGCGCTTGTTCTTTTTGCTGCGACATTTTGGACAAATTCAATAACCGGCCTAGTTGTTCTGGCGGGATTTGTTTGGGTGATCACCAATCGGTTCATCAAACCCGAAGAAGAGCGTCTTGCGGCAGCCTTTGGCGACCGGGCGGCGGAATGGTTTACGCGTGTCAGGCGCTGGATCTGACGAAACAAAAAGCCGGGGCGGCTCCCCCTTTGGGAAATCGGGGAAGTTCAGTGAAAATCGGCGCTTTCAAGGAAATCATTGAGGGCGAGAACCGAGTTGCGATGACGCCGGACTCGGCGATGGCCGCGGCGCAGTTGGGCGCGACCATGATG
>JBMSKG010000305.1:0-3194 GCA_049419625.1 Paracoccaceae bacterium | reverse complement strand
TCGGTCGAATACCAGCCCGAGATGAATTTCAGGCCATATTCGGCCAAAAGCGCGCGCAGCGCTTCGGGTTCATCCGGCCAGCGGTGGCCATTTTCGATGCCGTCAAAGCCGATCTGGCGACCGGCCTCGTCAAGAATGCGGGATGTGGCAATATCGGCGCCAATGGTCTGGTCGTCGTCATTGGCCCAAGCGATGGGGTTGGTTCCGAATTGAATCATCTGATGGTTCCTAGTTGACCAGCCACTGCCGCTTGGTCGCTTCCTCGTATCCCTTGCGGGCCTCGTTCACCTCGCCCCGCGTTGACACCTCGGGCACGGCCACATCCCACCATGTCCCACCCGCCCCGGTGCCGGGCATCGGATCGGTGTCGATGATGATGACGGTGGGGATCTTGGCGGTTTTGGCCACCTGCATTTCTGTCTCTAACTGCGCGATAGAGCCCACTTTGACCACCTGTGCGCCCATAGACCGGGCATGCGCTTCAAAGTCGATCTGGGCCGGATTCACATGATAGCTGTCGTCCAAAAGGTTGTTGAACGCAGCGCCACCGGTGCCCTTTTGCAGCCGGTTGATGCAGCCGTAACCGCGGTTGTCGGTGAGGACCACGGTAAAGGGGATGCCCATCATGACCGCTGTGGCAAGCTCCGAGTTTGCCATCATATAGCTGCCATCACCCACCATGCAGATCACATCCGCATCAGGCCGCGCCATCTTGATGCCCATCGCCCCGGCAATCTCGTATCCCATGCAGCTAAAGCCGTATTCCATGTGATAGCCGCCGGCGGCTGCCCGCCACAGTACATGCAGCGCGCCGGGCATGGTGCCAGCCGCGCACATCACGACCGAGTCCTTGCCCGTGTTGCGCTGCACCGCGCCGATGACTTGGGCATCGGTCGGCAGGCCCGCGCCGTTGGGGGCGGCCATCAGCGCGTCGGTGGTCTGAAACCATGCATCGCGGGCCGCAAAGTTCGGGTCTGCAAAGCGGTGGTCACCCAGTCCCGCGCTGATCTTTTTCAGCGCCACCTTCGCGTCGGCGACGAGGCTTTGCGCCCCCCGCTTGGCCGCGTCATAGCCGTGGATGTTAATCGACAAAAGCTTGCGGTTCGGGGCGGAAAACAGCGTCCATGACCCGGTGGTAAAATCTTGAAACCGAGTGCCGACCCCAATGACCAGATCAGCCTTGGCCGCTAGGTCATTGCCGCACCCGGTGCCGGTTACCCCGGGTGAACCAAAATGCAGCTTCTCCTGCCAATCGACCGCACCCTTGCCTGCTTGGGTTTCCACCATGGGAATGTTGTGACGCACGGCAAAGTCGCGCAGCGTGGCTTCGGCACCGGAATAGATCACGCCGCCGCCGGTCACGATGAGCGGGTTCTTTGCGGCCTTGATCGCGGCCACCGCCTCGGCCAGTTCACGGGCGTCGGGTTCGGGACGGCGGATGTGCCAGACCTTCGGTTTGAAAAACTCGACCGGGTAATCATAGGCTTCGGTCTGTGTGTCCTGACAGAAGGCCAAGCACACTGGCCCACAGTTGGCAGGGTCGGTCATCACCCGCAGGGCGCGGGGCAGGGCGGTGAGGATGTGTTCGGGGCGTGAAATCCGGTCGAAATAGCGCACCACGGGGCGAAAGCAGTCATTCGCTGACACGGTTGCATCGTCGAAATCCTCGACCTGCTGCAAGACTGGATCAGGCGCGCGATTGGCGAACACGTCTCCGGGGATGAACAGCACGGGCAGACGGTTCACATGGGCCAGCGCGGCGGCGGTGACCATATTGGTCGCCCCTGGCCCGATAGAGGAGGTGACCGCCATGGCCCGGCGGCGTTTGTGGGTTTTGGCAAAGGCGATAGCCGCATGGGCCATGGTCTGTTCGTTATGGCCGCGCCAAGTGGGCATGACATCCTTGATGCCGTGCAGAGCCTCGCCCAGACCGGCGACATTGCCGTGGCCAAAGATCGCCCAGACGCCTTCGATGAACCGCTCTCCCTCTTCGGTCATCTGCACCGAAAGCCACTTTGTCATGGCCTGCGCGGCAGTCAGTTTGATGGTGGTCATGCCTTCTCTCCCATTGCCGCGCGGGCGGCATCCCAGATGCCGCAAAGGCGGGCGTACTTGGTGGCCATGTCCTGCACGGCCTGATCGTCGGTTAGCTTGCCAGCCAGCCAGCCCCGTGCTGCCTCGCCAAAGATAGTGCGGCCGATGGCAAAGCCTTTCACCAGTTCATGCCGCGCGGCAAGCTGGAGTGAGGTCGCAAGCGCGGCTTCGCTGGCGTCCAGCCCCAAGACGACAATGCCGCGCACATGGGGATCGCGCGTGGTGATCGCGTCACAAGCGGCGCGGTAGGCGGCATCGGTGGCAAAGGGTTCCAGCTTCCACCAGTCGGGATAGATGCCCAGATCGTAAAACCGGCTTATGACCTGCGCACTTGTGGTGTCGTTCACTGGACCAACCTTGGAGGGGATGATCTCTAGCAACATCTCAAGCCTGTTGCGCCGGCAGGCGTGGAACAGGCGGCGCACAGTGTCTTCCTGCGCAGCCTTGGTCGCCGCATCATCATCGGGATGATAAAAGCACAGCACCTTGACCACATGCTCAAGCGGCCATTCCGACAACCCGCCAAAATCGGGGCCGATCTCAGGCTCCAGCGTCAAAGGGCGTGAGCCGGGCCATTCGACCGCATGGCCGATCCAAAGGCCGGTTCCTGCAGCGGCATAGAGCGCATCGCGACCCAGCCGCGAATCGCACAAAATGCCAAAGCCGGGCTGCCCTGCCGAGACCTGCAGGGCAGCCTTGAGGCAGAGCTGCTTAAAGGTGCCGATCTTTTCCGGCGTGGCGCCGTCCATGGCTTCAAGTTGCATACGATGGTCAAAGGCAAAGACCCGCATGGTGGACCAATCCTTGTGCCGATTGGTGGACCAGTGGATTTGCTCAAGGACAGCATCCTTGCGCAGCGCCTTTGTCACGACACCGCGGTCAAGGAAAAACTGCAGTTCTTCCCATGATGGATAGGCGGGCGTGCATCCGTGACGCGATACTGCAAAGGCCCCGCAGGCATTGGCGTATTTCAGGGCAATGGGCCAAGGCTCCCCATCCAGCCAGCCCTTCAACAGGCCCGACATGAACCCATCGCCTGCGCCAAGGACGTTGAAGACCTCGATGGGAAAGCCCGGGCCGGATTCGCCATCGTCCAGCGG
>JBMSKG010000304.1:0-3208 GCA_049419625.1 Paracoccaceae bacterium | reverse complement strand
CGATCTGGAAGGGCGGCAAGCCCTTGTTCGCAGGCGACAAATACGCCGATCTGTCTCAGGAAGCCCTGTGGTTCATCGGCGGGGTGATCAAGCATGCGAAAGCCCTGAACGCCATCACCAACCCCGGCACCAACAGCTACAAGCGCCTGATCCCGGGCTTTGAAGCGCCGGTTCTGTTGGCCTATTCGGCCCGCAACCGCTCGGGTGCGGTTCGTATTCCGTGGACCGAATCGCCGAAAGCCAAGCGCGTTGAGGCCCGTTTCCCCGATCCGTCGGCGAATCCCTATCTGGCCTTTGCCGCCCTCTTGATGGCCGGCCTTGACGGGATCAAGAACAAGATCGATCCGGGCCCGGCCTCGGACAAGGATCTGTATGATCTGCCGCCCGAAGAACTGGCCGAAATCCCAACCGTTTGCGGTTCCTTGCGCGAAGCGCTTGAGTCGTTGGACAAGGACATGGACTTCCTTCTGGCCGGTGGCGTTTTCTCGCGTGAGCAGCTCGAAGCCTATATGGCGCTGAAGTGGGAAGAGGTTTACGCCTACGAACACACCCCGCACCCGGTGGAATACGCGATGTATTACTCCTGCTGATCGGATCAGATCGGCGTCACGGGCCGCCTTCGGGCGGCCCGTTTTCGTTTCAACCCACCTTGAGCACTTCGTGTACCCGTCGGGATCATCGTCGCATGGCGTGCAGGTAGGGCTCGACGCGCGGGGTTAAAGCCGCGCGTCTTTCAGCCCAGCCAATTCCTCGGCACTGAGGCTGGCGATATCCACCACATAGGTATGTATCGCAAAGACCACCGCCCGGGTCTGGGGAAGGCGGATCAGGGTCTGCCGCTCGGCCCGCACAAAGGTCCCACCGCGCCGGTCGCTCCTCGGGTCCGCCTCGCGACGGGGCTGGTGCAAGCTGGGGTCGCGGTACACCAGGGAATTCATCCGCCAGAGCGGCTGTTCAGGGCGGATCGCATCAAAGAGCCTCTGCACCCGACGTGCAATTTCGGTTTCGTAATCAGGAACTGGGCGGTGAATACCGATCAAGGGGCGGCCCAGCTTCTCCGCCAAAGACCAGCTGGCGGGAAAGCATAAAATAGCGCCAGTCAGCACATGCTCATCACCCGCGTTGTCCGGCTTTTCCATCAGGCAGAGATCTTCCTGCACCAAAAGGCCGAGCGTCCTAAGCGGCGCGGCCTTGTCCAACGCCACTGTTACCCCATCCGGGCGGCGAACCTCCTGCGTGCCCACTTGGTAGCCCGGGGTCTGGGCCAGCCGCGTCAGGATAACTTCATAAAGCTCCTCCGCCGCAGGCCGGGCGCTCTCCAGCACCGCATGCACATCTTCGGGTCGGTCCGCAATCAGCCGCCCGCGCTCAGCCATTTGCCCCGCAAAGGCATCATCCACCCGCAACCAGTCATCGCCATCCACCGGCAAGACACCGGGCAAACGCGCGGTGCGCGGGTCCATCCAAGGGGCGAATGGGAGACGAGATTGCAAGATTGGGGCGGTCATGGCTTCGCTTACGACAAGGGGCGTCGCACATGGACTAGCCGGGCGCACTGGCCAAGGCAAGCATGGGCCAAGGCAAGCATGGGCCAAGGCAAGCATGGGCCAAACCGGGAGCTCACCATGAACGACTTTCACCGCGACCGCCGCAAGATCGACCCCACCCGCGCCGACCGTCTGGGCGACGGCACCCCGAACGACAACAACCGGGTGGAAATCGGTCCGACCCAACTGGCCTTTCGCGAATGGGAGGCCGCCGGCCTGACCCTGCCCAACCTTGAGCGGATGCGCGACTATCGCTGGAAACGGCTGACCCAAGGGCTGATTGACCGCGACTATGGCGGGCTGTTGATGTTCGATCCCCTGAACATCCGTTATGCCACCGACACCACCAACATGCAACTTTGGAACACCCACAACCCGTTCCGCGCCTGCCTGCTCTGCGCCGATGGCCATATGGTGATGTGGGAGTACAAGAACTCCCCCTTCCTCGTCACCTTCAACCCCTTGGTCAAGCAACTGCGCTCGGGGGCGACGTTCTTTTACAACTCCACCGGCGACAAGGGCCGCGAGGCGGCGGGCGCGTTCGCAGCCCAAGTCGATGAAATCATGCGCGAACATGCCGGATCAAACCGGCGGCTCGCGGTAGACAAGATCATGGTCCACGGCCTGCGCGCGCTGGAGGCAATCGGCTTTATCGTCGAAGAAGGCGAAGAGGTCACCGAGCGGGTGCGCGCCATCAAGGGGCCGGACGAGATTTTGGCCATGCGCTGCGCCCACCACGCCTGCGAGACCGGGATCGCTGAGATGGAACGCGCCACGCGCGAAGGTGTGCCCAAGGGCGGCATGAGCGAGGACGACATCTGGTCGGAACTGCACAAGGCCAACATCAAGCGCGGCGGTGAATGGATTGAAACCCGGCTGCTGGCCTCGGGGCCGCGCACCAACCCTTGGTTTCAGGAATGTGGCCCGCGGCTTGTGCAGAACAACGAAATCGTCGCATTCGACACCGATCTGATCGGTGCCTACGGGTTTTGCATCGACATTTCCAGAACGTGGTGGATCGGCGACCAGCGCCCCACCAATGCCATGGTCTCGGCCTTCCACCACGGGCTTGACCATATCCGCGACCATCAGGCACGGCTGAAGCCCGGTGTCAGCATCAAGGAGCTGGTGTTCGGCGGCCATAAACTGGACGACCTCTATTGGAAGCAGAAGTATTCCTGCAAAATGCACGGGGTGGGGCTTTGCGATGAATGGCCCTATGTCAACTATTCGGACGGCTGGACCGAAGGCGCGTTTGATGCGGTGTTGGAACCGGGAATGACGCTCTGTGTCGAGGCGCTGATCAGCCCCGAGGGAGGAGATTTCTCGATCAAGCTGGAAGATCAGGTGCTCATCACCGAAGCCGGCTGCGAGAACCTGACCAAATATCCGTTTGATGAAAGGCTGATGGGACAGTGAGACCCGGCCTTGCCCTGCTTGCCCCGCTTGCGCTTTTGGCCTGCGTCGCGCCGCAGGAAGCCCCTGCTCCGGGCATGGCCAACCCGGCCAGTGTCTATTGCGTGAAACAAGGCGGGACATTGGAGATGCGCGCGGAAGCCGGCGGAACCGTGGGCTATTGCCGCTTGCTGGATGGCACGGTGGTCGAAGAATGGGCCTATTTCCGCGCGAACAATCCCTAGGCTGACGATCGTCACCAACCG
>JBMSKG010000303.1:0-3216 GCA_049419625.1 Paracoccaceae bacterium | reverse complement strand
GCCGATATCGGCGATGTGCCGATCAACACCTTTGATCTGAAAAAGACCGTTGATATCATTACGGATTATTATGATGGCATCTTGGCGGATGGGGCGATTCCCTTGACGCTCGGGGGCGATCACACGCTGACGTGGCCCATTCTGCGGGCGATGAAGAAAAAGCATGGGCCGGTGGCTTTGATCCATGTCGATGCCCATGCCGACATCAACGACACCATGTTTGGCGAGAAGGTGGCCCATGGCTGTCCGTTCCGCCGGGCTTGGGAGGATGGCTGCCTGCAAAATGACAAGGTGTTTCAGATCGGGTTGCGTGGCACCGGCTATTCGCCTGATGATTTTGACTGGGGCCGCAAGAACGGCTGGACGGTGGTTCAGGCCGAGGCGTGCTGGCACAAATCCCTCACCCCGCTGATGGCGGAGATTCGCGCCAAGATCGGCGATGCGCCGTGCTATCTGAGCTATGATATCGACAGCCTTGATCCGGCCTTTGCGCCGGGCACCGGAACGGTGGAGCCGGGTGGGCTGACCATTTGGCAGGGGTTGGAGATTGTGCGCGGGGCGGCCGGGTTGAACCTTGTGGGGGGCGATCTGGTTGAGGTGTCACCGCCCTATGACCCGTCGGGCAACACCGCGCTGATCGGGGCGAATCTGCTCTATGAAATGCTTTGTGTACTGCCCGGCGTCCCGCAGGGGGCGCCGCGCTAATGCGCGTCACTCATCCTCGCTGTTCAAGACCAGTTCGCCGGCGGCCTCCAACTGGCGGACGGCGGTGATGATGCCAGACATCGCCGCCTCGCCCTCTTTGTCCTTGACCTTACCGCGCGCGGCCATGTCCTCGCGCAGGGTCTGGGCCATGCGTTGGGACATATTGGCCAAAAGAAACTCCGCCGCGGCGGCCTGTTCCCCGTTTGCCTGCGCGGCCGTCAGCGCGGTGACCAGAACCGGCTGATCCACAAGGCGGATGATCTTTGGCACATCGCGCGCCACCACGCGGGCGGGCAGATGCACAAAGGTGAAGATCGCCTTTCTGACCTCGGCGGCAAAGGCGGCATCCTCGGCCTCAAGGCCGGCCAGCACTTCATCACGGGTTTGCGCGCCCGAGACGTTCAGAATGGCGCCCACCCGTTCCACCGGCCCGTTGTCGAAGGCCCGCGGTGGCTGTGCGTCAAGCTGCGTCACCAAAGAGGCCCCGATCCGACGTACGGTTTCAGGGTCGACATTTCCGGTCAGCGACACCGCATAGGCGACCCGCCGCGCCTTTTCCCCCGGCAGTTTGCCCAAAAGCTCGGCCGAGCGGGCAACGGGCAGTTTGGACAGCATGACGGCGGCCACCTCGATGCTTTCATCCTCCAAGACCGGAATCAGCCGATCCAACGGCAGGGCGGTCAACCTGTCCCAAGGGTCGGCCTTGGCGCTGGCCCCGGCCAGACGGCGCAGGCGGCTGGCGGCATTGGCCGAAATATGGCCATCCATCACCTGCAAAGCCCCTTCGATCCCGCCGGGGAAGGCCAGACCAACTTGCTCCAATTCGTTCAGGAACTCCTCAACCACCTGCGCCAGCGTCGCGCGGTCAACCAGTCGCATCTGGCCAATCTGTTCGGTCAGAGCGGCTTGCATGTGGTCGGGCAGCTTTGCCAAGGGCAAGACTGCACCTTCTGCCAGAAGAAACCGGACAATCACGGCAGCCTTTTCACGAGGCGTCAGGGCGCGGGGCTGGGCTGGCCGTGACACAGCGGGATGAGATCCAGCGCCTTGGGATGGCGCCAAGGCTGCGCCACCACCCTGAAGGCCGCGTGGTGCCATCTGATCCCTTGTCATGTAACCCCCCTTGCACTGTCACAGCATGGGGGCAGACTGGCAGGTTGTGATTAACGCGAGGTTGCGAAAATCCGCCCTAGGCCGAAGGTTTCGGCATGCAGGCGCGGCTGTCGTCATCCCACGTCGTGCCCTCGGCACAGGTCATCTTGATCTTGTCGCCATGGCAGCCCTGAGACGCTGCGGCCGCCGTTACGGCAGCTTGTGAAACAAGAAGAACGGCAAGGATCGTCAAGGATTTCATGCAATGTCCTCCGGTCTACGCGGCCCAGCACAGCACTGAGGCCACGTTTGACCCTAGCACAAGATGCCATGCCGGACGACATATTTCTTGCCGACCGAAGACCTTGTCAGCCGATCAGGTTCCAAACACCCGGGCAAAGATCGTGTCGACATGCTTGGTGTGATAGCCAAGGTCGAACTTTTCTTCGATCTCGGCAGGGGACAGGGCGGCGGTCACCTCTGCGTCGGCCAGCAACTCGGTCTTGAAGTCTGCTCCCCGCTCCCAGACCTTCATGGCGTTTCGTTGTACCAACCGATAACTGTCTTCGCGGCTGACACCGGCCTGGGTCAGCGCCAAAAGCACACGCTGAGACATCACGAGGCCTTTGAACTTGTTCATGTTCTTCAAGCAATTCTCAGGGTAGATCACCAGCTTTTCGATGAGCCCCGCGAGACGATGCAACGCGAAATCCAACGTGATTGTGGTATCCGGGCCAATCGCGCGCTCAACGCTGGAATGGCTGATGTCCCGCTCATGCCAAAGGGCAACGTTCTCCAACGCGGGCGTCACCGACATGCGGACCAGACGTGCCAGACCGGTGAGGTTTTCGCTGAGCACCGGGTTACGCTTGTGCGGCATGGCGGAACTGCCCTTTTGGCCGGGCGAGAAAAACTCCTCGGCCTCCAACACTTCGGTGCGCTGCATGTGGCGGATCTCAACGGCGATGTTCTCAATGCTGCTGGCGATGACGCCCAGCGTGGCGAAGAACATGGCATGGCGGTCGCGCGGGATGACTTGGGTGCTGATTGGCTCAGGGATCAGGCCCAGCATCTTGCACACATGCTCTTCGACCGCCGGATCGATGTTGGCAAAGGTGCCAACCGCACCCGAAATCGCCCCGGTGCGGATTTCTTCCCGCGCGGCCACCAGGCGTTTGCGGCCACGGTCCATCTCGGCGTAAAACCGGGCAAAGGTGAGGCCCATGGTGGTCGGCTCGGCATGAATGCCGTGGCTGCGGCCAATGCGAACGGTGTCCTTATGTTCAAAGGCCCGGGACTTGAGTGCCGCCAGAACCCGGTCCATGGCTTTCAACAGCAAGTCCGAGGCGCGGACGAGCTGGATGTTCAGCGTGGGGTCCAGAACGTCGGACGAGGTCATTCCCTGATGGACGAAGCGGG
>JBMSKG010000302.1:0-3233 GCA_049419625.1 Paracoccaceae bacterium | reverse complement strand
GATTGGCGATTGGCTGACCGAGATCAACGTCACCTCGCCCACCGGCATTCAGGAGTTGGAGCGGTTTGACGGCACCAACACCGCCGAGAAGATCTGGCAGGTGATCGAGGCCAAGCGCGGCCTGTAGCGCCCCTCCTCCTCCGCCCTTGGCGGCGTGTCGGCGCTTGTCCCGCCGAGGAGCGCCGCAGGCGACGACGAGCGCGCCGTAAGGCAAGGCGCCTACCCTTTGGCCCCCACGGTCAGCCGAAAACTCACCGCCTCGGCGATATGGGCGAACCGCACCGTCTCGCTGGCATCAAGGTCAGCAATCGTGCGCGCCACCCGCAAGACCCGATGATACCCCCGCGCCGACAACCCAAAGCGTTCCGCCACCCGCACCAGAAACGCGCGGCCCTCGGCATCGGGGCTGGCCGCCTCGTCCAAAAGGCTGCCCTCCAGATCGGCATTGACCCGGGCCGTGGCATGGCCGTGAAACCGCACAGCTTGGCGTGCCCGTGCCGCTGCCACCCGCGCGGCGACCGTGGCCGATGTGTCCCCCGAAGCTGGCAGGTCCAGATCGGTGTAAGCCACCGGTGGCACCTCCACCCGCAGATCAAAGCGGTCCATCATCGGCCCCGAAATCCGCCCCATATACTCCTCGCCGCAAACCGGCACCCGGGCGCAGGCGCGCGCCGGATCGGTCATATAGCCGCATTTGCAGGGGTTTGCCGCCGCCACCAGCAAAAACCGCGCCGGATAGCGGATATGGGCATTGGCCCGCGCCACCACCACATCGCCCGTCTCAATCGGCTGGCGCAGGGTTTCCAGCACGGCACGCGGAAACTCGGGGAACTCGTCCATGAACAAAACCCCATTATGCGCCAGCGAAATCTCCCCCGGTTTCGCGCCCTTTCCCCCCCCCACAATCGCCGCCATCGAGGCGGTGTGATGCGGCTCGCGAAACGGTCGCTCCCGTGAGATGCCGCCCTCCGTCAACAGCCCGGCCAGCGAATGGATCATCGAGGTTTCCAGCGCCTCCACCGCCGACAGGGGCGGCAGGATCGAGGGCAGCCGCGCCGCCAGCATCGACTTGCCCGACCCCGGCGTGCCCACCATCAGAAAATGATGTCGCCCCGCCGCCGCGATCTCCAACGCGCGCTTGGCGCGTTCCTGGCCCTTGACGTCGCGCAGATCGCGACCCGCCGCCTGCGCCATGACCTCGCCCGCCTCGGCAGGGCTCAGGGCCGACTGGTTGGTGTAATGGCGCAAAACCTCGTGCAACGACACAGCCCCCAGCACCTGCGTCGCCCCAACCCAAGCCGCCTCGGCCCCGCAGGCCTTGGGGCACAACAGCACCTTATCCTCCTCCGCCGCGCACATCGCCGCAGGCAGCGCGCCGATCACCGGGATCAGCCGCCCATCCAGCGCCAGTTCTCCCAGCGCAATCGTGCCCTCCACCTCATCCTTCGGGATGATCTCCAATGCCGCCAGAAGCGCCAAGGCAATCGGCAGATCGAAATGGCTGCCCTCTTTCGGCAGATCGGCGGGCGACAGGTTGATGGTAATCCGCTTCGACGGCAGCGCGATCGACAGCGCATTCATCGCCGCACGCACCCGCTCTTTCGCCTCGCTCACCGCCTTGTCGGGAAGTCCCACAACGGAAAACGACGGCATCCCCGGTGACAGCGCGCATTGCACTTCGACCAACCGCGCCTCGACCCCTTCGAATGCCACCGTAAAGGCCCGCGCGACCATTTTGCCTCCGCTCCAATGGTTAACGGTTAGGCGAACAGCGTTAGCAAAGGGTTAACGCCGGCGGGGGCCTGCGCGAAGAGCGACGGGAACCGAGCGATGAGCCCCGGCTTCCCATCAGGGCCTAGATCAGCGTCCTAAACTCCGCCCAAGCCTCGGGGTCCGCCACCGTCTTGTCGCGGCAAAACGCGTTGGAAAAGCCAAAGCGGCGGCCCTGCATCTCCAGCACATGGGTCACGGGCTTGCCTGAATAGGGGCAGACGGCGTTCTCGGCCTCAGTCCCCTCCACCGCTCGGGCGGGCAGGGGAGAAGGGCCGGGCCACGGGCGCGTGGGATAGGGGCGGCGGTAAAACTCCTGATCCGCCCCATCCACCAGCCCCATCGCCCGCCAGCGCCGGAACGACGGGTGCGCCAAATGGGCCTGCACATAATCCATCGCGCGGTCCGACACCGGCAGGTTATAGGTGGCGATCCGCGTCGCCACGGGGGCGAAAAACGCATCCGCCGCCGAATAGTCCCCGGCCAGCCAGACCTTGGCCCCCGTCTCGTCGCGCGCCCAATCCCAGATCACCTCCAGCCGCTTCAGATCGTCCAGCACCGCTTGCGGCGGCGCGCAGTCCTCATAGCTCACGCGCAGGTTCATCGGGCAATGGTTGCGCAGCGCGGTAAAGCCTGCATGCATTTCTGCAGCCAGCACACGGGCCACAGCCCGCGCCTTGGGGTCTGCGGGCCAGATGCCCGCCTGCGGGTGGCGGCTCGCCAATTCCTCTGCAATCGCAATGGTTTCCGGCACCACAACCCCGTCGGGCGTGCGCATGGTGGGGGCGGTCTTGCCGGGGTGAAACTGCTTCAACAGGGTCGGCAATTCGTCCGTGTAAAGCCGCGCAGTATGCAGTTTGACCGGCAGGTCAAAGGCATCGAACAACAACCAACCGCGCAAGGACCACGAGGAATAGGCGCGATCCCCGATCACCAGATCATAGGTCATGGGACATCTCCTTTGTCGTCAAGAAAACAGGGTTGTCGCCTAGAAAGCACGGGCGCCCCAACGCGAAAAGCGCCGATTTGTGCGCCCGTCCATCACGGGATGTGATTGATCGACACCACGCGCGGGGCCGCGCCAAACTCAAGGCAGGTCACCGACAGATTGTCGATCTTGTGGCCAAAGGCCTGCGTCGCCGTCAGCCCGCCCGCGTGCTGGATGGCCGCGACAATGGCCCCGAAATGGGCCACCACAATCACCTCGGGCAGATGGGCCAACCGCCCGACCGCCCGGTCAATCCGCCCGCAAATCGCGTTCCAGCTTTCGCCGCCGGGCGGGCTGATCTCGCCGGGGGTCTCCCAAAAGGCGCGAATGTGGTCGGGGCTTTCCGCCTCGATCTCGGTGAATGTGCGCATCTCCCACGCACCAAAATGCAACTCGCGCCAGTCCCGGTCATGGGCCAAGCGCGGACGGGCCTGCAGCGCGTCGGCGGTGGCCCCCCCCGCGCGCCCCGCCGCCG
>JBMSKG010000301.1:0-3234 GCA_049419625.1 Paracoccaceae bacterium | reverse complement strand
AAGATCTCGTCATAGATCGGCAGCACCGCGCCGCCGGGATAGCCAAAGACCACCTCCACGCCCTGATCCTTCAGAGCCTGAACCACCATCCTTGCGCCGGTCATCGACTTTGTCATCGGTCTTTCCTCATTCCAGCCGCGCATCCTGCGGCCCTATCTCAACAAAAAGCCCCCGGGGGTCAGATCCGGGGGCGCATGGGAGCCGTTATGGGCTGTCGTTACCGACCCATGCGCCACTGTCCTACGACTACGATTAGCGTGCGCATCGCCGCCCCCCAAACCTTCGAGCCGGAACTTAGGGGCAGGGGCGGGGGGCGTCAACCGCAAATCGACGCCTAAAATGTCGCGGGGCGGGCAATTCTTGTAGTTTATTACAAGAACGCCCGCCCCATCGAAAGAAAAGCAATTCGACGGCAGTTTTGTGACCCGAGTCGCCGCCCGCTTAGCCCATCAGCGCCAGATAGCCGCCATAGGCCGCCAAAAGCACGACCCCGGCCACCCGCGGCAGGCCGCCGAGCCAGACAGCAAGCACTGTCAGGCCGACCGCCGTGGCGGCCACCCAAGGCATGTCGATCGTGGCGAAGCGTGCCTCTGCAGGGATCGGGGTGATCAGCGCGGTGATCCCTAGGATGCTGAAGATGTTGAAGATGTTCGATCCGACAACATTGCCAACAGCGATTTCGGTTTGGCGACGATAGGCGGCAATCACGCTGGTGGCTAGTTCCGGCAAAGAGGTGCCGACCGCTACGATGGTCAGCCCGATGACGGCCTCAGAGATGCCGAATGTACGGGCAATCGTACTGGCGCTGTCGACTAAGAAATGCGCCCCGATCACCAAAAGCCCCAGACCGCCCAGCGTCATCAGCGTGGCCTTGGCAATGCTGGTTTCCATCGGATCATCCTCTTGCGGCACCGACCCCGACGAAAATGCCATGAACAGGAACACGGCCAAACCGGCAATCAGGATCCCGCCTTCCGGTCGCGTGACAACGCCGTCAAGCAGCATCACCCAAATCACAGCGGTGGCCAAAAGCATAAAGGCCAGATCACGCGCCAACCGACGCGCCGGGATGATCAACGGTGCAATCACCGCTGAAACACCAAGGATCAGCAGGATATTGGCAATGTTTGACCCAAGCACATTGCCAATCGCTATGGCAGGTTGGCCCGCAAGAGCGGCATTCACCGACACAAGAAGTTCTGGCGCCGACGTGCCAAAGCCGACAATGGTCAACCCTATCACCAAAGGAGAGATGCCAAACCGCCGGGCAATCGACGACGCCCCGCGCACCAGATATTCACCCCCGAAGAACAACCCCAGAAGGCCGACGATAAAAAGAAGATATGTCAATTGGGCACCCTGCTTGACGCGCTGCGATGCGCCCTAGATAGGCAAGGGCTGGCCTAAAGGAAGGGAGATTGAGAAGAAATGTGCCGTACGGACTGCGCTTTCAGTCGGGTCCGGTGGCTGTGGTAAGGAAAAGTTACCAAAAATTGCCAATAGGCGAAGATTTCTATTCTCAAACCCAAGATCGGTGGTTAGCATTTCTATCAGTATCAAAGCGCCCGAGGAAGAGCCGAGGGCCAACAGTGGAGGAAGAATACTTATGGATCGTCGTTCCTTTCTGACCAAGGCCACCGTGGGCGGTGTCGCCGCAGCCGGTGCCGCAGCGCTGGCCGCACCCGCCATTGCGCAGGAAAACCCCAAGATCACTTGGCGCGTGGCATCGTCATTCCCCAAGGCCTTCGACACGATTTACGGCGCAGCCGAAACCATGTCGAAGTACATCAGCGAAATGACCCAAGGCGGGCTGACGCTGCAGGTGTTCCCGGCAGGCGAATTGGTTCCGGCCTTTGAAACCGCGGACGCTGTGGCCTCGGGCACCGTTGAGGCGACCCACACCGCGCCGTACTATTTCTGGGGCAAAGACCCGACCTACGCGCTGGGCTGCGCCACCCCCTTTGGCATGAACGCCCGTCAGATGAACGCATGGCTGTACTACGGCGGCGGTCAGGACATGCTGAACGAGTTTTACGCGACCCAAGGTCTGATCGGCTTTGCGGCTGGCAACACCGGCGCGCAGATGGGCGGCTGGTACCGCAAGGAAATCGCCTCGCTGGCCGACATGCAGGGCCTGAAGATGCGGGTTGGTGGTTTTGCCGGCAAGGTTCTGGAAAAGCTCGGCGTTGTGCCGCAGCAGATCCCGGGCGGCGAGATTTATCAGGCGCTGGAAAAAGGCACCATCGATGCGGCCGAGTGGGTTGGCCCCTATGACGATGAAAAGGCGGGCTTCTACAAAGTGGCGCCGATCTATCACTACCCCGGCTATTGGGAAGGCGGCCCGACGCTGGCCACCATGTTCAACCTGGCCAAGTGGAACGAACTGCCGGCCCATTACCAAGCCGCCATTAAGACGGCTTGCGAAGCAGCCAACGCCAATATGCTGGCCTCCTATGACTACAAGAACCCGACCGCTTTGAAATCGCTGGTGGCCAATGGTGCGCAGCTGAAGCCCTTCCCGCAGGACGTGCTGAGCGCAGCTTTTGACGCGGCCAATGCGACCTATGCGGAAATCTCGGCCACCAACGAGATGTTCAAGAAGATCAAGGAAAGCCAAGACGCCTTCAAGCGCGATGCCTATCTTTGGGCGCAGATTGCCGAATACAACTACGACACCTTCATGATGGTGCAGCAGCAGGCCGGTAAGCTCTAAGCCTGTCACAGCATAACAAAAGGCCCCGAGGGAAACCTCGGGGCCTTTTTCGTTCTGCCCTCTCCTCGGGCGCGCGCCGCGCTTCTCGTCGAGCGCCCCCGACGCGCGCCGGAGGCGACGAGGAGGTTTAGGGATTGATCACCGGTGCGCCAAGCTTTGGCGCCCCCAACTGCGGCGCGCCCCCGGGGTTCAGCGTGTTCAGCGCCGGAACCGTGATTGTCACAGTCGACGGGTCCACCACCGGTCCTTTGTAATGCATCACCAGTTGCGGGAACGACACCACCATAAGGATCATGATCAACTGCAACCCAATGAACGGAATAGCCCCTTTGTAGATCTCGGCTGTCTTGATTTCGGCAATGTTCTTGCCGGTGATGCGGTCCAGATAAGGCACCTTGGCCGCCACCGACCTCAGATAGAACAGCGCAAAGCCAAAGGGCGGCGTCAGGAACGAAGTTTGCAAGTTCATCCCGATGATGACCCCCAGCCAGATCAGGTCGATCCCCATCTTGTCGGCAACC
>JBMSKG010000300.1:0-3275 GCA_049419625.1 Paracoccaceae bacterium | reverse complement strand
GGGTCTGGCACAAGCACCGCGCCTTGCCGGCGGGTGTCGATGTGGGGGGGGGGCCGGGGGGCTTTTCCTTTGGCGATTACCTGCGCTGCGGGGCGATTGCCGCCCAGTCGCCGATTGCGGGCGCCATCCAGACCCATGCGGCGCGCGGTGGCTATGTCTTGGGCATTTGCAACGGATTTCAGGTTTTGACCGAGATGCGGCTGTTGCCGGGGGTTTTGATGCGCAATGCGGGGCTGAAGTTTGCGTGCAAGACGGTCGAGCTGAAGGTGGCGACGACTGCCAGCGCCTTTACCCAAAGCTATGCCAAGGGCCAATCCTTGATGATTCCGATTGCCCATCATGACGGCAATTATACCATTGATGCCGAAGGTTTGGTGCAGCTGAAGGCAGAGGACCGGATCGCCTTCACCTATGGCCAGAACCCCAATGGCGCGATGGCCGATATCGCCGGGGTCTTGTCGGAAAACCGTCGCGTTTTGGGGATGATGCCGCATCCTGAACGAGCCAATGACCCGGTCTTGGGTGGCACGGATGGGGCGGGCCTCTTTGCTGGGCTGATGCGCGGGATGGCGCTGGCCTGACGCTCTTGTGCTTGAGGCGCGCCGCGGCGGGGCCTAGATTTGCCCCATGAGTGATCTGCCCAATCCTGACAGTCTGAAGGCCGCGCCCTATGGCGGGTCATGGCGCGTCCGTTTGGCGGCTGGCATCCTGATCTTGCTGGCCATTGGTGTGGTCTTGGTTACCAATCGCTGGTTGTCCGAGCGGTTCACCGAAACCACACGCAACCGCGCCGAACTGCGCCTGGCGCTGTATTCAGGCAATATGCTGTCGGAGTTGCAGCGCACTTCGGTCGTGCCTTTGCTGTTGGTGGATGACCCGGCGATCCGGGGGGCTTTGTCAGAGGGGCGCTTTACCGACACCACGCTGCGGCTCATCAAGGTCCAGGGCGAGATCGGCGTCGCTTCGATCTTGCTGTTGGACAAGGATGGCCGGGCGGTTGGGGCGACAAACCGCAATCTTTTGGGCACGAGCCACCGCACCAGCCCTTATTTCGTGGATGCTATGCGCAGCCGCGACACCGTCTTTGCCGCCGCACCTATGGCGGGAGGAGCCTATGAATTCACCTATTCGCGTCAGATTTTTGCCGATGGCCGCCCGCTGGGGGTGATCGTCGTTGGTGCCGATCTCATGAAGTACGAACGCGCATGGGCGGGGTTCCAGGATGAGGTCATTGTGGCTGACAGCACGGGGACGGTGCTTTTGGCGACTGAAACCTCATGGCGGGGCAAGCCTTTGGATGAGGCCTTGATGAGTGCCGAAGAGTCGTCGGCCTTTGGGCGGGCTTTGAAGGGTGCTGCGGATTGGGCTCAGAACCCGCCCGATGCTTATGTGGCCGGAGAGGCGGTGTTGCGCACCGAGGTGCGGGTGCCGTTCCGGGGGTGGCGGATGGTGGCCTTTACGGCCTATGATTCGGTGCGCGAGCGTGTGGATGGCGTCATTGCGCTGGTGATCATGGGCTTTGCCATTCTGGCCGCTTTGACCTTTTACATGCTGTCGCGCCGGGCCTGGTCGCAAAGCCAGTCTTTGCAACGTGAATCGGCTGAGTTGCGGCTTTTGAACGCCCGGTTGAACCGCGAAATCGCCGAGCGCGAGAAGGTGCAAAAGACGCTTGAGGTGGCCGAGTTGACCTTGGCGCAGTCGTCCAAGCTGGCCGCTTTGGGCGAAATGTCGGCGGCGGTCAGCCATGAGCTGAACCAGCCCTTGGCCGCGATGAAAACCTATCTGGCCGGGGCGCGGCTGTTGCTGCAGCGCAAGCGGCCCGAAGAGGCTTTGTCGTCCTTCCAGCGGATTGATGATCTGATCGAGCGGATGGGGGCCATCACGCGGCAGCTGAAATCTTACGCCCGCAAGGGAGGTGAGGCGTTTGAGCCGGTTGATCTGCGCGCGTGCCTGTCTTCCGCCTTGGCGATGATGGAACCGCAGTTGAAGCAGCGGGTGGTGCAGATCACCCGCACCTTGCCGCGCCAGCCGGTGATGGTGATGGCCGACCGCATCCGGCTGGAGCAGGTGATCATCAACCTTTTGCGAAATGCGCTGGACGCAACGAAAGATGTCGCCAAGCCGCAGATTGATCTGTTGATGACCATGGGTGATTTGGCCACGCTGGCGGTGCGCGACAATGGTCATGGCATCACCGATATCGGTTCTGTGTTTGAGCCGTTCTACACCACAAAAAAGCCGGGCGAAGGGGTGGGCTTGGGCCTTGCCATTTCGTCGGGCATTGTCACCGATCTGGGGGGGCGTCTGACCGCCCACAACGCCGAAGATGGTGGCGCCGTGTTTGAAATGCAGCTTCCGGTTCTGGCCTCGGCCTCCGGGCGCGCTCCTAAGGCAGCAGAATGATGAGGGTAGCATGGCACGGGCAATGAAGGTGGCGATCGTCGATGACGAGGCGGACATGCGGGCCTCGATCAGCCAGTGGCTGGCCTTGTCGGGCTTTGACACGGAAACCTATGCCAGTGCCGAAGAGGCGCTGAAGGTGATTGGGCCAGAGTTTGCCGGCGTGGTGGTCAGTGACATCAAGATGCCGGGCATGGATGGCATGACCTTTCTCAAGCGCCTGATGGGGATGGATTCGGGCCTGCCTGTTATCATGATCACCGGTCACGGCGATGTGCCGATGGCGGTTGAGGCGATGCGGGTGGGGGCGTTCGACTTTTTGGAGAAGCCCTTCAACCCGGACCGGATGACCGAATTGGCCAAAAAGGCCACCCAAACACGTCGGCTGACCTTGGACAATCGCGCGCTGCGCAAAGAATTGTCGGACGGCAGCACGATCATGAAAAAGCTGATCGGCGCCAGCCCGGCAATTGAACGGCTGCGCGAGGATATCCTTGATCTTGGTCAGGCCGACAGCCACGTGTTGATCGACGGTGAAACCGGCACCGGCAAGACGTTGGTCGCGCATGCGCTGCATGCGGTGGGGCCGCGCGGGTCGAAGAAATTCGTCAGCATTTCCTGTGCAGCGTGGGGTGAGGAGCAGTTGGCGGCCAAGCTTTTTGGCCCGTCGGACGATGGCAACCTGCCCTTGGTCGAAGAGGCCCGCGGCGGCACGCTCTGCCTTGAGGATATCGAAGCGCTGAGCCATCCGCTGCAATCGCGGCTTTTGACACTGATCAATGATCAGTCAACCCCGCCCGAAACCCGGATTATCGGCATCTGCAACGAGCACGCCCCGGACAAGACGCTGGAAGACCTGCTGCGCGCCGACCTGT
>JBMSKG010000299.1:0-3275 GCA_049419625.1 Paracoccaceae bacterium | reverse complement strand
ACATCGTGCGGAAATACAAGGAGCAATACGAATGACCGATCTTGCCGCCTTGGATCCCGCATCCCAACCCGCGCCGAAGCCCGGGGCAAAGCCCGTGCAGTCGATCTATGTCACCAGCCCCGAGATGAAGCGCCGCAATGCAGCCGAGGCACGATTTCGCGCCTATGGTCTGGTGGCTATCGCCGTTTCGCTGACCATGCTGGCAATCATGCTGTTCACCATCGTGCGCGATGGCACCTCGGCGTTCTTCCAAGCCAAGCTGAGCTTTCCCGTCGAGTTGTCGGAGAAGGTGCTGGACCCCAAGGGCAATCGCGATGCTGCCGAAATGGCCAAGGTGACAACCATTGGCTATACCAAGGTTCTGGCGCGTGCGTTGTTGGTAGAACTTGAGCGCCAGAAGATCGATCTTGGTCCGCTGACCGACAAAGAAGTTGCCGAGATGATCTCGAAGGATGCCGCGGGCGGAATGCGGGCCATGGTGCTTGCTGACCCGGCACTCATTGGCACGACGATTGACGCGACCATTCTGGCGGGCGGCCGGATTGACGGCTACCTCAAGGGCCGTGTCACCATGGAAACCGCCAAGCTGGACAGCAACATCAGCCCCGAGCAGTTGGAACTGGCTGACCGGCTGCGCGCAGCTGGCATCCTGTCGACCGGCTGGAACTGGGGATTTTTCACCAATCCCGACGCCTCGGACCAACGACCCGAGGCGGCTGGCCTTGGCGTTGCGCTGATCGGCTCGGCCTATCTGATGGCACTCGTTGCGCTGATGTGCCTGCCTGTGGGGGTTGCGGCCTCGATCTATCTGGAAGAGTTCGCGCCCAAGAACCGCTGGACCGACGCGATCGAGGTGAACATCTCGAACCTTGCTGCCGTCCCGTCGATCGTGTTCGGGATATTGGGGCTTGCAATCTTCATCAACTTTGCAGGGTTTCCGCAGTCCTCCTCTTTTGTGGGGGCGCTTGTCGTCAGTCTGATGACGCTGCCGACCATCATCATCGCGACACGGGCGGCGATCCGCGCGGTGCCGCCCTCGATCCGCGATGCGGCGCTGGGGGTGGGGGCGTCCAAGATGCAAACGGTGTTTCATCATGTGCTGCCCTTGGCGATGCCCGGTATCTTGACAGGCACCATTCTGGGCCTTGCTACGGCCTTGGGGGAAACGGCGCCCCTTTTGCTGATCGGCATGGTGGCCTTTGTCGACAATTACCCCGGCATGCCGATGTCGGGGATGATGGACCCGGCCACCGCGCTGCCGGTGCAGGTCTACTCTTGGGCCAGCCGGTCTGACCCTGCCTTTATCGAACGGTCGAACGGTGCGATCATCGTGCTGTTGGTCTTTCTGGTGGTGATGAACGTCGGCGCGATCTTGCTTCGCCGCCGCTTTGAACGCCGCTGGTAACCTCGGGAAGCCCCCATGAAAGATATGCGAATGGAGAGCCGTGTGGACAGCACAGTCAACAAGATCGAGGCCCGCAAGGTACAGGTCTATTACGGCGCCACGCACGCCATCAAGGATGTGGATGTCGATATCGCCGACAAGTCGGTGACGGCCTTTATCGGCCCGTCGGGCTGTGGCAAATCCACCTTCCTGCGCTGCCTGAACCGGATGAACGACACCATCGCCAGTTGCCGGGTTGAGGGCCAGATCCTGTTAGAAGGCGAGGATATCTATGACCGCCGGGTGGACCCTGTGCAGTTGCGCGCCAAAGTGGGCATGGTGTTTCAAAAGCCCAATCCGTTCCCGAAATCGATCTATGACAATGTGGCCTACGGCCCGCGTATTCATGGCTTGACCCGCGACAAGGCCGAGTTGGATCAGATCGTCGAGGACTGCCTGCGCAAGGCGGCCCTCTGGACCGAGGTGAAAGATCGCCTCGCCGCGCCCGGCACCGGGCTGTCGGGGGGCCAACAGCAGCGCCTGTGCATCGCGCGCGCCATTGCCACCCAGCCCGAGGTCTTGTTGATGGACGAGCCTTGCTCGGCACTTGACCCGATTGCCACCGCGCAGGTCGAAGAGTTGATCGACGAATTGCGCCATCAGTTCTCGGTCGTAATCGTGACCCATTCCATGCAGCAGGCCGCCCGTGTCAGCCAGCGCACCGCGTTCTTCCATCTGGGTCATCTGGTTGAATTTGGCGAAACCGGCCAGATTTTCACCAACCCGAAGGATCCGCGCACCGAATCCTACATCACCGGCCGGATCGGCTAAGGGGACCGCCATGAGCAACGAACATATCCTGCGTGCCTTTGACCGCGATCTTGAGGCGGTTCAGGCCATGATCATGAAGATGGGCGGGCTGGTGGAAACCGCGCTGGCCGATGCGGCGCGTGCGGTGGACACTCTGGACGAGGGGCTGGCCGATCAGGTGCGCGCGGGCGATGCCGCGATTGACGCGCTGGAAGAGCAGGTCAATGCCGAATGTGCCCGGCTGATTGCCCTGCGCGCGCCGATGGGCACCGATCTGCGGATGGTTCTGTCGGTGATGAAGATCGCCTCGAACCTGGAACGCTGCGGCGATTATGCCAAGAACCTGGCCAAACGCTCAAAGGTGCTGGCCGGGTTGCAGCCTTTGCCGGGGGCGACGGGCTCGCTCAAGCGGATGGCCAAGGCGGTGGGGTTGTTGCTGAAGGATTCGCTGGATGCCTTCATCGCCCGCGATGCGGGGCTGGCGGCCGAAGTGCGCTTGCGCGACCATGAGATTGACCAGATGTACAATGCGCTCTTCCGCGAGCTGTTGACCCATATGCTGGAGGACAGCCGCACCATCACGCCTGCGATGCAGTTGCATTTCATTGCCAAGAATGTCGAACGGGTGGGCGACCATGCCACCACCATCGCCGAACAGGTGATCTATATGACGACCGGCAGCCTGCCCGGCGAGGCGCGACCCAAGGTGGATGCGGTGGCGGGGCTGGGGGGGGCGGTCTGATGGTCGCGCCAAAGCCTGTTGTCCTTTTGGTCGAGGATGAACCGGCGCAGCGCGAGATCCTGCGCTACAACCTTGAGGCCGAAGGCTTCGCCGTGGTCTGTGCCGCAGACGGCGAAGAGGCGATGGAGCGGTTGGCCGAGGGCTTGCCGGACCTGATCCTTTTGGACTGGATGATGCCACATGTTTCGGGGCTTGAAGTCTGCCGTCGCATCCGCGCGCGGCCCGAGACGCGGGGGATCCCGGTTCTGATGCTCTCGGCGCGGTCCGAGGAGGTGGACAAGGTACGCGGGCTTGAGACGGGGGCGGATGATTACATCATCAAGCCCTATTCGGTGGCCG
>JBMSKG010000298.1:0-3279 GCA_049419625.1 Paracoccaceae bacterium | reverse complement strand
CTTCTGGCCAGAGAAGGGGCATGAGGGAAAGGGCAGGGCTATGGCGAAAAAACCGGATTGGGTGGTGGACAAGGAACGCGGCCGAAAGGCCGAGGCAAAGGAAACCGTCTGGCTTTTCGGTCTGCACGCGGTGCGCGATGCGCTGGTGAACCCTGCGCGAGAAAAGTTGCGGCTGGTGGTGACCAAGAACGCCTTTGACAAGCTGGAAGCGGCAGTGGCCGAGGCAGGCATTGCGCCCGAAATCGTCGACCCGCGCCGGTTTGACGTGCCGATTGACGAAGGCTCGGTCCATCAGGGCGCAGCCCTTGAGGTGCGGCCGTTGAACTGGGGCAAGCTTGAGGATCTGGCGATCTCGGGGGCTGGTGAGCCGCTTTTGGTGCTGTTGGACCGCGTGACAGACCCGCACAACGTGGGCGCCATCTTGCGGTCAGCCGAGGTTTTTGGCGCGCGTGCCGTGATTGCACCCCGCCACCATTCCGCACCCGAAACCGGGGCCTTGGCCAAAACCGCAAGCGGCGCGCTGGAACGGCAGCCCTATCTGAAGGTCACCAATCTGGCCGATGCGATGGTCGAGCTGAAGGCGATGGGCTACACGCTTGTCGGTTTGGACGGCGAAGGCGATGTGCCTTTGGCCGAGGCGCTGGCTCCCACCAAGGGGCGGCCTTTGGCGCTGGTGATGGGGGCCGAAGGGCCGGGCTTGCGCGAACGCACCCGCGAAACCTGCGATGTCATTGCCCGCATCCCCTATGCCGGCGGGTTTGGCAGCCTGAACGTGTCAAACGCCGCCGCCGTCAGCCTTTATGCGGCCAGCACGCGCTAAAAGGATCACAAAGATGCGAGGGGTCTTTAACGGCGCGACAGGCTTCCCATGTGTAAGGACAGAAAACGGGCCTGGAACCCCGGTTTCGTCTGTCAACTGTCCCTCGTTCCACACCTTGCGCCTGGGGTTCGTCCCCGGGCGCTTTTCTTTTGGAGGTTGAAGATGACCGATGACGCCAAAATTGCCCGCATCCTGAGCGATGTCAAAACCATCGCCCTTGTCGGCTGGTCGCCCAAACCCGACCGGCCCAGCCACCGCGTGGCCGCCTATCTTGCCGCGCGGGGCTATCGGGTGATCCCGGTCAACCCGGGCCAAGCCGGTGAGGACAGCGGTTTGGGCGAGGTGGTGCGTGCGTCGCTGGCCGAGGTGGGGCCGGTCGACATGGTCGACATCTTCCGCCGGTCTGATGAGGTGGGGCCCGTGATGGATGAAGCGATTGCCTCGGGGGCGAAGGTGATTTGGATGCAGCTTGGCATCGAAAACATCGACGCCGCCGCCAAGGCCGAAGCGGCGGGGATGGAGGTGGTAATGAACCGCTGCCCGGCCATCGAAATTCCGCGCTTGGGGCTTTAGGCCGATTTCCGGCGCAGACATCGGACCGGAGTTTGCAAAACTCCGGTCAAAAACCCTCGCAGATTCCCGCAAAGTTTCGTCGTAGATACTCGTGGCCGCCTATCAGCCCCGCGCGGCCTTTTCAGCAATACCCGAGGTCCCCTCGCGGCGTTCCAGTTCAGCAAAAACCTGATCCAGCGACACATCGCGCGCGGCCAGCATCACCAGCAGGTGATAGAGCACATCGGCGGCTTCCGAGGTCAGCTTGTCGCGGTCCCCTTTGACCGCCTCGATGATGGCCTCCACCGCCTCTTCGCCAAACTTCTCGGCGCATTTTTCCGGGCCTTTGGACAAGAGTTTCGCCGTCCACGAGCTTTCGGGATCAGCCCCCTTGCGGGTCTGAATGGTGGCGGCCAGTCGGTCTAATGCGGTCATGTCAGCCTCATGGGGATGCCGGCGGCGGCCATATGGGCTTTGGCCTGACCGATGGAATAGGTGCCGAAATGAAAGATCGAGGCAGCCAGAACCGCGCTGGCGTGGCCTTCGGTCACGCCTTCGACAAGGTGATCGAGCGTGCCCACCCCGCCCGAGGCGATGACCGGGACCGGTACGGCATCCGCGATGGCGCGGGTGAGCGGCAGGTTATAGCCGCCCTTGGTGCCGTCGCGGTCCATCGATGTCAGCAGAATTTCTCCCGCCCCCTTGGCCGCGACCGTGCGGGCGAACTCCACCGCATCAATCCCCGTGGATTTGCGCCCGCCATGGGTGAAAATCTCCCATTTGCCAGGGCTGACGGTTTTGGCGTCAATCGCCACGACAATGCATTGTGACCCGAACCGATCCGCGGCCTCGGCCACCACATCGGGATTGGCGACGGCAGCCGAGTTGAACGACACCTTGTCCGCCCCGGCAAGCAGGAGCGCCCGCACGTCGTGATGCGTCCGCACGCCGCCCCCGACGGTAAGCGGCATGAAGCATTGCTCGGCGGTGCGGGTCACCAGATCAAACATCGTGCCGCGGTTTTCGTGGGTGGCGTGAATGTCCAAGAAACACAGCTCATCCGCCCCCGCCGCATCATAGGCGCGCGCAGCCTCGACCGGGTCACCCGCGTCGATCAGGTTGACGAAGTTCACACCCTTGACCACGCGGCCATCGGCAACATCAAGGCAGGGGATGAGGCGGGTTTTCAGCATGGGCCAACCGTCCTTGCGGGCAATGCGCCCTACATAAGCGTTATAGGCCCGGCTGGCCAGCGGGCTTTTTCCCGCCGATCTGCGTCATCCCGTTTTGAGCAGGCAGGATTTCCTGCAAGAATTGGCTGTTCGGTGCCAATTGGTGTTCAGTCATCGGTGGATCATGGCAGAGTTATCTTCAAGAGCAGGGCCAAGCTATGTCGTGGCCGCACTATGCCTTGGCATGATTGCGCTATGGGGGTCAGAGAACCTCTTCTGGACGGTGCCGCAAGAGTCGCTGAAGTCGCATGAATGGCTGGTCACATGGGCCGCTTATTCCCTTGTTGCGGCGGCAGCCTTGTCGGCGGTCTTGTGGGCGGGGATTGGCGGCTGGCGCGCGGCTTTTCTGGGCGGTGCGGTTTTGGGCTTTGGCATCGAAGGGGTGATCGTCGGCACGATGTATGACGCCTTTCCGGCGCAGGTCATCTGGACGCCCTTAGCTTGGCATGCCCTTGTGACAGGTCTTTTGGTTTTCGCGCTGCCGCGTCACTTGGCGCGCGGCCCTTTGGCTGTGCAGATGATCGGTCTTTTGGCACTTGGTCTTTTTGGCGCAACTTGGGGGCTTTACTGGCCAACCGAGCGGTCTGTAATGCCCGGTTATCCCGTGGCGTTGCCCTATCTCGTAGGCCTTGCTCTGCCGGTTGTTGCGGCCCAGATCGCGTTGGATCGGCTGCA
>JBMSKG010000297.1:0-3287 GCA_049419625.1 Paracoccaceae bacterium | reverse complement strand
TAAGCCCCGGATTTGACAGAAACAATTCAGTTCCGTTTCAGAACCAATGCCGACCACTCGCCAATATCCTCGCGCGACACCAGCGAGAACCCTGCCGTGTCATAGGCCGCAATCACCGCCTCGGCCTGCACGGCCAAAAGGCCCGACAGAATGACAAGCCCCCCTTTTGCACAATGCTGGCCCATGTCGGGGGCCAGCTCGATCAGCGGGCCTTTCAGGATATTGGCAAAGATCAGGTCATAGGGGCTGACTTCATGCAGACGCGGATGGGCAAAGCCCGCCGCCTCAAGACATTCGATCCGGCCCTCAAGCCCGTTGATCGCCACATTGGCCTCGGCCACATCCACCGCGACCTCGTCAATGTCCGAGGCAATCACCACCGCATCCGCAAACACCCGGGCCGCAGCCAGCGCCAAAACCGCCGTGCCCGCGCCGATGTCCACCACCTTGGCCGGGCGAATACCCTGATCAACCAGCCGATCAAAGGCCCGCAAACAGCCCAGCGTGGTGCCATGATGCCCGGTGCCAAAGGCCACCGTTGCCTCAATCTGCAAGGGAATCCGGCCCGGATCGCTCGGCACCCGGTCCGCATCATGGCTGCCATAGACAAAGAAGCGCCCCGCCTCGACCGGGGCCAACTCGCGCCGCACATGGGCGACCCAATCGACATCGGGCACTTCTGAAATCACGAAAGGCTTGCCGCCAAATTGGGCGACAAGCGCGTTCAACACCTGCGGATCGGGCGCGTCCGACAGGTAAAGACCCACCTCCCAAAGCCCCGAATTGTCCTCAATCTCAAAGGCGCCAATGCCATAGGGCGGCGGGTCCAACTGCTCCAACGCCGCCGCCAAGGCCCGCGCGGGGCCTTCGCCCGGCAAGGTGGTCAGCGCCGACCATGTGGTCTGCGACAGGCTCGACACCTCAAACGCCGCCGCGCCAAAGGCTTCGGCCAGCACGGCCAGTATCACCTCATTGGGCGGCAAGGCAAAGGTGGCCGACACCTGCAATAGCCCCGCCATGCCCTCGATGTCATAGCACTCCGCCGTCAGGGCCGGGGGCTGCATCCGCTCCAACGCCTCGGCCAAGGCAAAGGCGGCGTCCTCGCCTTCAAGAGTGGTCTGGGCGGTGAACAAGGGCATAGTGGCCTCCGAAGCTGCATGGCCGGGGCTTAGGCGCTTGGCTTGGCCCGGTCAAGCAATCAGACCGCCAGCCCGATCGGGCAACTCACCCCGGTGCCTGCCAACCCGCAATAGCCATTGGGGTTCTTGGCCAGATATTGCTGATGGTAATCCTCGGCATAGTAAAAGGTCGGCACGGGGATGATTTCCGTGGTGATCTGCCCCAACCCCGCCGCCCGCAACCGCGCCCCATAGGCCAGTTTAGAGGCTTCTGCCGCCGCCGCTTGCTCAGCGCTGTAGCAATAGATGCCCGACCGATAGGTCGAACCAATGTCATTGCCCTGCCGCATGCCCTGGGTCGGGTCGTGGTTTTCCCAAAACACCTGCAACAGCGCTTCATAAGAGATGACCGCCGGATCAAAGATCACCCGCACCACCTCGTTATGGCCGGTCAACTGGGTGCAGGTTTCCTTATAGGTCGGGTTCGGCGTGAACCCGCCCGCATAGCCCACCATGGTCAGCCAAACGCCGGGCTCTTGCCAGAACCTGCGCTCCACCCCCCAGAAACACCCCATGCCGAACATCGCCTCGGCCATGCCTGCCGGCACGGGTGATTTCAGATCGATGCCCGACAGGAAATGCGGCTCGGTCAACGGCAAGGGGTCAGGGCGGCCGGGAAGGGCGTTTTCGGGGCGGACCATCTGCATCTTGCTGGCATTGGCGAAAAACATCGCGCGTCTCCTTCTCATTCGGCGTCTGTGTTCGTCTTGATATAGGCGAGAAACGAAATCCTTCGAAGGATTTTGACAGATTTCTGTGCAAGAAATTTGTACCGGGCCAAAAACCAGCCTCTCCTCGGGCGACGACGTCGACGAGGAGGAGGGGGAGAGGTGTCGGTCAGTAAAAACTCTGCGGATCAATATCAATCGCCAGCCGCAGATTGTTCGGCAGCTTCAACTGCCCCACCCATTCCGCCAAGGCCGCCTGCAACGGCACAGCCTTCTCGGCCTTCACCAACAACCGCACGCGATGCCGCCCGCGCACCCGGGCAATCGGGGCGGGGGCAGGCCCAAACACCTGCGCGCCCACCCGCCGCAACGGCCCATTGCGCCGGGCCAGTTCCGCCCCAAAATCAAACACCTGCGCCACATCGGGCGACGACAGGATGATCCCCGCCATCCGTCCATAAGGCGGCACGCCGGCGGCCTTGCGCTCTGCCGCCTCGGCCTTCCAGAACGCCTCCTCGTCCCCCCCAAGGATCGCGCGAATAACCGGGTGCTCCGGCTGGTGGGTCTGCAACCATGCCTCGCCCGGCTTCTCCGCCCGTCCCGCGCGCCCCGCCACCTGCCGCATCAGCTGAAACGTCCGCTCCGCCGCCCGCAGGTCCGACCCCTGCAAGCCAAGGTCCGCGTCGATCACCCCCACCAGCGTCAGCAAGGGAAAGTTATGCCCCTTCGCCACAATCTGCGTGCCGATGATAATATCGGCACCCCCCTCGGCAATCGACACCACCGCCTCTTTCAAGGCCCGGGCCGAGCCAAAGAGGTCCGACGACAACACCGCCAACCGCGCGCCCGGAAACCGCGCCACCACCTCCTCGGCCAGCCGCTCCACCCCCGGCCCCACGGCCGCCATCCGCCCCTCCACCCCGCAAGCCGGGCAGGCCACCGGCACAGGCTTCGTCGCCCCGCATTGGTGGCAAACCAACCGCTTCAGGAACCGATGCTCCACCATCCGCGCATCGCAATCCTCACAGCCCACCTGATGCCCGCACGCCCGGCACAGCGTGATCGGCGCATAGCCGCGACGGTTCAAAAACAACAGGCTCTGCTCGCCCTTCTCCACCCGCGCCTGCACCTCCGCCGCCAATTTGGCCGAAATCCAGCGATCCGACGGCAAGGTTTCCGCCCGCATATCAATCGCCTTCATTTGCGGCAGCTCCGCCACCCCAAACCGCGCGCCCAGATCCAGACGGCCATATTTGCCCGCCTCGACATTGGCCCAAGACTCAAGGCACGGCGTGGCCGAAGCCAACACAATCGGGCAGCCCAGGATATTGGCCCGCAACACGGCCATATCGCGCGCGTTGTAAAGAACCCCATCCTCCTGCTTGTAGCTGGTGTCATGCTCCTCATCGACCACGATCAGCCCCAGATCGCGGAAGGGCAG
>JBMSKG010000296.1:0-3294 GCA_049419625.1 Paracoccaceae bacterium | reverse complement strand
AGAACGGTCCTTGCGCCTGAGAGTTTACCGGGGCGGTTGCTCCTTCGGCACCGGGCTTTCCCCGGATTCTCCCGAACTGACACCTTAAGCTAGCCATAGGCAACAAAGCCTGTCCAGTGAAAAGAATGCGACGGTATGCAATCGTTTTGCGACGGGCAGAGAACCCATGACTTGAAGACAGCCCGTGCCGGGCATAGGGTCCGCCTCCAGATCATCAGGGGACATGGGCGATGAGCACAGCGGTCGACAACGCGATCAAGGCGGCCAAGGCCGCGCTGAAGGCGGGCGATCCGGTAGCGGCCTCGCGTGCGATTCTGCCCGAGTTGAAACGGTTCCCCGGAAATGCCCGCCTCTTGACCCAACTGGCCGAGGTGCAGTCCGCCCGCACCGGCCTTCCCGCCCGCCCCTTTGGCCCGGCCCATTTGCAGCGCCTGTTGCGCCTGCGCGCCCAGACCGGCCCCGGCCCAACCGCCGAGGAAGCACAGGTCGCACTCTTGCTCGATCCGTTCAGCCCTTTGGCCAATGGGTTTTTGGGCAGCCTCATGTTGGAACTGGGTCAGCCAGAGCCCGCCATTGCCCCCCTGCGCATCGCGCTCAAGCGCGATCCGAAAAGCCCCGAGGCTGGCACCAATCTGTCCATCGCCCTGCGCCTGTCGGGCCAATCGGCCGAGGCCGTCGCCATTGCACGCGCCACGCTGGCCCATCATCCAGCCCTCACCCCGGCCAAAGCCGCCCTCGCGCTGGCGCTGGTCGAAGATGGGCTGCCCTTGCAAGCGGTCACGCTGTTGGAAGCGATGGCCACTGAAAACCCCAAGGCCGCCGATATCCGCTTTGAACTTGGCCGCGCCCTCTTCGCCGCCCAACGCTTTGACGAGGCGCGCAGCGCGTTTGCAGCCGCGGTCACCTTGGACCCACGCCATGAACGCGCCTTGAACGAGTTGGGCAGTGCCGAACTGACCGCGGGCGAATTCGACCGTGCCCGCGCCACGTTTGAGACCGCCATCGCGGCCCATCCCGACAGCGCGGCGGGATTTTACAACCTTGCCCGCACCATCGATGTCACCCCCGGTGATCCGTTGATCGACAAGATGCAGGCACTTGACGCCCGCACCCAAAGGCTCGCTGACCGGATTCTTCTCAACTTCGGGCTGGCCAAGGCGTACGAGGACGCCGGTGATGTTGACCAAAGCTTCGCCGCGCTCAAGCGCGCCAATGACCTGCGCCGGGCGGCCTACCCCTATGACCGGGCGCAGGAAACTGCCTTCTTCGACGCGATCAAGGCGCGCCACTGGTCGCCAAAGGCCCAACTGTCCGCCGCCACCCCAGCGCGCCGACCGATCTTCATTCTGGGCATGATGCGGTCAGGCACGACGCTGATGGAGCAGATCATCTCCTCCCATCCGCTCGTCTATGGCGCGGGCGAGCTGGATTACCTCGGCAAATCCGTGATGGCCGAGATGGCCAAAGGCACCACTCCCTTGGACGCCGCCGCCATGACCCGCATCCGCGAGGCCTATCTGACCCGGATCGACGCACTTCCCGGCACGACCCCGTGGGTCACCGACAAGATGCCGGCCAATTTCGCCCTTGTCGGTGTCATCCAACGCGCCCTGCCCGAGGCCCGGATTATCCACATGCGGCGCGATCCGATTGCCGTGTGCTGGTCGATCTACAAGAAGAACTTCACCGGCAACCGGCTGCGTTTCACAAATGACCTTTGCGACATTGCCGCCTATTACGATGCCTATCTTGACTATATGGCCTTCGCCGAAACGCAGGCCCCCGGCGCGATCTGCCATGTCGATTACGCCGAACTCACCCGCACGCCCGAACCGGTGATCCGCCGCGTGCTTGACCATTGCGGCCTGCCCTTCGATCCGGCCTGCCTCGCGCCCGAAAAGAACGACCGCCAGATCCAGACCGCCAGCTACAAGCAGGCGCGCGCGGGCATTTATCAGGGCTCAACCGGCAAATGGCGCGGGTTTGAACCCTATCTCAAACCGTTGATCGATCACTTCGGAGCAGGCTGAAGCGCTGCGCGGTCAATGCTGCGCAGCCCCACCCAGATGCCCAATAGACCAAACACCACCCCACCGGCGGCCTGCCCGATCAGCACCCCTTCGGCCCCCCAAATCCCGCCAAGCCAAAGCGCAAAGGGCACCGTGCCAATGGTATGGCGGCCCCAGTTGATCGCAGTCGAGGCCAAAGGCGCGCCCAGGTTGTTGCAGGTCGCATTGGCCACAAAGATCGCACCGTTGAAAAAAAACAAAAGGCACAGCGGGCCGCAGAAGAGATACAGCAAGTCGCGCGTCAGCCCCTCGGCATGGAACAGATCTGCAATCGGCGCGCGCAGGACAAAGAGGATCGTCGCCGAGACCACGACAACAAGAGCGGTGAAGGTCAGCGCATCCAGAAAGGCCCGCCGCACCCGGTCCATCCGGCCCGCCCCGTAATTCTGCCCAATGATCGGCCCCACCGCCCCCGACATGGCAAATATCACCCCCAGCGCGACTGGCGTCAGCCGCCCTGAAATGGCCATGCCCGCAACGGCAGCCTCACCGTAACCGGCCACCATGCGGGTGACGATCGCCTGCCCAGTGGGGGTTGAAAGCTGGGTCAGGATGGCAGGGCCCGCGATGCCAAAGACCGCGCTGGTATCGGCCTTAAGCCCAGCCATCGTTGGCCGGTCAAACCCGCCGTAATGGCGGATGATCGGCAACAACGCCATGGCGGCAATCACCACCCGGCTGATGACCGAGGCAATTGCCGCCCCCGTCAACCCCAGGTCCAGCGAGAAGATCAAGATCGGGTCGATCACCGCATTAACCAAGGCCCCCACAATCGTGGCCATCATCGCCCGGCGCGCGTCACCATGGCTGCGCAGGATCGCCCCACCAATCATCCCCACCATCAGAAACGGCTGCGCCGGGGTGACAATCGCCAGAAAATGCACGGCCCATTCGGCCGTTTGCCCCGTGGCGCCCAGCAGGGCAACAATCTGCGGCAGAAAAACCCAGACGACGGCGGAAAACACCACTCCGATCAAGGTGCCAAGGATCAGCCCATTGGTCGCCTTTTGCCGCGCCATAGCCAGATCGCGCATGCCCACAGCCCGCGCCACAAGGGCGGATACCGCAATCGAAATCCCGATCCCAAAGGCCGTTGTGAAAAACAAGATCGCCCCGGCATACCCGACGGCTGCGGTGATCTCTTCATCCTTCAGCCAAGAGATGAACACCATATTCATCAAATGGGAAAGCATTCTCAATCTCCTGGTCCTGTCCTGGCGTCATA
>JBMSKG010000295.1:0-3332 GCA_049419625.1 Paracoccaceae bacterium | reverse complement strand
CCCCGCGCATGGGCTGCGCGCGCCCCCTTTGGCGTGATCTCGTTTCATCTCTGAAAACCTGATCCAACCCGGTGCCGCCCTGTCGCGCGCGCACCATACCGCCAAAGGACATCCTCATGACCCGTCTTTCCCTTGCGGCCTTTGCCGCGCTGATCCCCCATGTCGCCAGCCCCGCTTTGGCTGAGGTCACCGTGACCATTCCCTTTGCCGCAGAAATCGGCGGCAAGGCGTTTTCCTGCGCGGACACCTATGCCGGGCTTGGCAGCACCAAGGCCGAGGTGCAGGCCGTCGACTTCCGGCTTTTTGTTTCGAATGCGGCGCTGGTGAAGGCAGATGGCAGCCTCCAACCCATCGCGCTCGACCAAGATGGCCAGTGGCAACTGAACGCCCTTGCCCTGATGGATTTCGAAGACGGCACCGGCGCTTGCGCCAATGGCACCGCCGGGACGCATACCGCGCTAACCGGGACCGTGCCCGAGGGCGAGTACACCGGCCTTACCTTTACCGTCGGCGTGCCTTTTGACCAAAACCACATCGACCCAACCCTGGCCGCCGCCCCCCTGAACACCACGGCGATGTTCTGGAACTGGCAGGGCGGCTATAAATTCGTACGGATCGACATGGTGCCCACCGCGATGGCGGGGATGACCGAAGCTGCCGCAGAGGCTGGGTCGGGCCATGGCAAGGCGAAGGGTTGGTTCCTGCATCTGGGCTCGACCATGTGCGATGCTGCCTCCAAGACCGAAGCGCCCAAGGCCTGCGCCAACGAAAACCGCATGGAGATTCGGCTAGATGGTTTTGATCCGGCCAAGAACATTGTGGTGATCGACCCCGCCGCCGTGGTGGCCGAGGCGGATCTGATGGTGAATGCGCCCGAAACCTCGCCCGGTTGTATGTCATTTCCGAAAGACGCCGATTGCCTGACGGTGATGGGCAAACTGGGCCTGCCCTATATGGACCAGCCAGCCAGCGCTCAGGCGCTGATCAGCATGCGCTGATCTGATGCGCCGCCTCGCACTTGGGGCGGCGGTCAGCCTGATGGCCGGGGCAGCCCTTGCCTTGGCCGACGGCTATGTCTGGCCGCTGCCTGCCTGGATGCCACCCCCGCCCGTGCCCGCCGACAACCCAATGTCGGCGGCAAAGGTGGCGTTGGGCCGGCACCTTTTCTATGACGCCCGGCTTTCAGCGGATGGCACGGTGGCCTGCGCCTCGTGCCACGACCAAGCCCGCGCCTTTACCGATGGCCGCAGCACGGCGATTGGCATTCACGGCACTCAAGGAGCTAAGAACGCACCGTCTTTGGCCAATGCGGGGTATTTCCCTGTGCTGACCTGGGCGAACCCTCATATGACCAGCCTTGAGTTTCAGGCGCTTGTGCCAATCTTTGGCGAGGCGCCCGAAGAGATGGGCGCGGCTGGGCGCGAGGATGAGATCTTTGCCCGCCTTGCCGCCGATCCGGTCTATCAAGCGGGCTTCGCCGCCGCCTTCCCCGACCAACCCGCGCCTGATCTCTTCACCGTGACCCGCGCGCTTGGCGCCTTTCAGCGCAGCCTGATTTCGGTGAATTCGCCCTATGACCGCTTCAAATACTGGGGCGAGCGCGCGGCGATGTCCGATGCCGCCAAGCGGGGCGAGGCGCTGTTCTTCGACCACCGCTTCGAGTGTTACCACTGCCATTCCGGCATCCATTTCACCAATACCCTGCAAACCGCCCGCATGGCCGAGGGCGAGGTCGGCTTTCACAACACCGGGCTTTATCAGGATTATCCCGCCGCCGTGCCGGGCCTGATCGAGATCACCGGCCGGGCCGAGGATGCCGGACGCTTCCGCACCCCCTCGTTGCGCAATGTGGCGGTGACCGCGCCCTATATGCATGACGGTTCCATCGCCACCTTGCGCGAGGTGATCGCGCATTACGCCAATGCAGGCCGCGCGCCGGGCCATCCGATGAAGGACGGCATGATCCAGGGCTTTGCCGCGACCGAGGCCGAGGTGGAGGACCTGATCGCCTTTCTCGAAAGCCTGACCGACCGCGCGTTTCTGACCGATCAGCGGCTGGCCGATCCCTGGCCCCCGGGCCACCCGGCCCGCGCAAACCGCATCATGCCGCCACCCGACGGCTAGGACGATTGCCGGCCTTGCGGGGGGAGGCGTCCCGATATCCCGCAAGGCCGGAGGGTCCGCCCCTCATTCCCGGGGGGCGGGGCCATGACTGGCCCCTGCCGGTTCCGTGCCGGCAGGGGTCCTTTTTCCACCATGCCCGCGCCGGGCGTCCCGCGTCCAGCGCAGAACCGACCGAGTTTCAACCGAAAGGACCGAACATGACCCGTTTCCTTGGCCTTCTGGCCACCCCTCTTCTGGCCACCCTTCTGCTGGCCCATCCCGTGCATGCCCATGGCGTCACGGCGGGCGATCTTGAAATCATCCACCCCAATGTGCCCCAGCCCGCCGCCTCGGCCATGGCGGCGGCGGGCTATATGGGCATTTCCAATTCGGGCGATCACGCCGACCGTCTGATCGGCGTGGAAACCCCGGTCGCCGAAAGCGCCATGCTGCACAAGACAGAGGTCAATGCCAACGGCGTGGCCAGCATGTCCCATGTCGAGGCCATCGAGATTCCCGCCAACGATACCGTGGTTCTGGAATCGGGCGGCTATCACGTTATGCTGATGGGCCTCACCCAGGAGCTGACCGAAGGCCAGATGGTCCCGGCAGTCCTGATCTTCGAACAGGCGGGCCGGGTCGAGATCGAATTCGCCATCGACCCGCCGGGCGGGGTGGATCATTCCACCATGGACCATTCCGCCATGGGCCATGATGCCACCACCGAAACCGCCAGTGCCGAGGGGCATGGTGATGGTCATGGTCACGGCCACGGTCATGGAGACGGGCACGGCGCCGCCGCTCCGGCCATGACGGGCGACGATCCGACCGACATCGAGGCGCTGCTGAAAGCTCAGTTCGACACCCCCGAATCCCCGCTGACCGTGGCCCCGATCACCGTGCAGGGCGATGTGGCCATCGCCGGTTGGTCGCAAGACGGGCGCGGCGGCCGGGCCTTCCTGCGCAAGGACGCCGAGGGCTGGTTTGTCGAACTCTGCTCGGGCGCCGGGCTCATGCTGCCCGCCACGCTTCAGGGCCTTGGCCTGAGCACGGCCGATGCCGAAACGCTGCTTGCCGCCGCCCGCGCCGCCGAAGAGCCGCTTGGCGTCGAGGCGATCCAGCGCTTTGACAGCTTTGACGGCACGCTCATCATCGGCCGCGACGGCCACGGCCATTCCAACTGATCGGGCCAGATACGCATCGGGCCAAACCGGGCGCGGGGGCCGGGG
>JBMSKG010000294.1:0-3351 GCA_049419625.1 Paracoccaceae bacterium | reverse complement strand
TTAGGGTCAGGACCCATTGATTTGCTTGAGGCTGCCGCCGCTGCGTGATTCAAGGCCCCCGAGCTACGGGGGTGATCATGAGCAATCTGTTCTGGCTGACGGACGAGCAGGTGGAGCGGCTGAGACCGTTCTTTCCAAAGAGCCATGGCAAGCCGCGCGTCGATGATCGGCGGGTTTTAAGCGGCATAATCTTCATCAATCGCAATGGTTTGAGGTGGTGTGATGCGCCTAGGGAGTATGGTCCACCGAAGACGCTCTACAACCGATGGAAGCGGTGGGGGGACATGGGTGTCTTTGCCCGGATGATGGAGGGGCTCGCCTCCGAGGGCACCGAGCACAAGACCATCATGATCGACGCGACCTATCTGAAGGCGCACCGCACGGCTTCAAGCCTGTGGGCGAAAAAGGGGGGCCCGATGATCAGCGCGGGCGCCTGATCGGGCGCACGAAGGGCGGGTTGAACACCAAATTGCATGCCGTAACCGATGCGAAGGGGCGTCCGCTGAAGTTCTTTATGACCGCAGGCCAGGTCAGCGACTACACCGGCGCGGCAGCCCTGCTGGGCAGTCTGCCCGCTGCCGAATGGATGCTCGCTGACCGGGGCTATGACGCCGACTGGTTCCGGGACGCGTTGAAAGACAAGGGGATACGCCCCTGCATCCCCGGTCGGAAGTTGCGCGGAAAGGCAATCCGCCACGACAAAAGACGGTATCGGCGTCGCAACCGGATCGAGATCATGTTCGGTCGATTGAAAGACTGGCGCCGCGTTGCAACCCGCTACGACCGATGCGCAAAGACCTTCCTCTCCGCCGTCGCCCTCGCCGCAACCGTCATCTTCTGGCTTTGACGATCAATGAGTCTGGACCCTAAAAACGTCATCTGCCCCTTTGTCGAGGATTCGATCAGCCGC
This sequence comes from Paracoccaceae bacterium, assembly GCA_049419625.1. Taxonomy (GTDB): domain Bacteria; phylum Pseudomonadota; class Alphaproteobacteria; order Rhodobacterales; family Rhodobacteraceae; genus Tabrizicola_A. The sequence goes on along the minus strand of JBMSKG010000294.1, from coordinate 2,441 downwards.
CAACTGTGCCGCTCGTTCGAAGCGCCTTAAATCTGCGTTTTTCACTGGTATTCTCGTTCACTGCGGGTACAACTTGTACACTAGCGTCGCTGTTAGGCTTGGGCAACAGTTAGAGATGTTGTTGCCGTATCTTGGTTGTGTTCGATTAGCTTCGAGCTACCGACTTTGCGGTAGGCGGTGCTCTTTGACGTAGCCCACCTTCCTTCCTTGACTCCCCCACCATTTCCCCCTATCCGCACCCCTGAATTCCCCGGAGGCCCATGCTTCCGGTCCTTTGCCCTTTGCGAAGGATCGCCATCTGCCAGCGCGTTGCGCCCGCAGGTGTCGTTCCGCTTTGGGGTTTGGGCCGCCTTTGGGGCAGAACCGAAAAGACAGGCCCCCACGGGGGCGAAACCGAAACAGGTGCGCTGATGTTTGAGAGCCTTTCCGAACGCCTTGGGTCTGTCTTTGACCGGCTGACCAAGGCCGGTGCGCTGTCTGAGGCGGATGTGGATGCCGCGCTGCGCGAGGTGCGGACGGCGCTGTTGGAGGCGGACGTCTCCTTGCCCGTGGCGCGCGATTTCATCAAGGCGGTGAAGGTCAAGGCGACGGGGCAGGCGGTGACCAAGTCGGTCACGCCGGGCCAGCAGGTGGTGAAGATCGTTCACGACGAGTTGGTGCATGTGCTGGCGGGGGACGGCGCTCCGGATGCGTTGAAGATCGACAACCCGCCGAGTGCGATCTTGATGGTGGGTTTGCAGGGGTCGGGGAAAACCACGACGACGGCCAAGCTGGCCAAGCGGTTGAAGGAGAAGAACGGCAAGAAGGTGCTGTTGGCGTCTTTGGACACCAACCGTCCGGCCGCGATGGAGCAGTTGGCGATTTTGGCGGGTCAGGTGGGGGTGGATTCCTTGCCGATCGTCAAGGGCGAGACGGCGGTGCAGATCGCCAAGCGGGCGAAAACTCAGGCCACTTTGGGTGGTTATGATGTGCTGTTTCTGGATACCGCGGGCCGTTTGCACATTGACGAGGTGTTGATGGACGAGGTGCAGGCGGTTCGGGACATTGCCCAGCCGCGTGAGACCTTGTTGGTGGTGGATGGTCTGACCGGTCAGGATGCGGTCAATGTGGCGACCGAGTTTGACGGCAAGGTCGGGATTTCCGGCGTTGTCTTGACGCGGATGGATGGTGACGGTCGCGGCGGGGCGGCGCTGTCGATGCGGGCTGTGACGGGCAAGCCCATTCGGTTTGTCGGTCTTGGCGAGAAGATGGACGCGCTGGAGACCTTTGAGGCCGAGCGTGTGGCGGGCCGGATTCTGGGGATGGGCGATATCGTCGCCCTGGTGGAAAAGGCGCGCGAGACCTTTGAGGCCGAGCAGGCCGAGCGGATGGCCAAGCGCTTTGCCAAGGGTCTGTTCAACATGAACGACATGAAGGGCCAGCTTGAGCAGATGATCAAGATGGGCGGCATGCAGGGGTTGATGGGGATGCTGCCCGGCATGGGCAATATGGCCAAGCAGGCCGAGGCGGCGGGTCTGAATGACAAGATGCTGAAGCGTCAGATCGCGCTGATCAACTCGATGACCAAGAAGGAGCGGGCCAATCCCGACCTGCTGGCGGCGAGCCGGAAGAAGCGGATCGCCAAGGGCGCGGGGCTGGAGGTTTCAGAGCTGAACAAGCTGATGAAGCAGCATCAGCAGATGGCCGACATGATGAAGAAGATGGGCAAGGGTGGCATGATGAAACAGGCCATCAAGCAGATGATGGGCAAGGGCGGCTTGCCCGACCCGTCCAAGATGTCGCCCGATGAATTGGCTGCGGCCGCCAAGGGCATGAAAGAGGGCTTGGGCGCGGGCGGGGGTTTCCCCGGTATGCCGCGCGGGATGACGCTGCCGGCGGGCCTGTCGGGGATGATGAAGAAGAAATGATCTTGCTGAGCGGCATCCCTGTGATCGAGACCGAACGGCTGCGCTTGCGTGGGCCGAAGGCCGATGATTTCGCGTATGTCGCAGAGTTTTACGCGGATGCAGAGCGTTCTTCGGGTTTTGGTGGGCCGCAAAACCGCAATGAGGCTTGGCGCTGGTTTGCCAGCAATCTGGGCCATTGGACCTTGCGCGGGTTCGGGTTCTGGATGGTGGACACCCTTGCGGGAGACACCGTGGGAATGGTTGGGCTATGGGAGCCGGAGGGCTGGCCTGAGCCGGAACTGGGTTATGTCATGTTCGCGAATGGCGAGGGCAAGGGCTATGCTTTTGAGGCGGCCTTGGCGGCGCGCGAGCATGCTTACCGGCACATGGGATTCACCACGCTGTCGTCCAATATCTTCCCAGGCAATGCCCGCTCGGTCGCTTTGGCCGAACGCATGGGAGCATGGAAAGAGCGTGAATACGACAACGTCAGCCATGGCACGGAGATGGTTTACCGTCATCCCGGCCCGGAGGTTGCGGCATGAGCACTCGCGC
>JBMSKG010000293.1:0-3355 GCA_049419625.1 Paracoccaceae bacterium | reverse complement strand
CAAGACCCGTTATGCACTAAGACTGAAATCGGACCACTCGATCGGGGCAGGCCATCATCGGCACATCAATGCCGCCGGACACCGCGATATAGGCCCGCGCACCGGATTTGAGGAACCCGAACGACAGACGGTCGCCCGCCTTGACCGGAAACGCCTCCCAAGTGGCGCGCTCATCGCCGTTCAGCTTGGGCGGCAGATCGCCCCCGGTGACGGCAACCGTTGCGGCCGAGGTGAACTCCAGTTCCGGCCCCATGAACACCGCCTCAAGGACAGCGGCGCCTTCGTCATTGCCCACCAGCATATTGGCCGCGCGCAAGGCAAAGCGGTCCATTCCGCCAGAGATCGGAATCCCAAGGTGATAGTATCCGGGGCGGCCAAGGTCCTGCACCGTGGTGGACAGACCGGGAGAAATGACATTAACGGCCATTCAAAGCCTCCATCAGCTTGGCATTGGTGCCGGCCATATCCTTGTTGAACTCGGTCAGGCTAAAGCTGGCGGGGCGGATCACCGGTTCAAACCGGTTTTCCTCAACCGCCTCGATCGCAGCATCGTATTGGTCGCGCGTGACGGGCTTCCATTTGACGATGTCACCGGGTTTGAACAGGCACATCTCGTCGGTCAGGTAATTCACCTTCTGCGCCGGGTCATAGATCGGCATCGGGGTGACGCCGAACATCTGATACCCACCCGCGCCCCGCACCGAATAGATGCAGGCAAAGCAGCCGCCGTGGCCAACGGTCAGCTTCGGCGTATCGGTGCGGGGCCGCAGGTATTTCGGGACCTGCAACTGGCGTTTGCGTTCCACCATCTGATACAGAAACGGCAGGCCCGCCACAAAGCCCACCATCGACACGAACCACGGCTGGCTGGAGTGGGACTTGATGAAATCGTCAACCGTGCCCATGCCGTTCACTTCGGCGGCATATTCCAGATCGGTGGCGTTGGGGTTCTGGTGACGCTCACGGAACCGCATCAGGGTTTCATGGGTCCAGGGGTCTTGATACAGCACCGGAATTTCGATGATCCGGGTCTTGAGCGTGGCGTCCGACTGGGACGCCGCCCCTTCCATCGACTGCAACTCGCGCATCAGATCGCCGGGCTTGATCTGATCGGGATCAAACTTGATCTGAAAGCTGGCATTGGCCGGGCAGATCTCGGTCACGCCCTTGATGCTGGCGGCTTTGACGGCATTGGTCATCGACAATGAGGTGAAGAAGGCCTCAAGCGACATTTCCTCGCTGACTTCCGCAAAGATGTGCTCGTCGCCCCCGAAACTGAAACGGATCGATATGGTCCCTCCTATGGCTCCAGATCCGGCACCAGCCGGGTGGAATGGGTTTCAAGCCAGCCTTCCAGCCAGCGGGTGTGAACAGCATTGGCCTGCACCGAAGGATCCTCGGCCAGCGCCAGAAACAAGGGCTTTGTGGTGCGAAGCCCGTCGATGCGGGTTTCCGACAACGCCCGCACCAAACGCGTGATCGCGGCTTCGCGGGTTTCGGCGTGAACCACCAGCTTGGCCAAGAGGGAATCGTAAAATGGCGGGACGGTGTAACCTGCGTAAAGCATGCTTTCGAAGCGCACACCCGGCCCACCAGGAACCCGCAAGCTAGAAACCGTTCCGGGGAACGGCGCAAAATCGCGGCTGGGGTCTTCGGCGTTCAGCCGCACTTCTATGGCATGGCCACGCGCCACGATGTCAGATTGCTTGAGCCGCAAGGGTTCGCCCCCGGCAATCCGCAACATTTCCGCTACCAGATCAATGCCCGTGATCATCTCGGTGACCGGATGTTCCACCTGAATCCGGGTGTTCATTTCGATGAAGTAGAACCGGTCTGCTTCATCGTCATAAAGATATTCGATGGTGCCCGCGCCAGAGTATCCCACCGCGCGGGTCAGGCGCACCGCACTTTGACACAGCTCATCACGCACGCGCTGTGACAAGGCGCGCGACGGGGCTTCTTCCCAGACCTTCTGGCGGCGGCGCTGCAAGGAACACTCGCGCTCAAAGCAATGCACGGCATCCTTGCCATCGCCCAGAACCTGCACCTCGATATGGCGGGCCTTTGCGATGACCTTTTCCATGTAAAGCCCACCATCGCCAAAAGCGGCCTGCGCCTCGGCGGCGGCTTGGGGGAAGGCGGCTTCGAATTCGGCCAGATCATTGGCAATGCGAATGCCCCGACCACCGCCACCGGCGGCGGCCTTGATCATCACCGGAAAACCGGTGTCGATCAGGATGTGACGCGCTTCGTCAATGTCAGCCACCCGACCAATCGAGCCGGGCACCACAGGCACACCGGCGGCATGCGCGGCGGAGCGTGCCGCCACCTTGTCACCCATTGTGCGGATCGCCTCACCACTTGGCCCGACAAAGACCAACCCGGCGGCCGCGCAGGCATCGGCAAAATCGGCATTCTCAGCCAGAAAGCCATAGCCGGGATGCACGGCATCGCACCCGGTATCGCTGGCCGCTTTCAAGATATTGGCGACGTTCAGATAGCTTTTCTTGGCCGCAGGCGGGCCAATGTTCACCGCCTCATCGGCGATCTGCACATGCAGGCTGTCACGGTCGGCGTCCGAATAGACCGCCACGGTCGCAATCCCAAGGTCACGAGCCGCCCGGATGACCCGCACGGCAATCTCGCCCCGATTTGCGACCAGAAGTTTGCGAAGCATCAATCCACCTCGGCCAGAACCGCGCCGGCCATGACGGGCTCTTCATTGTCGCAGACAAAACGAATGTTGCTGCCCGCCACCTCGGCCTTGACCTCGTGGAAGGACTTCATGACCTCGATCAGGCCAATCACATCGCCTACCGCGACGGCATCCCCTTCGGCCTTGAAGGGGGGCTTGTCGGGCGCGGAGGAGCGATAGAACGTGCCGGGAAGGTGAGAGTGAAGCTGGGCCATGGAAACCTCTTAGGTATAGGGTTGAACAGCCTTGCGCACCGCGCGGGCGATGTCGATGGCGTTCGGGGTGTCAGAGTGAATGCAAATGCTGTCGCAGCGCACGGGAATATCCGAGCCATCCGTGGCCGTGCCTTTGCCCTCGGTAATCGCACGCACGCAACGCGTGGCCATCAGCGCGGGGTCCTTGGCATCATGTTCACGGGTGACGATCAGACTGCCATCCGGGCGATACTCCAGATCGGCATAGAACTCGGCCACAAAGCCGTGGCCGCGCGCGGGGTAGATCTTTTCGTGCAGCGTGCCGGTCATGCCCAAAAGCGGCACCTTGAACACATCGGCCGCGTCACACACCGCATGGGCGATATCCTCTTGCCGTGCCGCCATCCCGTAAAGGCTGCCATGGGGTTTGATGTGATTCAACTCCATCCCTTCGGCCTTTAGAAAG
>JBMSKG010000292.1:0-3355 GCA_049419625.1 Paracoccaceae bacterium | reverse complement strand
TCCCGAGGAAAGCCACGCGCCGATTACCTATCCCGCTGCGCTGTTGACCGGGGCAAGTGATGCCGCCGACCGGGCCTTTTTCGAAGCCTTGTCGGCAGATGCGGCGGATGCCACATTCGCGGCGCAGGGTTTCAAGATCCTGAACTGACCTGAACCGGACGCGCCCCCCAGATGTTTGACGCACTCTCACCCGAGGAATGGCGCGCGGTGGCCTTGTCGCTGCGCGTGTCGTTCTGGGCGACGCTTTTGAGCCTGCCTTTGGGAATTTTCGTGGCCTATGCGCTGGCGCGTTGGGAGTTTTGGGGCAAACAGGTGCTCAATGGGCTGGTGCATCTGCCTCTGATCCTGCCGCCGGTGGTGACGGGGTATCTGTTGCTGCTGACCTTTGGCCGCAAGGGTTATGTCGGGCAGTTTCTGGACGAATGGTTCGGCATCGTGCTGGCTTTTCGCTGGACGGGGGCTGTCTTGGCGGCGGCGGTCATGGCCTTTCCCTTGATGGTGCGGGCGATCCGTCTGGCGATCGAGGCGGTGGACCCCAAGCTGGAGGAAGCGGCCAGCACGCTGGGTGCGCCGCGGCTTTGGGTCTTTGCCACGGTGACCTTGCCGCTGATCCTGCCGGGCATTGTCGCAGGGGCCATTCTGGCCTTTGCCAAGGCGATGGGCGAGTTTGGGGCGACGATCACTTTCGTGTCGAACATCCCCGGCCAGACGCAAACCTTGCCATCGGCGATCTACGCCTTTTTGCAGGTGCCGGGGGGCGATGGGCAGGCGTTCCGGCTGGTTGTGGTGGCCATTGTGGTGGCCATGGCGGCGCTGTTGCTGGCCGAATGGGTCAGCCGCGCCATTGCCAAAAGGATCGCAGGCCGATGACGCTGTCGATCACGCTGTCCCACCGCTTTGGTGATTTCACGTTGGAGGCCGCCTTTGAGGCCCCCGCCGGGGTGACGGCGCTGTTCGGTCGGTCAGGCTCGGGCAAGTCCACGGTGGTCAATGCGGTGGCGGGGCTGCTCAAGCCTGATGCAGGGCGGATTGCGCTGGCGGAGCGGGTGCTTTTTGACAGTGCGGCGCGTATCAACCTGCCGCCGCATCGCCGCCGGATGGGCTATGTGTTTCAGGATGCGCGGCTTTTTCCGCATCTGACGGTGCGGCAGAATCTGACCTATGGCCGCTGGTTCGCGGGTGCTGGCGCTGACCCCGGCGAGTTGGGCCGCGTCACCGATCTTCTGGGCATTGGCCCGCTGTTGGGCCGCCGACCCGGTGCCTTGTCGGGGGGCGAAAAACAGCGTGTGGCGATTGGGCGGGCGATCTTGTCAAACCCGCAGATGTTGCTGATGGATGAGCCGCTGGCCGCGCTGGACGAGGCGCGCAAGGCCGAGATCCTGCCCTATCTGGAACGGCTGCGTGATGAGCTGCGTTTGCCCATTCTGTACGTCAGCCATTCGGTGGCCGAGGTGGCGCGGCTGGCCACCAGCATTGTGCTGTTGGAGGCCGGGCGTGTCATGGCCGCAGGTCCGGCGGCGATGGTGATGGCCGATCCGGCGATGGCCCCGGTCATGGGCCTGCGCGAGGCGGGGGCGCTGATTTCGGCGCGGCTGGTGGCGCATGACACAGACGGGCTGAGCCGGTTTGAGACGGGCGGCGGCCCGGTCTGGCTGCCCCGTGTTGCCGCCGCGCCGGGGGCTGTGCTGCGCCTGCGGATTTTGGCGCAGGATGTGATGCTGGCCACCACCCGGCCCGAGGGGATTTCGGCGCTGAATATCTTGACCGCAAGGATCGACGAGATCCGCATGGGCGACGGCCCCGGCGCGATTGTGCGGTTGCGGATGGGGGAGGAAGCGCTGTTGGCGCGCATCACCCGTCGGTCCGTTCAGGCGCTGGGCCTCGGCACGGGGGATCAGGTCTTTGCCGTGCTGAAATCGGTCTCAGTCGCGCAAGACAGCGTCGGGGTCACCACCACGACAGATATTGGCGTGGCCCCTGACTGATCGCTAGACGGCTTTGCCCGCGAAATCGGCGGCTGAGTGGCGGTTTGGCACTTGTTCGGCCTCATCCCCCCAGCTTTTGTTGACCATCCGGCCACGCTTGACCGCAGGCCGGGCGTCGATCTTTTCAGCCCAAGCCACGACGTTCTTGTAGGACTTCACATCCAAGAACTCGGCTGCGTTATAGGCGCGGCCCAAGACCATCCCGCCATACCACGGCCAGATCGCCATGTCGGCGATGGAATATTCGGCCCCCGCGACAAATGGCACCTCGGCCAGACGACGGTCCAAGACGTCCAACTGACGCTTGGTCTCCATCGCATAGCGGTTGATGGGGTATTCGTATTTCTCGGGCGCGTAGGCGTAGAAATGGCCAAAGCCGCCGCCGACAAAGGGGGCCGATCCCATCTGCCACATCAGCCAGTTCAAGACCTCGGTCCGCTCTGGCCCTTTGGCGGGCAGAAAGGCCCCGAACTTTTCAGCCAGATGAATGAGGATCGAGCCGGATTCGAACAGCCGCACGGGCGTGTCGCCGGAATAATCCATCATCGCCGGGATTTTGGAATTGGGGTTCACCCCCACAAAGCCCGAGCCGAACTGATCGCCGGAAATTTCCAGCAGCCACGCGTCGTAGTCGGCCAAAAGCCCGGCTTCGACCAATTCCTCCAGCATGATGGTGACCTTGACCCCATTCGGTGTGGCCAGCGAGTAAAGCTGAAAGGGATGCTTGCCACGCGGCAGCGCTTTGTCATGCGTGGCCCCGGCAATGGGGCGGTTGGTCGAGGCAAAGGCCCCACCATTGTCTTTATCCCAGACCCAGACCTTCGGCGGCACATAGGGGGTGTCAGCCATTGACGCATTCCTTTTCGCAATTGGTTGCGCCAAAGCTAGGCCGCAAGTCCCGCCGCTGCAATCCAACTTGACGCACTTGTTTGTGCGCTGGCGCACCCCCACATCGGGGAAAATGCAAACAGGAGCGAAGATGCGTTGCCCGGTAGACAATGAAACCCTTGTGATGTCCGACCGCCATGGCGTCGAGATCGACTATTGCCCGAAATGCCGCGGCGTCTGGCTGGACCGGGGCGAGTTGGACAAGATCATCGAGCGTGCGGCCGGGGCCGATGCGCCGGTGGCCCTGCGTGAGCCGGGGCGGCCTGCGGCGGCGCCTGCTGCGCAGACCTATGCCGAAGCGCCGCGCCGTGAGGAGCCGCGCCGCGAAGATCCCCGCCGCGAAGACTCTCGTCGCGAAGAACCACGCCGTCGTCGCGATGACGACGACGATGATGATTATCGCCGCCCGCGCAAGCGTCGGGAAAGCTTTCTGTCAGATCTGTTTGATTTCTAAGTCTGGGCACGCGGCCCCCGTGCCATGG
>JBMSKG010000291.1:0-3376 GCA_049419625.1 Paracoccaceae bacterium | reverse complement strand
ATGTGAGGCACCTGGGCGCAGACCACGGGGTCGTTGATCAGTTTGTCCAGCCAGCAGTCGGGCTCGCAACCTCTCCGTTTTCTTCATGCCGGGTCGCCAGGGGCGCTGACTCATCCCCTGGCCGCGGCTAACCGTGTGCCGATCCGGCGGCGCATTGCGATGGGGTGGCCTTCCGCGTCCGCCCCGGTGCCGAGGCCGCCACATTGCAGACCCTTCGCGACCGCGAACTGATCTCGTCGGCCTATCTCGAACGCTGGCTGCCGGTCGACCTTGTTGATGGACGGCAAGTTTCGGCCTTGGTCTTTGTCATCGACCCTGACCATGTGCAGTATTGCGGCGGCCTGCCGCTTGAGACTCAGGCGCAGATCATTGCCTCTGCCATCGGCGGGCGCGGCCCGAACCGCGACTATCTGCACGCCACCGCCGCCCATCTGGCCGAGCTTGGCATCGCGGATGCCGATCTGGAATGGCTGTCCCAGCGCGTCCGTGCGCTCTAGCGGCGCAATCGCCGCCCCAGTGTCCGAGTTTTGCTTGGCATGGGCTGCGCGCCTGCTATGGTTAGGATGCACCACAGCATGCGGCCACAACATATGCCAAAGACCGAGACTCAGGGTGGCGTCCTTTTCAGCCAACCCATTCGCCAGATCGCCACCATGCTTTTGGTCTCCGGCCTTGTTGTGGCTGGGGCTTGGTTCATCCATGACACCGTCTTGGGCATCATCCAGACAAACCCGTGGCTGAACGGCTTTATCGCAGGGGTGTTTCTTTTGGCCGTGGTCACCTGCTTTTGGCAGGTGTTCATCCTTGTGAAATCGGTCAGCTGGATCGAAGCCTTCGCCCGCCACGAACCCGGCTCGGCCGAGGCCGAGGCTCCGTTGCTCCTCGCCCCCTTGGCGCAGCTGTTGCGCAGCCGGGGCGCGCGGTCAAACCTGTCGGCCTCCTCCACCCGGTCGATCCTGGAATCCGTCGCCACCCGCATAGATGAGGCGCGCGACATCACGCGCTACCTGATCAACCTTCTGATCTTCCTTGGCCTTCTGGGCACTTTCTACGGCCTTGCCACCACTGTTCCGGCCGTGGTCGACACCATCCGCAGCTTGGCCCCCGAAGAAGGCGAGACTGGGCTAGATGTGTTCTCCAAGCTGATGGGCGGGCTGGAAAGCCAGTTGGGCGGCATGGGCACGGCCTTTTCGTCGTCACTTCTGGGCCTTGCCGGATCGCTTGTCGTGGGCCTTTTGGAACTTTTTGCCGGCCACGGGCAAAACCGCTTTTACCGCGAGTTGGAGGATTGGCTCTCCTCCATCACCCGCGTCGGCTTTACCTCGGGCGATGGTGAGGGCGACACCGGCGCGATGGCCGGGCTGATCGACCATCTGGGCGCGCAGGTCGATGTGCTGCAAACCATTGCCGCCCAAGGCGAACACAGCCGTCAGGCGCTCGAAGAGCGGCTGGCCACGCTCGATGCCACGCTGGCCCATCTCGCCGCGCAAAGCGAGGTGGCGCTCAGCCAAACCGCCGACCAAACTGCCGTTCTGGCCCGCATTGCCGAGGGGCAAGAGCGGCTGATCGCGGCCCTCAGCGGAGCCGAAGGGAGTGCCGCCTCGGATGCCGAAAGCCGGATGCGCCTGCGCTCGATTGATGTCCAACTTCTGAAAATCCTTGAAGAAATGGCCGCAGGCCGCACCGAGACCACCGCCGATCTGCGCGCCGATCTGACGACGCTGACGGCCGCCGTGCGCCAATTGGGCCGGGCGCGCTAGCATGGGACTGTCGCGCCGCCGCGATTCCTCGATGATCTGGCCGGGTTTCGTCGACGCGGTGACCACGCTTTTGATGGTGATGATGTTCGTCCTCACCATCTTCACCGTCATGCAATCGGTCCTGCGTGAGACGATCACCGCCCAAAGCACCGAACTGAGCGAATTGAACTCGCAGGTGGCGCAACTGGCCACCGCGCTGGGGCTGGAACGCGCCCGTGCCGATGGGCTGCAGGCCAGCCTGTCTGATGCCGAAACCCGGCTTGGGGATTTCGAGGTGCAGGTGCGCGGGCTTTTGGCCGAACGCGACGCCGCCTTGGGCGATGTCGCCCGCCTTACCGATGAGAAATCGGCACTCGACGCAGCACTTGCCTCGGCCCGTACAGAAATCGACGCCGCCGCCGAGGCCGCGCGTCTGGCCGCCGCGCGGCGCGAGGCGCTGGAGGCGCTGGTGGCCGACCTGCAAGCGAAGGGCAAATCCGACGCCGAGGCGCTGGCCGCCGCCCAAATCGAGATATCACAAGCCGAGGCCGCCCGTCTGGCCGACGCCGCAGCCCTCGCGGCGCTGCGCGAACGGCTTCAGGCGTCAGATGACGAACTCGCCGCGCTGACACTGGCGCTTGAGGCCAAGCGGCGCGAGGCCGAAGAGGTGCTGACGCTTTTGGCCGCCGCCCGCGAGGCCCCGCCCGAGGGGGCCGAGAAGGGCACGCTTTTGGACGTGGCCAAGGCCACGCTGACCGAAGAGCAGGAAAAATCGCTAGAGGCGCAGCGCAAGCTGACGCTTTTGAACGAACAGATCGCTGCCCTGCGCGGGCAATTGGCGAATTTGCAGGGGCTTTTGGATGCGTCAGCCGCGCGCGATGCGGCCTCTCAGGTGCAGCTTGAAAACTTGGGCAGCCAGCTCAATGCCGCATTGGCGCAAGTCGCCGCCGAAGAAAAGCGCCGCGCCGCGCTGGAAGAGGCTGAGCGCAAGCGACTTGAGGCGGAAAACGCCGATCTTGAGCGCTTTCGCAGCGAATTCTTCGGCCAACTTTCCCAGCTTTTGGCCGGTCGCGAAGGGGTGCGGGTGGTGGGCGATCGCTTTGTGTTCTCCTCTGAGGTGCTTTTCACTCCCGGTGCCGCCGATCTGGCCCCCGAGGGACGCGCCCAGATCGAAGGCGTCGTCGCCACGCTGTCTGAAGTGGCCGACCAGATCCCCCCCGCCATTGATTGGATCATCCGCGTCGATGGTCACACCGACAACGTGCCGCTGTCCGGCACCGGCGAATTCACCGACAATTGGGAATTGTCCCAAGCCCGCGCGCTGTCGGTCGTGCGTTTCATGGTGGATGATCTGGGCTTTCCCCCCGCCCGCCTGGCCGCCACCGGCTTTGGCGAGTTTCAGCCCGTGGCAGCGGGTGACAGCCCCGAGGCCCGCGCCCAGAACCGGCGCATCGAGTTGAAACTGACCGAGCGCTAAAAATTCTTGGCGCAAGAGTTTTCGGGGGGCTGTCTGCCCCCCATGCTGCAATTGCGGTGCAATTCCAGCCCCCCCGAGGATATTTGGGCCACATTGAAGGCCAGATGGCGCTTTGCCGCTGTCGTGCGGGGGTTGCCTCGTGAACCGCGTCTATCTTGAC
>JBMSKG010000290.1:0-3397 GCA_049419625.1 Paracoccaceae bacterium | reverse complement strand
CCTCGTGCACACCTTGCTGGGCCTGGATCAGGAAGAAGCGGTGTTGGCCCATCCCGAGACCCCACCGCTGGCCCCTGCCCCGGTATGCAACGCGTCAACCGTTTCTTCGACCGCCTCCATCACCTCGGACACCCGAATCTCGCTGGGACTGCGCGCCAACCGATAGCCCCCGCCCGGGCCGCGCACCGCTTCGACCAAACCTGCCCGGCGCAGCTTGACGAACAACTGTTCCAGATAGGGCAACGAAATATCCTGCCGCTTCGAAATCGCCGCCAAGGACATCAGGTCATCCCCCTCTGCCAGCGCCAGATCGGCCAGGGCCACCATCGCATAGCGCCCTTTTGTCGAGAGTTTCATGCCCCGTTTCCTTGCAAGATCATTGACGACTGAGCCCAGTGGCCTTACCTGAAACCCGCAAGACCATCAGGGGATCCGGACCAAACGGCCCGCTTCCTTGGAATGGTTCTAATTTGTCCGAGCGATTTCGTCAAGAAATCGCCGCAGGAAAGCAGGCGAACCGAATGCCCGAAGTGATTTTTGCTGGCCCCGAAGGCCGTCTTGAAGGCCGCTACCACCCGCAAAAGGACCGTGACGCGCCCATCGCCATCGTTTTGCATCCGCACCCGAACTACGGGGGTACGATGAACAACAAGGTGGTCTACAACCTGCATTACGCCTTTTACAATCTTGGCTTTACCGTGCTGCGGTTCAATTTCCGCGGCGTGGGGCGCAGCCAGGGCGAATACGACATGGGGATTGGCGAGCTGTCTGATGCCGCCTCGGCCTTGGATTACCTGCAGTCCATGAACCAGAACGCGAAACATTGCTGGGTCGCGGGCTTTTCCTTTGGCGCCTGGATCGGCATGCAACTGTTGATGCGCCGGCCCGAGATTACCGGCTTTGTCTCGGTCGCGCCGCCGGCGAACCTTTATGATTTCAGCTTCCTTGCCCCCTGCCCCTCCTCGGGCCTCATCATCAACGGTACCGCTGACAAGGTGGCGCCGCCCAAGGACACCACGACGCTGGTGAACAAGCTACATGAGCAAAAGGGCATCACCATCACCCATGAACAGATCGAAGGGGCCGATCACTTCTTCAAGGACGAAGAGGCGCATATGAAGCCCATGATCGACACCGTCTCGGCCTATGTTAAGCGCCGCTTGGGCGAGGCGAGCCGCTAATGGCTGTTGTCGACGATCTGGCTGACGATCTGGCCAAGGACGTACTGGCCGCTCAGGACGAGATGGGCAATGACCGCTTTTATCTTGAAGTGGCTAAGGTACTGTCCACGCTGTCGCCGTCGATGGAAGAAGGTTTTCTGACCGCCATCCGCGTGCGTCTGGCCGAACGGCGCGCGCGCGACTTTCTTGACAAGCGGCTGGCCGCCCACCGCCAAGGCTGACGCGTGACAGACCGTCTCGAAGCCCAGTTTGCCTTTCTGAACGAGGCGGATCGCCTGAAATCGATCCTGCGCGCCACGACGCTGGTTGATGGCTCACGCCCCGAAAACTCGGGCGAACATTCGTGGCATCTGGCGCTTTATGCGCTCGTCCTCTCCGATCAGGCGGGGCCCGAGGTCAAGATCGACCGGGTGATCCGTATGCTCTTGATCCATGATCTTGTGGAAATCGACGTGGGCGATGTGCCGATCCATTCGCAAAACGGCCAGGCCCATGCCAGCGCGGCAACCCAAGCCGCCGAGGCAAAGGCAGCAGATCGGATATTTGGACTTCTTCCCAAAGATTTGGGCGACGATCTTCGCGCGCTGTGGGAAGAGTTTGAGGCCGCCCAAACCCCCGACGCCCGCTTTGCCAAGTCGCTGGACCGGGTGCAGCCAGTCATGGCCAACCTGATGTCAGGTGGCGGGACATGGACCACCTATAACGTCACCTCCGACCAGCTTGACACCCGCGTCGGCGTCAAAATTGCGCACGGCGCCCCGGCCCTTTGGACCTGGGTCCGCGCCAAGACTCGCGCCTATTTCGCATAATCCAGGTTTGCCACAGACCGATCGGTGCGCCTGTTTACTCTTTGCGATTTTTTCGGTATACAATCGCATACATTGCTTTCCATCGCCACCAAGATCGGCTAGGAACGCGAAAAAACGCACCCCAAAGACCGAAAGGGCGAACCCATGACCAAGATCAAGGTGGCCAATCCCATCGTCGAGATGGATGGCGATGAAATGACCCGCATCATCTGGGATTTCATCAAGAAAAAGCTGATCCTGCCCTATCTGGATCTGGACCTCATTTACTACGATCTCGGCATCGAAGAGCGCGACCGCACCAACGATCAGATCACCATAGACAGCGCCGAGATGACCAAGAAGGTCGGCGTCGCGGTGAAATGCGCCACCATCACCCCCGACGAACAGCGGGTCGAGGAGTTCGGCCTCAAGCAGATGTGGAAATCGCCCAACGGCACCATCCGTAACATTCTGGGCGGTGTGATCTTCCGCGAACCGATCATCTGCAAGAATGTCCCCCGCCTCGTGCCGGGCTGGACCAAACCCATCGTCATCGGCCGCCACGCCTTTGGCGATCAATACCGCGCCACAGATTTCCACTTCCCGGGGTCGGGAAAGCTCACGATGAAGTTCGTGGGCGACGATGGTACCGTCATCGAACGTGACGTGTTCAACGCTCCCGCCGCCGGGGTGGCAATGGGCATGTATAACCTTGACCAGTCCATCCTCGACTTCGCGCGCTCGTCTTTCAACTATGGCCTAATCAAGGGCCTGCCGGTTTATCTCTCGACGAAGAACACCATCCTCAAAATCTACGATGGCCGCTTCAAAGACCTCTTCCAGCAGGTCTATGACGCCGAATTTGCTGACAAATTCAAAGCCGCCGGCATCCATTACGAACACCGGCTGATCGACGATATGGTCGCCTCGGCACTGAAGTGGTCAGGCGGCTATATCTGGGCCTGCAAGAACTACGACGGCGATGTGCAGTCTGACACCGTGGCACAAGGCTTCGGTTCCTTGGGCCTGATGACCTCTGTGCTGATGACCCCCGACGGCAAAGTGGTCGAGGCCGAGGCCGCCCATGGCACCGTCACCCGCCATTATCGTCAACACCAAAAGGGCCAGCAAACCTCGACCAACTCCATCGCCTCGATCTTCGCCTGGACCGGCGGGCTCAAGCATCGCGCCAAACTCGACAATAACGCAGCTCTTTTGCGCTTTGCCCAAAGCCTCGAAAAGGTCTGCGTTGACACCGTGGAAGATGGTTGGATGACCAAGGACCTTGCCCTGTTGGTCGGCCCCGACCAAAAATGGCTCACCACCATGGGATATCTTGAGAAGGTGGATGCGTACCTGAACAAGGCCCTGAAAGGCTGATCTGCCTTCAACGTGGTGCAAATATCCCGGGGGGTGCGGGGGGGGGGG
>JBMSKG010000289.1:0-3398 GCA_049419625.1 Paracoccaceae bacterium | reverse complement strand
GGCCCTGATGCTGACCGGCAAGGTACTGGATGAGCGTGATCCGGGCATCGTCGGCCATCTGAAAGCGGCCGTCAAACGGCTGGGCGAGCCGGTGATCCGCACCGCCGTGTCGCGGGCTATGAAGGAGATGGGCCGCAACTTCGTTTTGGGCGAGACCATTGACCTGGCGATGAAACGGGCGCGCGAACTGGAGGCGCGCGGCTATACCTATAGCTATGACATGCTGGGCGAGGCTGCGCGCACCGAAGCCGATGCACGGCGCTATCATCTGGCCTATTCCAAGGCCATCACGGCGATTGCAGCGGCGGCCACCACCGGCGATATCCGCACCAACCCCGGCATTTCGGTGAAACTCTCGGCGCTGCATCCGCGCTATGAGGTCGCCAAGCGCGCCCGTGTGATGGAAGAACTGGTCCCCCGCGTCCGCGCTTTGGCCGGGCTGGCCAAGGCGGCGGGCCTTGGATTCAACATCGACGCCGAAGAGGCGGACCGTCTGGCCCTGTCGCTCGAGGTGATCGAGGCGGTGCTGTCGGACCCCGCGCTGAAGGGCTGGGACGGCTTTGGCGTGGTGGTGCAGGCCTATGGCCGCCGCGCAGGCGCAGTGATCGACTGGCTTTATGCGCTGTCGGTCAAGCTGGACCGCAAGATCATGGTGCGGCTGGTGAAGGGCGCCTATTGGGACGCCGAGGTGAAGCGGGCGCAGGTGATGGGGCTTGAAAGTTTCCCGGTCTTTACCCGCAAGCAGGCCACCGATGTGAGCTATATCGCCAATGCGAAAAAGCTTCTGGCGATGACCGACCGCATCTATCCGCAATTTGCCACCCATAACGCTCATACCGTCGCGGCCATTCTGGAATTGGCAACGGATAAACGGGCCTTTGAATTCCAGCGCCTGCATGGCATGGGCGAGCGGCTGCATGACATCGTTTTGGAAGACCACGGCACGCGCTGCCGCATCTATGCGCCCGTGGGCGCGCATCGCGACCTCTTGGCCTATCTGGTGCGGCGGCTGTTGGAAAACGGCGCGAATTCGTCCTTCGTCAACCAGATCGTCAACGAAGAGGTGGCCCCCGAACGCGTCGCCGCCTGCCCGATCACCGCAATGGAAGGGATCACCCCCATCGCCAGCCCCGCCATCCTGACCGGGCCGGGCCTTTTCGGTGCCCGCCGGAACTCACGCGGGTTCGATCTGACTGATGCGGGCGATCTTGCCGCCATTGAGGCTGCCCGCGCGCCGCATATGGCCGCGCTCTTCGAGGCTGCGCCACTCATCGCCGGTGCCCGCGTCGGGGCCGCGCGGCTTGAGGTCACAAACCCTGCAACGGGTGCGTTGGTGGGACATGTGCTGACGGCAGGCTTGCCAGACGTGGACACCGCGCTGCGCCTTGCTGAACCTTGGACCGCCGCCGCACCAGAGCGCGCCGAGGTTTTGCGCCGCGCGGCAGATCTCTATGAGGAAAACTTCGGCCCGATCTTCGCCCTTCTGGCGCGTGAGGCCGGCAAGACCGCTGCGGATGGGGTGGCCGAACTGCGCGAGGCGGTGGATTTCCTGCGCTATTACGCCGACGGGGCGGCCGGGCTGAAGCACCCCGCGCGCGGGGTGTTCGCCTGCATCAGCCCGTGGAACTTCCCCTTGGCCATTTTCTCGGGCCAGATCGGGGCGGCGCTGGCTGCGGGCAATGCGGTGATTGCCAAGCCTGCCGAACAGACCCCGCTGATTGCCCATCTGGCGGTCACGCTCCTCCATAAATCGGGCGTCCCCGCCACGGCGTTGCAACTTCTGCCCGGCGATGGCCTTGTAGGGGCGGCTCTCACCCGCGATCCGCGCATCGGCGGTGTGGCCTTTACCGGCTCCACCGAAGTGGCGCTTCTGATCCGCGCCGCCATGGCAGAACACGCCAACCCCACCGCCCCGCTCATTGCCGAAACCGGCGGGCTGAATGCGATGATGGTGGATTCCACCGCGCTGCCCGAACAGGCGGTGCGCGATGTGCTGGCCTCGTCTTTCCAATCGGCCGGCCAGCGCTGTTCGGCGCTGCGCTGCCTGTATCTGCAAGAGGATGTGGCCGATCACACGCTCGAGATGCTTTACGGCGCGATGGAGGAACTGGCGCTGGGGGATCCGGCGGATCTTTTCACCGATGTCGGCCCGGTGATCGACGCCGAGGCCCGGCAGGGGATTGCCGACTATATCGCTGCCGCCCGCGCCCAAGGCCGCGTGCTGAAACACATGCCTGCCCCCGCAACGGGCACCTTCATCGGCCCCACCGTCATCCGCGTGGGCGGTATTCAGGACATGCCGCGCGAGATTTTCGGACCCGTCCTGCATGTCGCCACCTTCAAGGCAACGGAAATCGATGCCGTGGTCCGGGCGGTCAACGCCACGGGTTACGGTCTGACCTTTGGCTTGCACACCCGCATTGATGACCGGGTGCAGGCCGTGGTTGATGCGTTGGCCGTCGGCAACACTTATGTCAACCGCAACCAGATTGGCGCGGTGGTGGGCAGCCAGCCCTTTGGCGGCGAAGGGCTTTCTGGCACCGGGCCCAAGGCCGGCGGGCCGGAGTATTTGGCGCGTTTCACCCGCGCAACGACACCAACCGCAGGCGCAGAGGATCGCAAGACGCCCGAGGCGGATGTCGCCGCCAGCCTGCGGCTGGACCGTGTCATCGCCCACCCGGCCCATGCGCTGGTGTTGCTGGGGCCAACGGGGGAATCGAACCGGCTGACCTTCGTGCCGCGCGCACCTGTGCTGTGCCTTGGCCCCTCTGCCGCTGCAGCACTTGAACAGGCTGAAGCCATTCGCGCCCTTGGCGGCCATGCGATTGAGGCGGCGGGCCTTGACCCGGCCGCCCTCTCCCGGCTTGAAGGCTTTTCGGGGGCCATCTGGTGGGGCGACATCGACGGCGCCCGCATCCGTGCGCGCGCGCTCGCGTCCCGCAAAGGCCCGATCCTGCCGCTGATTGGCACGCTGCCCGATGCGGCCCATGCCATGCTCGAACGCCATGTTTGCATCGATACAACCGCATCCGGCGGCAATGCCCAGCTTTTGGCCGAGGTGGCGGGCAGCTAATGCCTGTTCATCTTGGCCAAAATACCCTCGGGGGGTGAGCGCGGCACGCGCGAGGGGGGCAGACAGCCCCCCTTCTGGCCGATCGGTGCCCCCGACGAGAAGCCGAAGGCGCCCGAGGAGGCGGGGCGCGCAGATCAGCCCGCAAACCACCCGGCATAGGTCTTTCGCAACTCGGCCTTCTGCACCTTGCCCATGGCATTGCGCGGCAGGGCCTCCACCACCACCGCCGCCTTGGGCTGCTTGAACCGCGCCAGCCGGTCGCGCAAGCCTGCCAGCACCGCGCCCGCATCCAGCGCCCCCCGTGCCACGGACGCGTGGCGGGTGT
>JBMSKG010000288.1:0-3403 GCA_049419625.1 Paracoccaceae bacterium | reverse complement strand
GGATGCCATGGTCTTGCAGGATATGGGCAAATTCGCCCGAGGGTTCGATCACGGTAAAGGCGGCGCGGTCAAAGCCGATGTGGCGTTCGATCAGCGGCAGCGTGCCGCGGCCGATAGAGCCGAAGCCGATCATGACAAGCGGGCCGTCGATGTGGGTGTGCACGGTATGGGTCATGGTGTGGCCTTTCAATGCTTGGTGGTCTTGGCTGCCATCCAGTCCATCAATGCCAGCAAGACCCCCGAGATGACAAAGGTCAGATGGATGATGACCATCCATTTCAAGGTTTCACTGGTTACAGCGTAGGCGCCGGGTTTGCCCAAGGCCATGAAAACCTTGAGCAAATGGATGCCCGAAATTGCCACGATCGAGGCAATCAGCTTCATCTTCAGCCCCGAGAAATCAACTGTGCCCATCCAGTCGGGACGGTCGGCATTCTCGCCAATTTCCAGCTTTGAGACGAAATTCTCATAGCCCGAGAAGAGCACGATCAGCAAGAGATTGGCCGCCAAAGACAGATCGATCAGCGTCAGGATCGCCAAGATCCCCTGATCGGCGGTCATTGTGAACACTTGTGGGGCGTAATAGGCGAGTTCCTTTAGGAAGATCACCAAAAGCATCCCAAGGCTAATGACCAGCCCCAGATACATGGGCGCCATCAGCCAGCGGCTGGCAAACAGGCCGCGTTCGAATTGGCTTTCCAGATTGGGCTTTTGGGACATGGGACACCTCAGAAGGAACAAGGGCCGCGACCTTACGGCGCGGCCCCGAATGAAAGGTGCGGTTTAGCGCACCGCGCCGTTAGTTCTTGGCGTAGTATTCGACGATCAGGTTCGGTTCCATCTTGACCGGATAGGGCACATCGCCCAGGCCGGGGGTGCGGACGAACTTGATGATCTTCTTGCCTGCGTCGACTTCCAGATAGTCGGGAACGTCACGCTCGGCCGAAGCCATGGCTTCGATCACGATGGCAAGCTGCTTGGACTTTTCGCGGACCTCAACCACATCGCCTTCTTTGACGCGGTAGGACGCGATGTTGACGCGCTTGCCGTTGACGTTGACGTGGCCGTGGTTGACGAACTGGCGGGCGGCGAAAATGGTCGGGACCAGCTTGGCGCGGTAGACAACCGCGTCGAGACGACGCTCCAAGAGGCCGATCAGCATCTCGCCGGTGTCGCCGCGCACGCGCTCGGCCTCACCATAGATCTTGCGGAACTGCTTTTCGGTCAGGTCACCGTAATAGCCCTTGAGCTTTTGCTTGGCCCGCAGCTGGGTACCGAAGTCGGACAGTTTGTTCTTGCGGCGCTGGCCGTGCTGGCCGGGGCCATATTCACGCTTGTTGACCGGCGACTTGGCGCGGCCCCAGATGTTTTCGCCCATGCGGCGGTCAATTTTGTACTTGGCAGACGTGCGTTTGGTCACGGCTGATCTCCTTCTTTGGCCCCGAAGGGCGGATGTGAAGGGCGTTGTCCTTTGGTCCGAGAACCTGACAGGCATCCCCTTGCGGGGGCCACCAACACCAACGAAAAGCCCCGGAATTGCTTCCGGGACAGTGAGGCGGCTTATACAGGGGCGAAGAGCGGAGTCAACAGCCAACCCGGGCCGCGTCGTCGACTTCGTCGCGCCTTGGCTTTCGCCCCCGACGAGGTGCCGAAGGCGCACGAGGAGGTTGGCGTTATCCCGCCATTTCATAACGCAAAATGGCCGCCTCGGAAGAGGACAGATTGCGCCGGGCGTAATCACCATAGCTGTGCGGATTCGCCTCGACCCCCGGCAAGAGTTCCAACAGCCGGCCCAATTGTCCGGGATCGACCGTATCTAGCGCGGTGTTCGACGGGTGGAAGCTTTCCGATTCCAAGCCGTTGGCCCAGATCACATTGTGGCGCTGCAACAGGATATGCACATAGGTGACCTCGCGCAGCGTGTGGTCGACGATCACGGTCTGGTCGTTCAAGAGATCCTCGGCCGCCACCAGCACTTCGGGCGTGTTGAACAGGGCCTGAGCGGCGGGGCCCTTGAGAAGCATGCGGTGCTGGGGAGAGACCAAAAGATCCTCATCCGGGCGGCCGATGCCCAAAGCGCCCGCCTTAAAGCGGATGGGGCGCAAATGCGGCATCGCATAAAGCCGCGCGCCGGTCATGCGGCGGTGGCCGCACCACAAAACCTCTTGCGGGCCGTTGTCGCGGGTTTCGATCATGTCACCGGGCTGCAGATCGCGGATCATGCGGGGCCCCATCGGCGTGGCAAGACGCGTGTCGGGGGTAAAGCAAATCACCCCGCCCGCCGTGCGTGCGCCTGCGCCCGAATGGGTCAGGTCAATGGCCGTGCGCACCACCCACAAGTCCTGATCGACTGGGGGCAAATCACCCACCAGCATCAAGAGCCGCGCGCCGGTATCGGGGACCGGAATGATGGTGACCGTATAGCTTTGGTGCCCGTCGGTGACGATAAAGCCCTGATCGGGGACCGGATCGGAAACGCTCTCCTCACCCGGTGCTTCGGTCTCACCCACCGCCACACCCACCAAGCGGCGCACCATGCGCGCCGCACGCTTGCGTATGTCCGCAGCCCCCTCGGCCCCTTCCAGAAGCAACAAGCCCTGCGGCCCATCCACGCGCACTGCAGCCCCCGACCAACGCCAGGTGGTGCCGACCGCAAGAACGTCCAAGGGCGCGGCCTTGAGGCCGTCCACTTCTGTCTGTGACCAGGAGATGACGAACGTGCCCAAAGAGCCCGTTTTCATTGCCTGTATGCCTGCTCGTTTTCTTGTTTTTCCGGCAATTACCGCCGGTTGTGTCCAAAAGTTAACAAGATTGGCATCGCTTGGCTATAGCAAAGCGGCAACACATGGGCAGATTGATTCGAAACTGGCCTGGCGCGTCAGAACCGCAGGTTCAGGCTGAGCGATCCAACAAGCTGACCTTCGGGCTGCTGGACGAACTCGCGCGACAGATAGCTGACGCCGTAAAAGGTTGAGGCGCGCTTGCCCTGCCAATGCAGGCCTGCGCGCAGCCGGTAGCGGTCTTTCTCGGCGGTCACCGTACCGCCCGAGGGCAAAAGCGCGCTGTCAAAAACATGGGCGACATCGCCGCCCAAGGTCAGGCTCATCCCCTCGAACCGCGTGCCCTCGATCCCGCGATAGCGTTGGCCGGTGGTGACATCGCGCAGCAAGAGACCGTCTTGGCCAAAGCGGCCAATGGTGATGTCGCCGCCCATCCGCACAAGGCTTTCAACGCCCAGACGCGCCTCGGCAAAGGGGCGCAGGTGCATCACATCGCCCAAGGCAAGGCTGCGGCCAATCTCGGCGTTCAGGCCCGGATGCAGGCGGTTGCCGATCTGGCCATCCAGCACGGTGGCCGAAGGTGGCACCATGCCCACGCCGGCCATGATCGCCTGGGCGCGCGA